>CAZUIY010000061.1:0-61188 GCA_964619975.1 uncultured Gemmatimonadales bacterium
AGCATCCGAAAGCATTTACGAGTGTGCCACCTGAGCATTATACGCTGTTAGGCGATAGGTCTCTGAGGGTAGTAGAAAGTAAATTAAATGTTCTGGTGATGCCGTGGCTCACTCTACGGCGGATCGTTAGGGCAAAATTAGGAATAGAAAACAATTAGAAATTATGTGGTTAAAATACATTCTGCACAAAATTCCGCTCATCCATTTCTATGGCAAATGGAAAACTATTCGTAGAGTAGACGGCATACTTGCTGGTAATATTTATGCGTACCAAGAGCGGGATTGCCAGCTATGTGGAAAAGTTGAAAACCGCACAGCGGCACCCCAGTTTTGGACATAATTTCTTTTTGTGCTATTCCGACCGAAGGGAATTTTGCCCTAACGTTATCGGGCTTGGCGAAGGTGGGCTTGTAGGATGCTCAATTTTAGCAGAATGTTTCTGCCCGCTTTTGCCAAACCCGTGTTAGTGGCAGTTAAATTATTAAACAATAAATATATTTTAAAATGAAACACTTTATAGTTATCCAAATGACAATTGAAAAAGAAGAAATTGTCGGTAGTAGTAAAAATACTATTATGCAAAATATAGTAAGACAAATCAAAGCGGAAAGCAAGGAAATTGCTATTGGTAAATTTGTTATTGCTACACAAGATATTAAAGCAATTAAAAAATTAGAGATTGAATGTTACGATTTGTCGGAGTTGAAGTCGGTCGATTAATTGCCACTAACTGGTGGATATGCTCCAGTATGGCTAACGGTCTAAACATGAACAGATTAAAATTTCAATATCGGAAATCTCATAACTCAACATTCCGAAAAACAAAAATCAAATGACATCACAAATCAAAGCCGGAAAGGATCGTGTGATCCTGCGCCCAAAAGAACAAGAGAATAAAAGAGAATCCATAGGCCCACACTCTGCTATCAAAACAAAGAGTGGTCTGTATGTTCCCGTTTACGATCAGAACGAGTTCGAACCCGATGTGTGTGATCAATACGCATACGTTGTGGCCGTCCCTGAATCAGCCCGTGAACGAGTGGACACCAATAAATGGAGAACCCACGAGATCATTATCAAAGAAGGAGATTTATGCCTTGTCACACACAGCCTGAGAAAAAGACATTTGAAAATCGGTTGGCCGGACAAAGAATGTATCTCCATTCCATACCACCACATCTACGCCATTGTCAAAGACAACAAACTTATTCCCAACGCTTGTCACAATATTTTGGAGCCTATCTTTGTAGGGAAAGAAGAACACACCGATGAATCAGGAGTAGTTGTTCTCAGCACAAGAACCAGAAGTGAATCATTTGCCCGGGCAAAATGGATCAGCCAAAGTTTAAAGGACAAAGGAGTGAAGGAAGGAGATATTGTGGGTCTGGCTCCGGATATCAACTACGAAGTAAAGTTTCAACAGAAAGAGTACTTTATTGTCGATACGGATTATGTGATGTGCGTGGTTAATCCTGAAATATTTGAATAAAAAACGGGGACTAATACATCCCCGTTCGTTCTGTGTAATGGGCTAAATCAATTTTTCAAATCAATATTCCTGCTAATAATCAAAAAAGAAAAAGGCCACGAACTTCAACAACTTATTTTTTGAAAGAAAACTTTTCGCCAAGTAATTCAATCCTTTGCCCAAGCACTTGCAGATACTCGTTCATTAATCTTGACTGTTTGTAAAGCAAGTCTTTGTTTTCTCTGTCTAAGTCAACAAATTTTTGCGTTCTCATAAAATCATTTAAGGCGTTTGTTTTTGTCGCCAACTCTTGTGCTTCGTTCAGAAGTCTTTCGTAAAATGAATTATCCATTTTTCGTGGGGTTTAAGTTAGTTAAGTGAAAAGCAAATATAACCAACCACAACCTTCAATCACGGACATTTAACAAATTTTGTCTATTGTCAATGATATTTCCTATTTTTGACATCGAATCTTTAACAACCTGAAAAATGACTATCGAACTTACTCCTGTTGACGGCACCGGTGCATTTGACCTCAACGAAAACGCATTCATCCTCGCTCAAACAGAGGGAGACAATACACGGGTGTTTTACCGCCACCAAGATACCAGTGTTCGGCAAGAAATCCTCGTAGAAGAAACCGTTCTGGAAATCTTTGACGAAAGCCAAGCCGATGCTGCAAACATCGTGGCCACAGAAATTATCAAGGACGACATCGTTCACCTTGTAGCGATCAACAAGAATCGCGTTGTGAAAATCTTTGATACCGATCCATGCGAGTTTAATTACAACCTTGCCTCTGCTTCGATCAATGAGATTTTGGTACACAACGGAGACAAGACCTCTTTTGAATCTGATCTTGCCGGAGATTATTCACCAAGCGCCTCCGCAAGTGAATCTCCAAGCGCTTCCGAAAGCGAGTCTGCCAGTGCTTCTGAAAGTGCATCAGAGAGCTAAGACCTAACACTTGACTGTTAAAGATCGAATAGAAGAAGTTATCTCAAATGGCGCGACAGGCTCTTTCCCCGAGTACCACGCCATTTGGGATGATATTCGAAAATCAAGGAAAAAAGTAAACCTTCTGATTTTTGGGGTCGGCCACGACGCATTGCTCTGGAAGGAGTGTAATAAAACCGGAAAGACCCTCTTTATTGAAAACAATCCAAAACTGGCCAAGCTTGGAAAAAAGTTAGGATGTCAGGTTTCCGGAACCGCGTACAACAGCAGAAAGCTATCGAAAGACAAAATCCATCACCCTTCTATCCTGGCTCTGAACTTAGGTAGAGAAGTCGAGAACACCGAATGGACACACATCTTTGTTGACGGACCAAAACAAGAATGCCACGGCAGAATCAAGTCTATTTTCAATGCCTCTCGATTGGCAGGGAAAAATACGATGGTCTACGTAAGTAATTACGACAGGAAATCAGAAAAACTCTACACCGATCATTTCTTAAAAGTCAAAAGTGTAGTTGACCGATTAGCGGTATGTCAAAAACGGACGTAGTTTACACCATTGGTCGGTCCTGTAATTGGGGTGATTTTGATGAACTCCGATACTCTCTACGATCTTTAAGTCTTTTTACCAGTATCGGACAAGTCTTTATAGTAGGACACAAGCCAGAGTGGGTTCAGAATGTCATTCACTTACCGCTGTCGGATCCATACAAACACAACAAGGATGCGAATCTCAACAACAAGATAGTTCTGGCTTGCTGTGACCAAAGACTGAGCGATCAATTCATACTCATGTCCGATGATCAGTATTTCCTGCAACAAACATCTACCGGGGAATTACGACCAGTTATAAGCAACAACTCCCACAAGCCAAAAAGCAAAGATCAGTGGAATCGCAGAATGACCAGAACCCTTAAACATCTCCAAAAGCGCGGACATTCAACAAATGTTTTTGAGGCACACTGTCCTTATTTGCTTGAAAAGGCAAAATATCCATCGATTGTTTTGGACTATTGCTTTGGTGAATCAGTTGGAATGTGTGGAAACACACTGTACTTCAACACCCTTGGAGTAAAAGGAGAGCCGAATAAAAACTATGTCACGGGATCAGGACGACTTGCTACACTACAGGAAATCACTAAAAAAGTCAGTGGATTCAGATTTTTAAACATCAACCACGGAGTGAACGATGATCAGAAACAATTCCTTCAATCCAGGTTCCCAGAAAAAAGCCAATATGAAATCTAATGGACTTTTCACTGGTAAAAAAGTTGTTCTCATAGGTCCAGCCCCACACATTACTGAAAAATTTCAAGACTTT
Source organism: uncultured Gemmatimonadales bacterium (assembly GCA_964619975.1). Classification (GTDB taxonomy): domain Bacteria; phylum Gemmatimonadota; class Gemmatimonadetes; order JACCXV01; family JAHWKZ01; genus DATLFF01. The sequence goes on from CAZUIY010000061.1 coordinate 3,747, forward strand.
TCTGATTACGACCTTGTGTGTCGTATCAACCTACAGGTTCATATGCCTGATGTTTTAAAAAAATACACAGGCGACAGGATTGACGTGTGGTTCCCTACCGACAAAATGATCCGGGACAACCATTCATGGGCAGAGTATGATCACGTTAAAATTGTCAGGGTAGGTGAGAGCCGAAAAAGATACTTCACCAAAGACACAAGACACAAGTTTTCCCGCATGAATGGGTTTCTAAGCCAAGTCCGTCGAGAAATAAAATGTGAGCCAAACAGGGGTATGAAAGCAATAATAGATATATGTATGGACCGGCCATCGGAGCTATACATTACTGGATTTACATTCTATCAAAAAGATGTTGCGTACTACGATAATTACTGTCCTGCCTCCGGGCAACAAAGAATCTCGAAATCAAAAGGAGATGTGGCCAACCACAGGCAACGGCCTCAAATCAAATATTTCATTGAGAATATACTTCCGTTAAAGTTTGTGAGAATCGATCAGGAGCTTCGGGATGTCGTTGATCAATTTGATTCGTGATATTCCAGAGCAAGTTTAGCCTTCAGTTCAAAAAAAGCCTTCCATTGCCGTCCGTGTTCCCCCTCTAAAAGTTCAGACTTTCCTTTGTTGTGGTAGTTGTCGTGCATCGCTAGGGTTTTCAGTACAATGTTTTCGGGGTTCAACTTGTACTTTGGATAGGATCCTTTTGGAAGGACGTGGCTGAAGCAGCACAGCCATCGCGGAAGATTCTTGTCTGGGCTTTCGGTTATGGTTTTTCCGCTGATTGCACACACATGAGCACGTTCAGCCCATATATCGTAGAACAACTGTAATTCACCGGCAGGTTCTTTTTTGGTTTCTGCCTTTCTTTTGCGGAGCCTGTTTTGATTCCCCTGGTGGCAGTATTTGCGGTCAGAAATCTTTTTGACGATCAACCTTTCTTCTCCGTGGCAGGTGCAAATTCCTTTTTTGTATTGGATCATTGCCCGAAATTAACAATTTTCAACAATTTAGGTGCCGGACAATGATTAACTTTGGATTTATGAACTTCGACCATCACAGAGGCCAACAGCTAAACGACCATCTTCGAATCTTCGATTGTGAGTGCGAAGGCGACGAATTCTGTGAGGTCTGCGATCCTGCTGAGTATCTATTGAGGCGGGAGGAAGAAAAATATAATATGTAAAACCAATCACTATGAAAACGACAATCATCCTACTGTTCTCTATTTTTATGTTCTCCGGAACCCCTGAACCCACTTTCTGCGACTGTTGGCCGGAAGGCTACAAGGAAGGCTGGTGCTACCATCAAGGAAACTGGTGCGCACAGGCCACATGGACACCGCATTGCCCATACCCTGAATACGGAAAGGACAAATGCAAAGATGGGTATAATCGGGGATTCAAGAAAGGTGAGGCTGATTACAAAGAAAGGAACTGGTAATCAAGTTATCCCGAAATTTCTATTTCCGTAAAATTGTAAGCCAATAGTTTCTGCATTGCAACCTTTGAGTTGGTCACGTCAATATTCCCGTCACCATCAATGTCTGCATGGGTTAATCCGGGAGCAATACACCCTCGTAATTGACGAACGAAATTTGCAGGATGCACAAGAATTTCAGATCGTCCAGGAACATTTTGAATCCAATAACACGGGCCAAACTTCGGTGATGTGTGCTTGATCATCGAATAGGTTCCGGCGGGTATGCAGCTCACACTTGTTTGATTGTTTTTCCACGGTAATTCCAGACTTGGAAAGGTTGCGCCGTCCGGACATTCGAAAAGGCCAAGTGTTTGTTTTCTGTCGTCTGACTTTCTGAAAAGTAATAGTTTCATGGTTTTCTTATTTTATCAGCAAAGCAACCTTCAGGACATACGGATTGCGCTCTATCTATTTTATCTGTCAGTTCCTGTATTTGCCTGTTGAGTTTCGCTATTTTCTGACCGCAATCTGCTTCTTGAATAGAATGGCTTTCTACTTGTTTGCGCTGTCTTTCTTCGAGTATTTCCATACGCTCGATCAACTTCTTTCTATTGGCTTCCATGTGGTCCAATTCGGATCTGTATCTCTCGATAATATGGTCCTCGTTTTCGATTTTTGCTGCCTGAATCCTGACTTCAGCTTCTTTGACTTCCACTGGATGTTTTGCCTGGTAACGCAAATATCCCATCACTCCGCCTACTGATCCGAGTAACCCTGCTGCTCCTGCAATAACAATGTTAATCCACTCCATTTTCCTTGTTTTTACTGGTTAAATAATCACTGAGGGTACAGTTTTACTTTTTTATCGTGAATAATTGAAGGATGTCGCACCTGTACAGCGTTGTCACTGATAATAATTCCTTCTTGTCCTGTTTTGTAGGCTGGTCGTGCCATGAGTGATATTCCTCTTGATCCGATAGCGCTTATATCGTTTCCTTCCAAGTAGGATATGTTTTTAGGAACAGTTCCATCCCAAACATTTCGGGTAGCTGGGTTTTCAGCTCCCTGCGCAGGTTGGTTGAACACCCATTTTATGCTTGCCTGTGATTTAAATGATCTCGCAGACCAAGGAATGTATGTAAGATTATCGAAATAAACCTGACCGATATTTCCTTCAAACTCTAAAACAGGCACGTCGTGAATCTGGCTGTATAGTTGGCTGATATAGGTGTTCGGGAAATTCTTGACATACATCAAAGCCTTGGTTTCGTTATCACCGGTTTCAATATGCGCCCTGATGATATTGATAGTCCGAACAGTCGTGCTACCACGGCTGTCTGCGTAGATGCAATACTCCGGAGCAGAACCTTCAAATATTGGGTTCTCCATTGTGAATCCGTCTGACCCTTGAATCCGTGCCTGGCAAATTTGAAATGGCCGTCCGTAATGCCAGCAATCTTTTGTTCCGGATCTATTGGATTGGCTGTTTGAACTCGTGGAATTGGAGAACCATCTGTCGTTGTTTGGCTCGTAAAGCACACCCCATTCATTCATCAGCGTTCCGTCAGACACCCCCGATCGGTAACAAAAGTCTTCTACAACATTGAATTGGAATTGTGTGTTTTCAATTTTACATTGCTGCGCCCACACTCCAAGCACACCACGACCACATAATTCAAAGGCACAGTTCGAGATCACACTACCTCTTTGAGCCGCCTGAATCACTGCGTTTCTTCCACCGCGAAAAACCACTCTGTCAATATCAAAACGACACAGGTATTTGGACGCGTTGTTTGCATCACTCGAACCATCTATTTTCATCCCTTGCAATGAAGGGTCAGGAGCAATCCCATCAATATTGCCTTGGATTATTATTGTACCGTTAAAAAGTCTATACCTGCGGGAATTTGTCCCCAATCTGTAGTAAATCGTCTGATCGATATGCCATGTCCGACCTTCGAGATCAAAGTCAGCCATTCGCTTATTCGATGCATGGGCTTCGTCAAACTTTTCTTGTAGAATCTCGCTATCTGTTTTCATTGATGCTGTTTTTATCTGCTTGCTGACCCAAAATATTAAACCCCTGAACCGAAGATATTATTTGAACATTTATATGAATTGCGTTTGAGAACTTTGAGGACGATGCCACCATGTAGTAACCACTAGTTTCGACTCGATATGTGTTTCGGGTTGTTCGGGCTATTTCCGTCCACTCGTTATTTTCCAATCGAAACACAGCCCAATCAGTCAGGGTTTCACCCGTCCAAAACAAGTCAAGCCCTGAATGGGTCAATACTGCAGTAGTGTTCAATGGTTGCTGGCCGCAGATATTGATAGTCCCCTCACCGAACGATGTAATGGGCCCATATTCCGCGAATCCTGAAATCATAATCACGACTTCAGTGCCGGCAGGAAATGGAAATGTAACCGTCCAATCCTGTTGCGTGGGGTCGTATGGGTCATTGTACACTGACGGGTATTGCCCGAGATCGTGCCAGTACTGGATTAGCGGAACGGGGTCAGTGCACGGCGAATCGGTGCAGTTATCAATTGTTGGTGACGTGCCGGGATTACAGATACACCAAACCGGCCAATTAGGACAACTTGAAGCTGCTACCCAATTGGTATTATCACATCCGCCTACGCCTATCTTCCACAGTAGTCCGTCGTAGGGTCCGTAGTTACCGATATTCCCCGTGCCGGTGCTGTAATTACTCTGAATGTCCATTGCGTAAATACCATCTTCAGGCACGGTGAACGCGAAGAATTTAGGCGCGTAGTGAACATTACCGCCGCAGCAAGTCGGGGACGTAGGGTGTTGCAAAACGCACTCAAAATGGTTCTCGCAATTATAGTTGTCAAATGCTACGGTTACGCAATTAGATAGGTTTATGGCGGTTTCACAAGTATTGTTCGGGCATTGAGCCGTAGCCGACCTTACGCAATGTGAAAACATACCCGCCAATATAACCAGCGTTGCCAGCAAATCCACCGACCATTTTGCTCTATTTGAATTTACCATCACGCGAGTGGATTTAATGCTGCGTTAGTACAGGCTTCAATATCAGCTCGATTGGCTTGTACACCCGTCCAAATAGAAGCCATCTGAATGTAGCCTGTGAAAAAACCTGAGGCCGCGCCTGAATTAAGCATACAACCAAGGCTTAATTGAGTTGTAGATGGATTAAAAAGGTTTCCTGAAATATCCGCAGAGGGGCTTCCGGATGTCAATTGAGTTAAATTTTTCCACACCTTCATTCTATTTGCTCCCGTCTGTGTTGTGTCGATCTGAAACGATGATATCTGAATCTGGCCATTAACGGAAGTATCGGTATAGGTTGCGTTTTGAGGGGTTGTTCCGTTGGATGAAAAAGAACCAAAATAGCCGCCAGAGCCATTGCCGATTCGCCATACCCTGCTGTTCGTGCCAAAATCAAAATGTCCAGCTATCACTTGTGTGCTGCTTGCTGCGACGTTCTCATTCTGTACGGCAAAACATCCGTATAGAGCGGTGATTCCAGCTCCGAAGTAATCAAAGTAGGTCATTGTCATAAAATCATCTGTACCGTCAAAATACGGAGCCGGATAACCGTTCTGAGCCACACGGCAATCGCCTGACGAATCAACTATTTCGGGTTGGCTACCAACGGTCGCCTGAACCCACTCCCTGCCGGTGCCGTCCTGTTGTTTCCAATTCGATACCGTACAGCGTTGACCGCCTGAAAATGTTTCCAATTCTGTTTTGGAAAGTATGCCATTGATAGCAAGAAAGTCCTGTGTTGTGCTATCGTTTCTGCGCACCGTCATTATTGCGGTGTTCTCATAAGCCAACACCTGAAGGTTTACACCTGTAGATAGGATGTTATTGGTTGGGTATTTATCAACGATTCCACCGACTGCGAGGTAATCTGTTTTCAATTCCCTACCGCCAATAGATGCTGTTTCTGCCGCCATTAAACGAACGTCTTTGTGGCCTGCTAAAACAGGTACATAAGATGGGTTTTGCACAAATGAATTTTGATTTACTCCGAATCGCCAACACCATGAATCCGGTGTGTGTGTGCTTTCATCTGTGAACGCAACCGTATCACCTACATTTGGAGTTAAGTCGTCTGCTTCGAAGTCTACGGTCATTGCCGGCAAATCATTGATCACAATTTTACCCGCTCCAAACGTTGCATCTACCAAATCATCATTGGTGTCTACAACTTCAATCTCTACGTTGTCACCATTAATGTAATTCTGGTTCAGAATCTCACCTGAAAGGGCGTTTATGATGAGGTTTACCCAATCCAAATTAATAGTACCCGTCATTCCACTGACTTGTGTGGTTGAAACGTATGGTACTATTCCGTCATCAGGATCTCGTAGAGTGAGATTAATTCCAGATTGAGCGAGAAAAGTTAATGCGGCTGGATTGCCGTTTAGACGAATAAGAATATCTATAAATTCAACCACATAAGGATTTGTAGACTCAACGGAAAAAAATCCGACTATCGAACTTCCATCACTCCTTTGCATGATAAAAGCCACAACATCACCGTAGGGAGTGGTTCCTTCGTCTTCACCTTGGATGGTTACTGAGGTGGGGTCGCCGCCGCTACCGCCCGGCCCCTTGTAAAGTATAAGCCCACGATGGTTCAGCCCGAGATTACAGGCTCCGGAACTCATACTTCTTTGTTGTGGTTGTGGAAAATTCTCAGGCTCTTCTTCAGATTCTTCTTCGGACATCAATAAGTCCGCGGCCTCAGTAGGACTTTCCTGCTCAGATGATTTTTTTTTTTGAGAATCTACGCGGTAGAAATAATAAACAACTCCTGCTATTGCAAGAGTAAACAGAAGGACGCTATACAGCAGCTCCGAGAACATTAGAAGTTACCAGTGACATAGATTTCTGTTCCTGTTGCGTCAACTACCAGTGGAAAGCTGTCGGCATCAATATAACCCGTTCCACCATCACCAAATCCTGCGGGGTAGGTTTGCTCACCACCTTTTTTATCGGTGATCTTTCCTCCGGCATCTGGACCAATCACAAAAGACACCGATTTAAAGCCCGGAGCTGCTTTTATGATCGACACGTCAACTTCTTCAAGCGGGGTGTCAGAATCAAGGCCGTGGTTCTCCCACAGCTCTAATCGGATGCCATCTACCACTCGCATAACTTCTCCTACAAATTCCTCGGCAAGCCCCACGATGTAATCCCCAGGTTTAAAATCGTCGGTCGGTTGTTCGTCTCCACTTGGAGAGCCAGAGAAAGAAAGTTCTAAAATGTTCCCCGGTAATGCCTTAAACTCTATCCCTGTAAGTGCCGTGCATCGTGGGAATGTCTGCTTTTCGTTGTCGTAGGTCTGGCGTAGTGCGCTCATGGTTCTTAGGTTTCAACAAATTTAACAAAAATTAACATCTAAAGTGGTCGGTCTTCTGTTTTGGATTCTTTCAGTCTTTTCTTTTCTTCACGGATGTATTTGTCGATTTCTCGCTGAAAAGGAATTTGCGTTCCACCGACTAAAAGAAGCGATCTTTGAACATCATTTATCAGCGACATCATTACTAATGTCTCATTTTCTTCAGGTGTCAATTCTACTCCACGTTGCTGCTTGTCAATTATAGCGTACAAGTCTGTTGCGTTATCAAGAGACGATTCAACATCACCGTACAGGTAATTTACCATAGGCAACATCGCTCCGTAGAAATCAGCCTCTGATTTATATCCTCCAAAATCAAACGGCTGAGAAAAATATCTACTTCGGGTCCAGTCCAAGAGTTCCTTCAATTCCTCCTTAGATTCTTTGGTCCCTTTTTTCTTCAGAGCCATACTATAAATACCCGTAGCCATTAACGCGGCTATTTTTGAAGAGTTACCAAATCGACCTCCGGCCAAAAACGCGATATTACTTTTTAAACTTTCCTGAACACCGTCGAAAGACATCAATTTCTCCTTTTCTTCATCATCTCCATTAAAGGCAGCAATCACATATCCCACTCCCCACACATACATAGCACCGCTTATTATTGCTCCAACACCTTCTCTTGCCGCAAGTTTTCTATCTTTATTTTCTCCATACAGAAATGATTCCCTAATATTTCGCATTATATTGTACTGTTCCAGAAAAGCGAAGTTCTGCAGTACCATTACTAATTTTGCGACATCATTTCCCGCCTTTATACCACCCTTCCCTCCGGGGCTTAAGAAATCAGGTGCCACTCGAATAATTTCCCTCTGACCTGCTCTTGTTTTGGCTCCTTTAAGTTTTTCGGTACGAGCGTCTGCAAATCCTGAAGCAGAATTTATCGCATCAGAATTGGCCTCTATATATGCATCAGGATCATTATTAAAATCTTTGACGTTAAATTCTTTCCCGGAAGCCCTTTTAAATTCAAGCATAAAAGAAGGCAGCCACGATAAGTTATTGGTCATTCTCTCTGGAAACGACTGAGCCTTTCCTGCTACGGTTTTAATTACATTCGTAGCCTTGCGAACTCCGCGTTTCCCTGCTCTCATACTTGTCCTGTCACGCTCCGCAAGAGATTCAAGGTAAATGTCCTGTAAGAATGAGCTCCCCGTTTTATCCATCAGTTTTCTCGCACCTTCATTTGTAAATGATGTAGAACGAAACTGTAGTGATTTAGCTATTTGACCATAAGGCATTGCCGAAGCAGTACGAACAGTCTCTACTATCGGTTCAACTATCACCCTGTGTTTCGAAATAAGTGCACGAGCATAGAAGCCCATTGTTAACTTACCAAAAACAGACCTTCGGTTTTCATATTCTGTCTTTATACGGCTTTTCAGAGCTTCATGTAGTGCGGTTGCATATTTAAAAGCATCCTTATCGGTGAGTTTGTTTCGTAGTTTACCAACCGCTTTCAATCCGGTTTTTATTGCTTCCGACAAATACAAATCCCTATTGGTAGAAAATATTTGTTCACGAACCAGGTTGTCCATATCCAAAGAAATCGGAGTAATTTTTCCGGATGTACGGGCAATACCACGATCCGATTTCATTTTTGTATTCGGATTCCCAGCCATACTCACTACCTGAGAAACAAAGTCATTTATTCCGTCATTCGTAAAATCAAAATCCTGTCTGAATAATGGGAAATAGTATCTCGAATCTTCTTCTACAAACTTCTGGCCCCGTCGCTCATTGGCTGTACGCTGTCTCTCGGAATACTTTTTATTGTTCTCGACCAACCAAGAGTATAGTTTCTTTTCTTTCCCTGAAAGTGAGTTCAAATATCCCTCAGCATCCACGCGGGTAATTTGTTCTCCATCGACCTCTATGGTTTCCTTCGGTAGTTCATCGTAGAGTTTTTGAATCTCTTTCTTGTCCTTTGCAGCCAGAGTTTCGAATTTCTCATCTCGAAGTAATTGTCCCCAATAATCGGAACCATCTTTTGATACATTCCAGTTACCCTGCATCATCGCCATCAAAATCTTCTTTTGAGCAGTCTTTTTTACTGCCTTTAACCCGCCATCAACGATTTTCATATATCCATCCCTGTAATCTCGGATACTTTCATTGTACGACTTAACAATTGGTCGGCTGAAAAATGGTGCAATTATGTTTTTATAAACCCATTCGCTTTTTCCTGTGCCAAAATAATCATCAAAGAACTGCCAGTTTTCAAGTTTCAACTGTCGGACAGCACCCTCCAAATCTCTTCGATCTATTCCTTTTCTCTTAAATACGTCAGGTACGACCCAGCTTAGAAATTTACTTTCCCGAATAGTTTTACCCGCTCCCCTGTTATTCATTTGTTTCGCTCCGTCAGTACTTATACTTTCAGATTCAAGCGAAGTGATGTACTCCTGCATTTTCTGCATCGGAGCGTATCCGTAAGCAAGTTCTGTGGCTATATCCTGAAGCCTGACCGCTTTGTTGTAGTTCTTATTGTCTCCGGTTTCCCGAGACATCCGGACCGCTCTTTTCAGTTCCTTGACCTGTTCCTTTTGGAACTGGTTCATATCTGATTCATCCACCTGAATCAACATCTGCTCACTCTCAGCATTCATTTCTACCGCGGCCTGTTCCGCTTGCTCATTCAAATACTTTTGAGCTTCCTCAATTTTCTCAAGTGTTTCGTTGTACTCCGTTTCACCGATAATATCACGAGAAGCATTCAATATATTGTTGGCACGAGTAAGTGCCGCTTGCCGGGATCGGAATGTTTTTGACTCATCAAATACTACGTCAAGTTTGCGTTGAATTTCTTCCGGATCCGCGGGAGTTTCCACTTTGTCATTTACTCTGTCGATCTTTTTAATCAGTGCATCTATTTGTTCTGACCGGACCTGAGCAACCGGACGAGTAGCGAGTTGATTCATCACTTCCAGAACCTCGTCAAGTGTCGCTGAACTTTGTTTACTGAAGTCGAGACCCAACAACTCAGTTACACGCCCTTCTTTATTGGTATATGTAGAGGACTGACGAAGTTTCTTGCTGACTTTTTTGGCTTGCTCCCTGATCTGTTTTATTTTCGAAAACCGGATTTGCTTCTCTACGTAAAACTCCAAGCCCTCAATAATCTTTTCGATCTGCTTGTCAGTTTTCGCTTCTGCAGCACTTTTTAAGAACCTGGCAGGAACCTTTATTCCTTTGGGTAATTCCTTGACAACTTCAGCCAATCCTTTTCTTGCGGATTCAATTGCTTCTGCGCGGGATTTTGCCGTTCCTTCACGATTTAATGCGGCACGTAAATCTTTCCGTACCGCAGTCAACTTTTCCTGAATCTTGGACTTCACATCAGCAATTTTCTCTTTCACTCCTGTCACCGGAAGGTCTTTGCCAATATCCATTGAAGCAGCAATAAACTCTTTCTGTCCTTGTAACTTTTGACGACGATAACGGTCAACCTCTGGAATTGTAAGTAGAGTGTTGCCTGACATCCGGTGTTTATCCAATTGTTCTTGTGCATGATTCACTTTCATCCGGGCCTTACGTAAGGCAGAATCCTCTTTCACCTCAGCTTTTATTCCAAGTTGATCCCTGACAAACCTACCGGCCTTATCTTGTTGTGACTTGGTTAATCCTTTCCAAAAGTCAGTATTGGTAAAGTGATCCATAAACACCTTGTATTGCTGTGAAATTGTACCCGCAGCTTCTACCGCTTGTGCTGTTGCTTCCACAGCAAGGTTAAACGCTTCTTTGAATCCTGGCAGTCCAGACATCATTATGTCATCACTTATTTTACCCGCCCGGATATTATCAGCAATCGATTTAAATGGATTTTCTTTTGTCTTTTTTGGCTGTACTGATTTCTCAATTTGCTTTCGTGTGTACGGCTTACCTTCTGATTCAAGAGCGGCAGCACGTCTTATTGCTTTTGCAATATCATCTACGGTAACTTTTGTGTCACTCTCGCCCATTCCTGCACTATCCAACTCTCCTTGAACGGCATCCCGGGCCTGATCCATGTTCATTCCATCCTCTGCGAAATACTCCCTTCTGAATGCAGGGCTTGGGTCAATGTTATCGTCTGCCTGAACAAAACTTTCGTAATTTATCTTTGGCAGCATCATCAAAATATCGGCTCCCATCGCTTCTCTTGCTCCGGTTTTCGCTTCTTCTCCTTGGTACTCGTAACCCGACTCAATAGCCGTGGCAACTCTTTCTTCGTTACTATCAAAGATCGATTGCTCTACTTCTGAAAGTTCCTCGCTATTGGCTACTTTATAAGCCACACTACCAATAGCCAAATCAGATGCTTCTCCGGTTTCTTGGAATACAGCATACTCTTGTTCGGCTAAGGTTTGCTCTTGTTCAGCAATAGCCGATTCTCGTTCTGCGTAAAGAGCGTCCAACTCTTCTTCTGACATCTCGTCCAGCGAAGTTGTTGCTTCCTCCTGCGTTTCTCCTACAATTTCTTCTACGGGAGCATCAACTTCTTCGGTGTCCGATATTTCTTCCTGTGTCTGTTCTTCGACAGGTTCAACTTTCTCCGCTTTCGGTTCTGACTTGGCTTCTTCCTCAACGATTTTATTCCCGACAATCGCAGCAAGTTTCTGATTGATTTGCTCTATTTGTTCGTTCTCGTCGGTCAAAAACGATTCTTCGGTGTTGGCAATGACATCTTTCAAAGCCTGTTTTCTCTGGATCAACGGGAACGCTTTCATTTTCTGCTCCGTGGTCATTCCATCTTTCATCTTGCCGTTGACTTCGATAAATTCATCTACACCAGCTTTCCAGCCTTCTGCGGTTTCCGGATCAAGATTCCCTGACTGCGCCTGAGCATCTATGTATTGATCCACGTCCTCCCTGCCTTCGGGAGTCATTGCGGCTTCCGCGTTTTCGTAGTCCACCTCAGTCACTCCCTGAAGCATTTTTGGACTGCGTTCAATTGCCATTTTCCGGCCAGAAGTCACCACCGCAACCGGAGAAGTCATTAAAAGACCGGCGTTCAACCCCATTTTAAATGCGTGGAAGTTTCTATCCCACACGTCTTGCCATTCATTGGGAGTAAACACTTCTTCGTCTTTCAGAATATTGGTTACTTCCTCCATTCCGATAGCCAAAGATTCCTGACCTACTTCTGTCAATCCCTCTGCTGTTGCACCCTTGGTTAAATTGAGTGCTGCACGTTGGACGTTGTTTAAAGTCAATTTCTCACCTCGACCAACAATAGATTTTATGACTCTGTTTGTAACATCAGTTGCCACCTTTCCCCCGGCTCCAACACCAAGCACGGCTTGTAAACCCGCTTTCTCCAATAAGGCTCCGACTGTTCCGTAAATGGCTTGATAGCCCATCTTTTCATGTATGGACATGTTCTCGGATCCGGGAGCTTCTTTGAGCATCTTATCTGCTTCTGCTGCCATGCCCAGGAACATGGTAACATAACTTCCGGCCATCATTGGTGCGCTTTGAGCTACGGTGATAAGTCCAGACTTTAAGCCCATTTCCTTGGTATTCTCAGCAATAAATTCAGGAGTAGTTTCTTCGGTTGGAATGGAACCTGGGACTCCGGGCGTTCGACTTAAAAGTTTCAGTCCAAATTTCAAATCCTCTGCTTTCTCAGTCACATCTTCGTCGAGCATTTTCATGTAGGCTTCCTGACCTTCTCCGCTTCCGAGTGTTCGGATATACCCGGCCATGCGGAGTGCTTGCGCTCCCATATCAACAAATCCGTCGATAACAACATTCTGCATGGCCCCGGCAGTCGATCCTTTTTGGCTTCGCTTTGTGTACCGATCGGCCAATGCTTCGTCTCTACTGATTGCGGCCATGTCAGTCTCGGCTTCGAGTAGTGTGACCTGTTCTTTCAGTTGATCGTACTGCCGCCTTGTCTCGTTGTAGAATTGTTGTTCTTCAGGAGTGAGATTCAACAAGCCATCCATGCGGTTTAAAATCTCCGCTTTTTCATTTGCCGTTGTAACTATTGAATCCCTTTGATTGATTAGGTCTGAAAATCTCAGATCAGCGTTTGCAGCGCGTTCTTCAATGAGTGGCATTGGAGTTTCAGCAATCACCTTTTGGCGCTCCACTGCTTTACCAACAACCTCTGATTCCTCCTTGCTTAAAACAGGTTCTTGAAATACGCCAGTAGCATCCTGACGAGCTTCTGTTTCAAGCTTCGGAAGTTCGCCGTAATCCCGATCTTCTCTTTGGTTAAGGTCTTGGGAAACTTCTGACCCAGTCGTAGAGTCTTCGGAAGTAGTTTGGTCTGGACTTTTTTTTTCAACCACAGGTTCAGCACCCTCGGGCGGCTTCCATCCGGATGGTGAACTTACAGTTTTTGTTTCTTCTACGGCTTCCGCTCCTTCTGGTGGGGTCCAATCCATTATTTTCGTTTTACGTATGTTACTCCGTCAGGACCAACAAGAGATGTCCCTTTAGGCATTTTACTGAATATCTTGGTGAACTGCTCTGGTGTTGGGCGATTTTCTTTTGTAAACTCACTGGCCGCTATTCTCGCTGTTTCTGTGTCAAGATCACCTTTAGGGTCTTCTTCCATTTGAATCGCTTCTTTCGAAATATCCTCATTGATAGTGGAAATCTTATTTAGAATGGCTCCATAGTTTCCAGGACGAAGTATGATGTACTCAAGATTATCTTCTGTTGTTGTCTTTTCTCCGACTGCATTTTCACTCAGCTTTCTTTCAAAGAATTTAGCCACAGGAATATAATCTTCTGCCTGTTTTCCTTCCGGTATTTTAGATACATACTTGCCAAAAGGATCTAAGTACTGACGCATAACATTAGTTCCATATCCTTGAAGATGTCGCTCAATACTTTTCACGTCTCCAAAATTCACGGCTTCATTCACGTCTCTCTTGACTTCAGAGGCATACTGAATTTGTTGTGGAGTGATTTTGGTTCCGGTATCTTTTGGATTCAACGGCTTATACGATTCTACCTCATCATCCACGTATTTAGTAACTCGATCCTTGAACTCAGCAAGGAAAAGTTCTTTACCGGTTTCAATATCTGTTTGATAGTAACTCGCAATGTCGTATTGTAGCGTAGGATCGACGATAAGTTTTTCATTCATGGCTTCAACAGCCCTGTTTATATTTGGTTCGAAAGACACAGCCATAGAGCCTCTACGCAATACTTCACTACCTGCTATTTCCTGAGATACAAGACCACCAAAATTGCCTACAAAATCTTTAAAAATAGGTTCAATATCCACCTTGTCTCCCCAATTCCATGTCGGATGATCTTTAACCATATCCTCATAGGCAATCTTGCCTTGAGAGAAATCTATAACACGTTGAACTTGTTCTTTACTCCACTTTTTAGGTTCCTGTAACGCCAGAGCCATCGCATCCACGGCTTGCTTTTTATATTCTTCTGTTTGCCGGCCTTTGTTTTTAGCCAATGCCATCTTCTCATGTATGGTTTTCACAGCATCCGGATCACCGGAGATAAAACCCTCCATGTTGTTGAATATGGTATTCCTCGCATCTTCCACCGCAGAAGTAACTTCACCATAATACCGCTCATTGGTGTACCACATAGGAGTGTCATCCAACTTATCGAGCTCCGACTGCAGTAGTTCCCGGTTGTAGTTGATCTGATCGCGTTCCTGCTGTCTTTTCTCTGCCTGTTCATTGGCACGACGCGCACGCATGTATTCAAGATCACGGCTGACTTCAGGAAACGACAGAACCTGGGCCGATCCCTCGCCTATCTGAAGTCCTAATCGCTGTATTGGCATTACTCCGTCTGGCATAGCTTATCCGTATAAAAAGAAATCACCTTGATTCTCCCATGGGTTATTATTAATTGGCGTGTCGTAATAATTCTGCGGTGTTGTGGCTGGAGACATCTGGCCAGTGCCGCCAGAGTTTAATTGATTGGTCAATGAAGCAGCACCATCCGCGTACTCAAACCCGCCCGATGGTGGTGGTTTTTGCTTTTTCTTGAAGTTCGCGTTTCCGGCTCCACTCGCAATCATTCCAGCCCCTCCCGCCATGTTCTGCATCCCTGCTCCAACCAGTGCATTCGCCGTATCCAAATCCTGTTGATAAAACTGGTGATCGTAAGCAAAATCCCTGTCTTTGTATTGAGCAGCCACTTTGTTCGCTTCCATCTGCAACATCCGGCCTTCACGTCTCATATTTGCGTCCTGTGAATACAACCTGCTCGTAGCATCCATAGCAGCAACATTCGCCCCTGCAAGTCCTGACAACTGAGCGTTCATAGCCCCCTGAGAACTGAGCATCGTTGCCTGTTGCCGTTGAATCTCACGATTAAACTGCTGCTTGCTTGCTGCCGGTAGCCCTTCATAGGCTATCTGCTCGGCAAGGTTTACGTTCTTCGCCGCCTCCGATGGTGGAGTATAATCAGGGCGATTCTTCTCTGCTTTTTTACGTTTGTTGTTACCGTCAACAGTCTGGTAAATACCAACTCCTAACGATACAACCCCTATACCAACTGAAATCCAGGACATTATAGTAGTTTTTTGATGATGTAATTTTTCAGTTTCCGAACAGGACTTTTCTTTGATTCCACGTACTTCGCAAAGTCGTCAAAGTCCTTTGCAATAATCTGTTCTTCGAGTTCTTTCAAGTCCCTTGTGTTGGTTGGATTCTCGTGTACCGTAATCCAAACCAAGTCTGTTTTTGCAATCAAAGCCCGTTTTGTTCCGGCATCCGAAATCATAGCCAGAGGCCCAATCAAATATTCCTTTCCCCTGCCTTCAGTAATAACCACCACTTCTCCACTCATTAAAAAGTTTGGGTGTTGGTGCTTATGAATCTTTCCGGTCAACACAGTTCCGGCAGGAATAGAAATCTGACGGACATACATATTCTCGGAGAACATGTGTTTGAGAGGACACAAAGGAGTATCGCCTTCAAACGACCCTTTGGACTTACGAATAGCATCTTCAAGCCTGCTGATACCCTCTTTGAAATCGGGTGCATCTTTTAGTTTGTCGATGTGGTTTTCGCTATGCTTTTCTACTCCTTCCATTACGTAGATTTAATAGTGTATTCGCTGTCCTTGTGCTCCAAAGATACCGCAAATAGTTCAAATTTATTTTGCACTCCAAACGTCAGTTCTACAATAAAATACTGGCCCCGCATATCGTCTCCATTGATAATCGGATCTTCAACACCAGGAGTTAATTCGTTCTGCCATACAGATGCAAAAAACTGATCTTCCTGATACTCCCAATCGTCATTTCCCTCGAATAATGACGTGCGCTGACCACCTTTGTACGGTGAGGTGATTACTACTTCTTTTGGCTCCACAACATCGGCGTTCATCATTATACCGATTCCCTGTAAGAATTTAACTGCTTGTGGCCTTTGGTTGAACACCAGAGTAATCTTGCTGTCCTGAGCGGGTTCGTTGTCGTAGAACTGATTCCAGTTCTCATTTCTGTCATGAATGTAAAGTTGGCCCTGCTTCCATGACACGAGTTTGTTTCGGTGGTTTCCCATTACATCAGGAAAAAATGGATAGTCCGTAACCCAACCTTTTTTATGTTCAGAATACGCCAAAGTTCGACCAAGAAAAACATTAAATCCGAACTCACTGTCCTCATCAACATACAGGAATCCCGGAACATGAACTATCAACTCTCCGTACTTCGGATCAAACGCTGTTAGAATATAAAGCGGAGATCCCTGACGACCCATGTAATCAGAAACAGTATTCCAGAAATCATCAATACCAAACTTTGAAATTGGTGTAATCTCCCTACCTACCAACCGCAAGAATACACCGTTCTGAATCGATGGAAAATAAAACACACCTCCCCAATAAGTCAAGGATTCTCTAAAATTTCCAATTCCAAAACTCCCCGGAACGTAATTTATGTTACCAAGAACATTATCAGAGCGCATTATCATAGAAGACCCTGTAGCACTTAAAAGTTCCAGTGCTCTCACTGGTATCATTCCCGTTCCGAGCTCCTGAAAAACATACAAATAATCCTCTGGACATTCTAAACGCTGAATAAATCCACTCAGTTCATCGGGCTCATCGCTTACATTGCCATCAAAAAACCGATTCAAACCGTTATTGTCCCCAAGTATGAAATCTGAATATCGTATCAATTCTTTTTTCCACGCTCTTTTTGCGTCTGGATTATACCTGTTAGCAGTACCAGGACCCCACCCATAAGAAGGATAAAAATCCGAGAACGACGAAGACTCAACTGTTCTGGTCTTGGATTTTGAACTACTTAAAATCTTGCTGCGACCAATAACATACGCATCTCCTGTATTTTTTAATAATATCTCAGCGAATGGACTTGCCGACCCCGGGGTGTTTGACCCTTGGTTCAATCGGTTTCCATGATGCTGCGTCCCTGTCACCTTAAACGCCTGACCTATTTCATGGTATAAAACCTGATCTGTTGCTGCCTGATCCTTTGGAGTATAAACTTCTACGAGCGAACCCCTGCCAAACTGGGCAACATCTACGTAAGGCAACAACGACAGTTTATCCACTAAAAGCACGAGTCCAAACACCTCACCACTATAAGACGCTGAATCCGTACCATCTCCAATGATTTCTATATCTACAAAAGTTTCTGCTTCTACATCTTCATCCGGATCGCCTGAACCAGAATCCTGATCTCCTGTCCAATACGTTACGAATCTTAGTCTATCTCCTTTTGTCCATGAATACGAAACATTACTACGTCCATCTACATCCGTAATGGTATTAAACGAACCAATATTATTTTGCCTATTATAAACAATAGTTCGGGACGAAAGAGCTATTTTAATTGCATCACCACCTTCTTCTATCCACGCAACTTCAAACGTAAGCCAATCTTGCATTGTGGCGTTCCCTGCATACATAAACTGATAATGGGTAGCCCAAGACGGGGCTGCACTCAATATCCGAATCAACATCGTTAATCCAAACGGCGAAGACGCAAGGTTTTCATTGAAATATGGGATATAATGTATCTCCGGCTTCGTTACTGTAGCCCTACGACCCACGGAATCCCTGTACTCAATTGCCAGCGGATGATTAGCTCCCATCTTAAAACCTCTACGACCGGCTGAATTAATTCCGGTAGCTTTCGTAATCATCCTGTTTACTCCGACCAGGCGATACCAGTTCCGTAACTTGTCGAGTGATACTGTTCCTGCAAATGCACTTTGCCCCTGATCTGAAAAATCAAATTCTGCTACCAATGCTGTCGGACGAATCCGAAGCACAGGAGGATAACCTGACGCAGTTGTGGTTTCCATTCCAACTGCAACGGTTGTAGTTTTACTTCTCCATGAACTCGGACCTCCCGAAGATAATTCCGACCATGTAGACAATATGATTTCTACTTCAGTATTCAGGCTTTCAGAAGCCAATATCTCGGCTTCAAAGTAGTCCCTGATTTGTTCTGCGGTTTCTCCACCCTCACATTGGAATGTGAATGTATCCGAAAGATACACGTATGAAGGATTGGGATCATCAAAAAACCTGCGGTATGACAACACCCCTAAATGATTCTGAGAAGAAAACGGAGAACTCGTTACCTGAGCTATACCATCCTCCGGAGTAAGTCCGGGGAATTGTTGCAGCCATACCAAATGTCTTGATACCCTGAAATTAACTGTTATTGAAATTACTGATCCCGCAACCGCCTCATACCCATCTGCTACAACTCCAAAGGGAGCCACATTGAAATACATATTGAGCCAACCCGTACCACTCAGAAAATCCGAGAAAGAATCCAACGCTTCCCAATCTGTTGGAAACGGAATTGTTAAAGGCTGACCTTCTGAAAATGTATATATCGGTAATCCCGCAGGTGAAATCTCTGCTGCATATAGCGACTCTGAACCAAGAGTGTTAAGATATAAATCATTATCGTTCCTGTTTCTCGGAAACATAATCGTAGACTGTATTGGCAGTCCGTCCAATGTTGTTGGAGCTTCAGATCCAGAAAACTGGACCGATAAAAACGGTTGGTCTACCTGGATTTGATTAAACGTATCAATCTCAACTTCTGCATCCACCTGGTCAAACCCTTCTTCACACGCTCCAATTACATTTCTTTTATCCTTGATGAAACAAAAAGCGTTGCCAACATGCGGAATATAATCCATTGGTTGCGTTCCTACAGCTACAGGTATATTGACTCTCACCTCATCTCCATAAAACTGGAAATTGTAACTGCTTTCAGAAGGAATTTCTAAATCTTCTTTTTTGAATTGACGAACCAACGCCCAATCCTGATTTACTTCATTTGACGACTCCCTGACAAGTAGTTCAACCGCTACAACATCATGTCCCCCGGTGTCAAACCACAAGTTAATAAAATTGTCCCGCCATACAGGTAAGTCATGGAACGGTACGTTCTGCTCAAATAACGGCGTAATAATGTCATTTATCGGTGACGGCACAGATCGCATTCCGTTAGGATATACGTATCTGGTTTTAAATTGGTACAGGTGTCCTCGAAGTGTGTTTGTCCCCCTGCTTTCATCTGAGCCATACCTTCCAAAGACAGGAAACGGCGGGTTCGAACGATACAGTTTTATATAGTCCTCCTGAAATGGTAATGTGAATTTACGGTCAGGGCTGTAGATGTATATCTTTCCTCCGATGTATGAAATATCACCATCAGAGTTCTGAACAAAATCCTGAACACCTGTCGGGGCCAGTACTATTCCCATAGAGTTGTCGGGTCCAATACCTGCTACCTCGTGCATCCCGCTATACGAAGGATTTGGATCGTAGTTGTGATACCTTGCCAATAAACCATCTTCAGGTACAGCGTCATGATCGAGCCATGCGCTACGCCAATCCCTGACTACCGTAACTACATCGCCAACCAAAAAAGGAGCGGGAGTATCGCCTTCAAACACTACCCCTGCATACCAAAAACTCCCTGCTTTTGTAGCGTTGAACTCCCATATTTCCGCATCATCAAATAAAATACATTCTTCAAGATCAAGCCTGCGGACTTCATTGAAAGCATCATTGAAAAATAGTTGACCCTTCTCCTTGTTTTTAACATACCCAATAATCTGCGCCTCAATAACCTTTGTTGGACTCTGAAAATTAAGTTCCGGAGTACGGAGTACAACAGTAAACACGTTTGAAGTCGTCCCGTGTTGGTATTTAATTATTTGATGTTCAGATAAACTATTGTAAACAAAAAAGTAAATACTATTGTCTTCCTCGTGACTGTACTGACCGATGCACAGATTCACCCCTGCAGGTAAGTTAAACTGCTGCTTCTCACTCCCACGTATGGGTTCAATCACCCCAACTTGCTCTCCTGTGCTCCCTGAGTTTCGAATGTTTAAGGCATACTGATAATCCCCGTCCTGAATAAACTGAGGGGCTTTATCGTTATCGAGTTTTCCAAAGGTATTTTTGATCTCGGCCATTACTTTCGAATTGCATTGAGAATATCCTGTGGTTTAATCGGGTTGTTCTTCATTCTGGCCCTACGCTTCTCCTGAACCCATCTTCGGTGTCTCCATTGCATATCCACCCCGGAGCGACCTCTTTCTGACATTTCCGATCTACGCATTTCTATGTAGTACTTTATTGCCGGGGCATCGTTTGGAAATACCAAGTAATCTCCATCCTGCTCATACAAGTCGCCTTCGTAAATCAAAATAATTTCATCAATAGCAATCCCGAGCTCCTGGATCACGAAATATCCTTTATCATAGTATGGTTTGAAAAATCCTGCGTTTCCGTAACTCATTCCCCTGCCACGACCGTAAATATCGTGTCCCCCCATAAAGTATCCCACTTGTCGGCCCCTGTTCACTCTTTGTAGATCACCGCAATCATCGGTCATAGGCGGGCACATATCGGGGCTGAACGTAAGACCAACAATACTCCCCTCGCAACACAAACCTACGTAATGGTAGTCGTGAAAATCTTGGGGGAAAGAGACTGTTCCGCTTTCCTGAACCGGTAGTTTTACTGTTTTGGTGTACCAACCCGCTGCTGCAGTTTCTGTTTTCAGTTCCCTCACGGCCTCAATACCTAATTGAAGAAACGACACAAACCGTTGGTCAATGTTGGATATCTCCTTGGCCACCATGTACTCTTTTACGATATCTGAAAGTTTATACATCTCTAAACTGGTTGGTCTATATCGTCTTTTGTTTCGTCTGCCTGCACCTGAAGTGAAGCCCCCATGGCTTGAAGTGTCATGTTGATCACCATGGCTTGTAAGTTCGCGGGAATCATCATGTATGCCTCCACATCTGCGTCCATTATCGGAGTCAGCATTTGAATCACTACTTTGCCCGGAGGCTCAAGCCCCAAAGTATTTTCTGCGAAGTATCCTTTATCACCAAGCACGTAGAACCCCATTCGGCCTCCGAGTTGATTTACTTTTAACCCTGCTGTCAGCGAATTGAATCCAGCAGGCAGAGGAACGTAGCTTTCAGATTTCAGGTTTTTCATTACCCTGATGCCTTGACCATGGGGTGCACTACTTATCGCTGCCGGAAGGTCGAAGTATTTACCGTGTTCGCTATCCAGTACGGGTTGATCGAAAAAGGTGTAGTACAGCGATCCGTCATAACTGGAAACGCCATCTACCTGAATGTCCTGAAGTCTTTTTTTTTCGGCAAGATCAGCCAAAGACTGTTGAACCGCGATGATGCAGTCGTTCTCTGTAATATCAGAATCAGAGGTGAATTTCTTCAACCTGTCCAGTACCTGTTGTCCTAATGTTCGTGTCGTTATCATACTCTACCTCCTTCTTCTCTACGTTCTGAAACCTGAACCATGAATGGATCTCTTTCTCTGACTCCCATCATGTACAGCATTCTTTCTTTGAGTAGTCCTGTCATGTGGTCTGGAATTTCTATATCTACTGATGTGGCGGGGTCGTAAACCGGTCGTCTTTGATTTGCAGGTAAAGTGTTGTCAACTGTGAATCCCCAAAATGGCCGCTGTGGTTCTTTGAGGTACACGAGCTCCACGTAATTTGCTGTTGGGTAAATGATGTATTCGGTGTTGTCAAGTTCTGCAATTGGGTTCTTTAAAGTTGGTTTGTTGATCTCGGAATCCAGCCTTCGTTGGATGTCGCGGCTTGGGATTATTTTGACTTCTCGCTTGTCTGCTTGGCTGGAACCAGGAGCGATGTAGTAGCATAAAATCTTATCCATTCTACGCATGGCCGGAACAACCTGCCCATCGGTGTTTAGCACTGTCTGTCCATCCGGGACCGGAATCCTGTTTTGAGTAACAGCGATAGTCTCGCGCGTCATTAAGTATCTCTCTGCTTCAGTAACATCACGGCCTTTTGCTGATGCTACTATTGCAACGGGTCGGCCCTGTTGGTATTCTTGTGGCCGGCCAAGTAAATAATTGTACACCTCAGTCAAACTATCTGCCAGAAACGAGTTCAAGTCCTGTGGTTTTGGCTTGAAGCCTATAACCTCCTTGTTGGCTTGTGCCAGTACAGATTGTATGAAAGTGTTGACGTTTATCATTAGAGTTGAATGACTTTTTCAACGATAGAATAAACTGTAGATTCATCCAAACGAACAATGATAACCTCGCAATAATCTCCATTATCCCCATCCAAGGTTAATTGTCCCGTGAACTCCGAGTCAGACGGAGAGCTATCATCCCAAAATACAGGAGGAATTAAAATACTTCCATCGACAGGGCTTGACGCATCTGTTCCTAAAAATGTAATTGCAGTACCTTCTTCCGGTTTTAGTGTTACCCGGTTCAACACAGGACTGCAATCAACTAATGAATCAATTGTTTCAGTGCTATTTGCACTTTCCAATAAAATCACGCCATAAATATCTTGATTCAATAAACTTAATTCCGTTTCCGATGTTACATCCACAGGAATCGGTAGGTCACTCTCTCCGATAGAAACAAGGTTTCCTTCTGATAACACGGATGATATTGTGCTTACAGCGTTAATCGCCCCGCCCTTACCTGTCAACACTAAACTAAGACCAGAAACTTGCGCCTCAATTGTTAGTTCGGTATGAATAAACGAGTGTATAGTACAATAACTTAATCCTCCACTTCCGCTAATATTTAATTTTACTGATGACGCTAATATCAATGAACTCGCCGATCCTGTGTGGAGTTTGACTTCGTTGTGAAATAACACAGCAGCTACGGATGAATCAAGAAAAACACCTCCACTATAAATAGGAGTTCTCCCTTCTATTGTGTTTCCTCCCGCTCTAAATAAATAACTTTCAGATAGTGTTGATGTTAAGTACGACCGTTCAAGCATGTTTTCAGTAAAAGATATAATCCCATAAAACACACTTCTATTTATAGCTAAATCTATAAGGTGATTACCGCTAATATTGGTTTTTCCCCACCAGAAAAAATCAAGAGTACTTATTCCTGCCACCAAAGGAAAAATATCATGGGCAGAGTCACCCATGCTCACTGTATTACCCCTTTGGTCAGCACGAAACACCACCCTATCGGCGGTGTAATTGAATCTAACATCGTGAACCTCTACTATATAATTAATGTTTGTTGTCCGATCAAGTACGTCCCAATTCGTTGTATCAGTAGCCGGATTCGTAGAAGTGTTGGTTCCTGTAGTATTTATATACTGTGTTCCGTCTGCGTAAGTACATATTTGTCCAACCGAAGGTGTGAGTCCTGACCACCAATCACCGATAAAATTGCCTGTCGTGTTCTGATAATCTGGTACAGCAGCGATAAACTGCCCTTCCAGACTAAACCTGTTTGTAGTGATTGCTGTCAGGATAAGCCCTCTATCCCCTCTGTCGGTAATTAAGTATTGAGTTCCCGGCACAAGTGTAGAAGCAGCAATCGCAGCCAATCCCTGCCCATAAGTCATTTCAAGTAAACCTCCCGCAGCAGCACCGCCACTTCGCATCAACTCAATAAACACGCCTGATATGTGTCGGAACAAAATGTAATTCCCGACATCTGAATTACTGATAAAGGATGCCGCATCTTTCAACAAAAAATTCCCGTTCTCATTTTCTTCGAATGTAATCGTGGTATCCGAATCTTCTGCACAGACATACACCAGATCATTGTCTGCATAGCCTTGTGGGTTAATCCCAATACAGGTATCGGAATCCCCCGACTGAGATTGTAGCTTTACGAAGCTGATCGCCCCCACTCGCGAAGTAGTTGCGATATCATCTTCCAACTCTACGATCTGAGCCGGTAACGCCCCATCCAACGTCTGAGGAACTATGAATTTTGTAATTTCTTCGGCTCCCGAAATTGAAAGCAATGGAGCGTTAGGGTCAGAATCAATGTAAAACTGATACCCATGTGTGGTTGAATAAATCTGTGTTTGGTCAGGAACACCAGAAACAGCAGTAATTGTAATGGTAATGTCTCCTGAATTACTGACTCCAACCGAGTCCCCATTGATAGCTGTAGAAGCTCCAACAGGAGCATACCCCACCACCAAGTCACCGACATTTATTGCCGTATAATTTGGACCTGTCGCAGGAGTGTAATTCATAATCGCCGTAGCAATGGCATTCGCGACATCAATTTCTTCTCCTACATCGTAATTTATGGATGTAGGAATTTGGTCAACAGCATTCACTGTAACCGCTGAAATAGTGCCTGAATCCGTGATTTCATCAATCTTAATTGTGAAGGTTCCACGCTGTCCGAGTGCCAATGCACGAGACTTTAACCCGAGTTCCTTCATTATCCGGACACCATCACGAGTATTGGTGTCTGTAGCTTTAATGATCCCGCCTTGCACAGCGTACAAACGACCTTGACCAGTACCTAAGTCTGTGTAACCCATTATGTTGTAATTGTTATTTTAGCGTTTATGATGGAATTGGAAGTGTCTGTCATAAAATCTGCAAGCCATGACCCTGTTATCAGGGTTCCGTCCGCATGCCTGAAACAAATATATGCGGTGTCGGACGTTACATCTTTGTCTATGACCTCAGCTTCAATTGGTAAATTCCTGTTTGTTGGAGCAACAAGACCCCGATTCCCCATTAAATCTGCCGTAATAAAATAGTCCTCCGAATCTCCTGAAAAGAAATTTGTCACCGCAAACTGTATAGGGGCGTTTAACCATTCGTTTAGATCAGCAACTCCTGTCACAGCTATAAAGGTATCCGGTGCGGACTGAGTAACCTCCTGTAACACCGTTCCGGTAAGGGATTGATACCTGATTGAGATTGCAGGTAATGCTGTTCCTGTTATTCCGAACTGAAGTTCTACATCCAATCGATTTCCTACAGTCCCCGCAGCAGCCGACAAATAGAAAGTTGTCACCCCGTTTACGGTGTCTGAGGTTATTGTAATTGAATCATCGGGTGAGTCAATATCGAAAGTCAAAGCGTTTATCAACTCCAATACTGCGGGGGCAAGACCTACCTGATACGTGTTTGAGCCATCAAAGCTGACTGTGGTCTCTCCCGCTGTTCCGATTACTATGGTATGATCTCCGCTCATTCCCAACCCCTGGATGATTGTAGGACCATCTTCACCACAACAATCACAATCATCCGTTGATCCGGCTAATATCAAAATCACATCTCGATACTCTCCTACAAGACTTGTCTTCCCACAGACGAAAGCGTTTCGCATCAACTGTGCAATCGCAGAAGCCGCAAGAAACGGAGTTAAAGCATTGTTCGCTTCCTTAGCATTCGAACATTTTACAGCAATGTACCGATCATACAATTTTTTCAACGCACAAAATACAGTACAAACATCCTGCGGGTTATCAATATCTTCTTTCTTCTTCAGGTAGATTTCTGTGACAACATACAGGGCATCATTCGCGCTGGTTTGCGTTGTTGGTGACGTTCCCGATACATTTGTGTGTGGAACCGCTGCCGGATAAGTGTACAACAATTCATTACTGAGTTCAAACACGTATTCCAAACCGCCTACTTGTCCACCAAACACAGACGTTTGAACAACTGGCCCTGTACTCGTTGTAACCGCCGGAACAGGATCAAGAGCATTCGAAGGAATGATTTTGTTCTCCCTATCCATGGTAGGAGTAACTCCACCGACTACATAATTTGTAGCATCTACCGACTTCAAAAGTGGTATGAAATAATCGATTGTTACTGTCAGAGCCGGAGTCGGGGTTACAAAATCAAGATCAACTTCATAATCCACTACGTCAATCGCCTCCACAACTTCTCCCGACACGTCTACCCAATACCGCGAACGTCTCAACTGGTAGGTTCCCTGAACAACCGCACTCGCAGAATCCAACAAAAGGTTCATCGCAAACTCAGGGTCTGAGTCAGGATACATGTCAAGTTCTGTGGTACTGGTGTTGTTGTGAGTGGTGATTCCTGCCGGAGAAATGAGCCTGTAATTAACTCCTATTTGCGTGGCTCCTGCCGGTGGAGTGAGGCCGCTGTAATCGTTGGTATCCTCGGTTTGCAGTTCTTTTTCAATAAAGTCTGCGATAATCTTTAAGCCAGTCATGCTTCGTCGGTTTGCCCAAAAGTACAAATTTCCGAACGAAGTTGTTAAAAAATGTTAATTCCGCTATACGTCAAGCATCGCCAGGCAATACCCCTCGCAATGGCCGACTGCTTGCATCTTGCTTTTGCTTTTTCCCTGCTTTTTACGATCAAAGTTTTTTGATATCCGGTACAGCCATTCCTCGGTGTCGATCTGTTCGACTTCCAGATTCCATTCGCCTTTTTCGCAGACAAAATAAGTTTCTCCATCTTCATGCCACACAAACTCAGGAGTGCTGAACTCTGCTTCGGGGAGTGTTGTGATTTCAAACTCTATTTCAGGTTCGACATTAAATTTAACAGCCAAAGATTCGGGATCACCCTCTTGAAGGACGCTTGCGGTTTCTCCAAGTTCATCGCCTGACTCCGGTTTAAGTTGCACAGACCGAAACGCTGACATGTAGGTTTCTGATTTCACCCACCGATCAACATTCCCCGACCGGACTCGATAATTCTTGCTTGCCATATTCTACTGTTGAGAAAAAACTGTGGACTGAATCTCTGGTTTCTATTTCACGAATTTGAGACAATGTATATTCGCTCTCTTCATTTTTAGCAACATTAAAATGCTCGAATAATTGCGTCAGGAAAAAACGGTTTATCGAACTTTTGAAATTGACGTGAACCAAACCATAGTCCCATTTATACTTCACAGAAATAACGTAATTTTCATTGGACAAACTCTCATAATACGCATAATTATACAACACCACCTTGTAGTACCCGAAGCGCAAAAGAAGTAGCCTGAGTTGTTTGATCATTTCGTTAGTTCGTAAAAAAGCCGGGGCGGGGAAAGTGTGGAAACCACCCCGGCCTTTGTTGAGCAATAGCGACTTCAAATATAGCGTTTCACCTGCACCACAAAACAATCTTAACTTTTTTTAACACAAAAAATCCGGCGAAAAAAAGCGTTTGCCCCCTCCCACCGGATTCTTATCTCCTGCAAAATAGTTATCAGGCTACTTTCTCAAGAAATTCTTTGTAGTGATCAGGGTTCTTACTGAAGAACTCAGCGATGGTTTTGATATCCCAAGACTTCCCTTCGTTCAAGTCCTTCGACGGAACAAAGTTATTTCCCTCGATGTCCTTCACCCATCGGTTTGTTCCAAGCTGAAGTTTGGGTTCTTCGCCATGGCACAATCCACGAATTACTTCCTCGATTTCGAGTGGATCCTTCGCCGTCATTCCGGCACCAGTAATCTTCTCAGCCAGAGTTTTCCCTTCCGCTTTGGCTTCTTGATGTTCCGCCAGTTGGGCTTTGAGTTTGTTGATTTCCCCGGTCTCCTGGCGAACCTTCTTTCCAAAGCTGGCGAACACATCGCGTACAGCAAGAACAATCTGTCCAAGTTGTACTGTATTGGCCATGTTCATCACGGCTTCAACGACATTTCCTCCGCGTCCAACTATGGCAATGGTTTCGTCTGTCGGAGTTCTTACCGCTCCATCAGCACCTACTATAAGGTACCCGGATTCCACGGCTTGCATCACGGACATACGCTGTACCATTTCCGGTTTGAACAATTCGTCTACCTTCTCTGGTTTGCGCATGGCTGTCATAAGCAGGTAGTCTTCCGCTTCTGAGTAACTGAATCGCTCTCGGGCCTGTTTCAAAGTCAGTTCCCGAAGGGCTGCAAACATCACCCAAATCGTTTCTTTACGATCTGTTTGGATTAATGATGTGATTTCGCTGATCACTGTTGCTTTATCAAGGTTCGACCGCTTACGGTTTTCAGAGATTTTTTCTTTGTTCAACTCGTAAAAGGTCGGCACTCCCCTCCGCATCTTTGAATCGATGTCACGGTTGAGGTTGGTTGCTCGTAGGTAGGCCAGTTTGTTCACTTCATGGCGACCCACTCTGATCAATACGCTGTCATGGAACTGTAAGTCCTCGACTCTTTGATCGTAGACTTCTCTTTCTGTGAGTCCGGAATACTCCATGATTTCCTCCAAAAAGATTGATCTGGCTCCCGGAACATAGCAGATAACGGATTCTTCCATTACCACACGACCCTCACTGTCTTTGATGATTTTTACTTCCCCGTCTTCCTGAGTGAATTTTGGAACAAGGATTCGGTCTACTCCGGGAATGCTCTGAAAGTTCCCGTTCATTTTACCACCTTCCCGTTCTCGCAATGTTCGAAACACGACTTCTTCGCCTGTGTATTCCGGTTTTGCATAACCGTTTCGATATCCTAAGATCGTCATTAAATCACGATCCTTTGTTTTTACTGAATTTCTCATTTTGTTTATTTTGTTTGGTTTGATTTAAAAAAAGGGAGAGACTGTAAAGCCCCTCCCTTGTTGGTATTCAAGTACTACCCTTGTGATACTTTTACGTATCCACTTTGGTTGGCAGCCATCAACTCAACTCCCATTGTAGAATAGAAACGGAGTTCTTTGTACTGCGCCCCTGTGTCACCATGCTTCGTTGCGTCAAACAACTCAGTTGTCATAGACATGTCACGACCTTCGAGGTCGGTAGCATAACGAGCACGGATCGGCGTTACCATACTTCCAGAATCTTTATCCAAAGCCAATCGCTCAGGAATAATCATTCCTTCGCGTGGGTAAGGATAACCCTCGGCTCCGAGCGTCTGCAAGTCGATGAAACTTGGCATGGTCTTCAAGTCGAAGTAAACACCGTCAACTTCAATTCTCTTGAACGACAGAGAAACGAATTTCTCTTCATCACCTTTGAAGTTTCCGATATTGATTACTCCACCTTGAAGTTCATCTAATCCCATCTTATTGATATCGCTACGAAGTTTCTGACCCATCAAAAACATGTTGTAGTCCGCTCCTTTTTGTTTCTTCAACACCATTGCGATGTTTCGGGCCCAGTTAAAAGAAGGTCCGGTCACTGAACTGTACTCAAAGATGTTGGATCGACTCAACATTTCAGGGATCAGTCCGTTTCCGGAAGCAATCGGATTACCTGTGGCGGCAGATGCCTGAGTGATTGCGTTGTTGGTCATTTTTTGTCCAAGCATGCAAGCAAGCTCTCGCTGATTCAGCGCCACATCAAGATGCTCCGCATAAACTTTCGGAGTCCAGTACTTGTTCTGACCACTGGCATCAGTAAACCACATGCGGCTCATTTCACCGTGGCTCGTGATTCGGGTGGAGTGGCTAGAACTGTTCAGCCCATTCTTATAGTTACTCCATGTCAAAGACAAAGGAGCAGCTACCCCTTGCGCGTCACCACTCTGGTTGTATAGGATAATGATTTCCTGAGCCGTGTTAATGGCAGGGATCGATTCATCACCCTTTACAGGTTGAGCGGTAAACTCACTTGAAGAGGGGTCAACAGCGGTTACACGACACTGGATCATGTTACCACTGGCAGCGGCTCCCGTGCCGGGACGCAATTGAATGATGTCTCGTACACGCACAGGGAATTTCTTCTGGTCAGAAGAATCCGCTGAGTTGTAGGGAGGGTCAGGCGTACCGTAATCGACATCGATTTCAGCAGCAGAGGTCACGGTAAATACTACCGCAGCACCGGCAGCGCCAGCACCCGCGTTCGTTGCGATGATTTTCGGCATCCAACGGTCGCGCTCATAGGTAATGTAAAACAGTCCTTCAACGGCCTTTCGGTCCATTAAAAGGTCTGCGAGGTCTGTGAAACGCTGATTGGCGAACGGATACACCAATTCGGGAGTTCGTGGCTCCTTTAATGTATCGTAGTAGTTCCCAAAGACAGCGTTAGTTTGGGCTTGCATAGCCCCAGGTTGATAGCTCATTTCAGTTGAGATTAAGGGTTAAAAAAAATCTACTGAAACCGCTAAAGATTGCTACCCGCCATACCGTTGTTTGAATTGGAGATCGAGCTCTGACGGTGCTGTGTTCTTTTCCGCAACACGCTCAGGCTTGTCTTTGTCTCGCTGAATATTGTCTCTCGAAGCTTCGTACTTTTTAATGGCTGCAGCCACACCGGCTTTTACCATTGATTTTACGATGCTGTCGAAGTGCTGTGTCCGAACCCGATCCTGAACCATTAAAGCATGATTCGGTTTTCCTTCTTCGTCGTAGTAGCGACTTTTTATCCAGTCTTGATTAAAAGACTTCCAACTCTCACTTTTTTGATCTTCCTTAAATGAATACTGAAGCTTTACTGGCCCCATATTCATCGGTAAATCTACTTCAACGGATTCCGTTGTGAATCCGTCCAACGCTTTTGATAAATCTCGGCGGGCAGCTTCGATCTGTTCTTGCGTTGCTTGCGGGCTGCTTGCCTTAGCAGCTTCTTCGGCTTCAAAGTTAATGTTTAAATCAAAGCCTTCTTTATGTTTTTTTAACATTTCCACACTTTCATGCAGAATTGTATCTCTTTCTACCTGTAACTCACGTAGTTGTTGCGGAGTAATTTTTTCTTCCTCCACCATTTCAGCCAGTTCTTCCTTGGTTTTATTCAGGACATCGAACTTTTCCATCTGAAATTCTACCCATCCGTTTGGTTTGGTGGGGTTGTTGATACGGAAATGGTACTGCATTTTTTCCTGATCCGACATCTTCTCGACATCTTTCTCCTTCCATCGCAGCGCATCCAGCAATCCGTAGCCTTTTTCCTCTCTGAGTTTCGCGTCGTAGGCCTCAATGGTCTCTGCGGTAACTGTCGGTTTTTTGTTGGCGGCTTCTCTGAGTTGTCCTACCTCTTGAAGAAAGTCGTCTACACTGGTGGTCTTACCATCTGTGAGTTGACGGATTTTGTTTTCCAGTTCGGCACGGAATGAATCATCCGCTTTGGGTTCAACTTTTTTCTCTGGATCAACTTCTGCTTTCGGTTCTTCTTCGTCCGCGTTGGCCTCAATCACTTCGGATTCCTCTGGCTTTGGATCTTCATTTTTCGGTTCCTCAGCCTTGGGGTCTTCCTCTTTGGGTTCCTCGGCAGGTGGTTCAGCGGCGGGAGGCTCAGTAGGCGGTTCTTCTGCTTTTGGTTCCGGTTTCGGTTCTTCCGTGGGATTCTCAGCGCCGGGAACCCCACCCCATTCTTGTTTCGCTTCTTCTTCGGTCATAAGACCGTTTGATTCCTTGGTAATCATAACTTTATTTGTTTTGGTTTGTATTTATATGAGTTCGGGCAATTCAGCACACGGTTTCAACTTGGTAGCAGCATGCTCTTCCTTCATGTAAAGAAGGCTTTCTATCTTTTCATCGCTGAATCGAACAGAATAAACTCCGCTCCATGTGTCCTTAATTAGGTGTTCAAAACATCTCGGGTGCTCACTTCTAATCCTACGTTCTATTTTTTCATACAGACGCTTACTTGACGTGAAAGCCTCCGTCCCTGAATCAACAGGCTTTACATCGACCAAGACTACTTCATGCCCTTGAAACATCAACTCAATTACATTATTGATTATCCGTGTTGTATTACCACACCTTCTGTTTTCAACCATCGACAACCCCCCAAGGCTAGACACTACTTTAATGTCAATACTGTTCTGTGCTTCCATGATTTATTTTGTTTTTGGGTTTACTCAGTTACCGACTCGGTTGTTCGTTGAGTCGCTTTTCTTGGTGGTGTTCGAAAGGTTTTTGGTTTACGGGAAAGGTCACTTGCGGTTTTTGTTCCACTTGATTGCTCTCCCTTGGAATACAATGCCTCTAAACGGTACGTGTCTTCAATCTGCTTGTCGTCACGATCTGCGGTAGCATGAATCTCATTGAGTTTGTTGCTGCCTTCCATGACTTTGGTTTCGTCGATCTCAGCCATTTTGTTGTTATGTCGCTGAGTTTCTTTCTCCATGTCGGCGATTTTCTTGGCTTCGATGATTCTTTCTTCTGCTCCGGCTCTGGCATCTGCGGAGCTCATGTTTTTCTGAGCCTCCAACTCTACGGCCATCTGCTGAGACTGTGCCGCGGACTGTTGTGCTTTACGCTCCTCAAATTTCAGAAGCTGCATGATTTCTTTCACATTGCTCAGATTCCGTACATCGATCACAGTACTTGGGCGAATAGTGCCGGCTTGTAATCCGATTTCGATTTGTCGCTCCATCATTTGAAGCTCCGATTCATCCGGAAGGCTTTCTACGTGGGTTCCAAAAACAGGGAAGGCCAGTTCATCGTCCATTTTCAAGACTTCATAATAACTGTCTCCAATCACCTGGCGATACTCTTCCTCGCACATCCCGTTTCGGATTTGTGTCTGGATCATATCCCTGACAGTGTCTCCTACCATCTGAAGGAAAGTCACGTTGTATGCGTTGAAAAGTTCACGTAGCAACCTGTGTCCGCTCATGGCTTTCATTTTCTGGATTCCGACAAGGGCATCCCGGCTTTGAACACTTCCGTCAATGGCATCATTTACACCGGTGGATTCCCGTAGGTTCACCATTTTGCTGTTGATGTGTTCAAGATGCATCCGCATATTGGGACCGAAGTCTGACTTCACTTCGTGGATGGGAGCGTTTACGTAATGACCATCATCAGTCCGACTCACATAGAATCCAATACCTTTTGTCTGGTAAAGCCTGATGATTTCTGAAGGCTCGACCTTTTCACCCATGGCTGTGAACACTTCATTCAGTCCAAACCAATCCACGAAATATCCCGGCGGCCTGCTCTCCGCAACAAGCTGACGTATTTTATAGATAGAAACCAGAATATCTTCCACATCCGGAACCATGTCGTCAACAAGGCTTGAACTGCGCCCCATTCTTTTTGTAGGTTCCACGTAAAAGAACCGTCTCGATAGTTCTGCTGAACCTCCTTTTTCGGTGTATGGACGAACCATATTCTCCTGAAGGCACCAACCAAGAGTCTCGTTGATCGCCGGAACAAACAGCCCTTCGTAACACACTTCCTTTTCACTGCGGACGTATTCGTGCTTCGTCTTTTCAGGAATTGAGTGCTTGATGTCGATGTACTCACCGTTCTCCTTGATTCGGACAAAATCACTATTGATCGTGTAATAATTAATCCACAGTGCCTCTACCCTGAAGTCATTGTAAAAATAATCTCCATAGGCCGGGCGGTAGTCGAACATTACAAAATTCCCCTGTGGGTTCCCTTGTCTGCCCGCTACTTTCTCCGCAAGTTGATAAAGCACCTTTTCGACTTCGTAATCGTTGGCTTCCTTTCCGTCTGCCCCACGAATTGCTTTTTTGTCTTTTACAAAATCACGAATTTCGTTGATTGTCCAAAGTCCAAGAAGTCCATCGTAGTCGTTGTTCCTGTTGGTGATGTCGTCACTGGCCGGACGGACATACGCAGCGATGTCTCCGTACTTTATTTTTATCCTGTCGTTCTTATCAAAAATCGCATAACCAAGTAGCTTATTGTTCTCTACAAGATCATGGACAATTCTCGGCTCAATTTCTTCGTAGTACTTATTGCCTTTGAATACATGAGAAACCAGTTTCTCCATGGCAATCTCCTTCATGAGCCTGTACTTCATCTGCATGTACATCTCAACGTCTGCCGAGGAATCAAGCCCTGCTTCTTCTGCGTTCTCAGGAACTTCTTTTTGTCCAAGGATTCCCGCCAACTGCTCAAGCATGTCTTTAGCGTAAATCCGTGACAGCAATTCGTTTTTCTTGCGCTCCTTTTCCTGACGGCTGTTCCGGTCAATTGCGTTGTACCGCAGGACATTCTTGGTTTCTATGATTGCTCCAACGACCGAATTAACAAATTTCTTACACGGACTCCATGGCTTCCACGAAATGTTTACAAGGCTGCCTTTGAATAATGATTTTTCTTTTGTCTCTTGGTTGAAGTATGGATCCACCAGAGTTTTCAGGTGCTCAATCGGTGGTTGGTTGGCCGCGTGTTGGCGGTTCAGGTGAATGCGCTCGACTTCTTCAAATGCCAAGGCGTGATACATGTGCTTGTTGTAAACGGCAAGCCCGACCTTATTGGCAAAATCTTTCGTCTCTTTTAGATGGGTCGGAATGTTGGTGCCTGGAAACGGGTTTTCCATACATCCCTTTTCGTACTTATTCAGGCTATTTTGCCTGTATTGCTGCTGAATTTGATCTTGCATAAGTCAACTGAGTTGAGCAAATGTAATCAAAATCAGCCGAACTGTTAAAAAGTGTTAAAAAGCAAAACCCCACCAGTCACGGTAGGGTTTTTCGCATGATTAAACGTGTTTTCGATTTTTTCTTAAACTACGCATTGTAACTCAATCCGTCACGTGCCTTCCGAAAGACTGACAAATTGGGTGATTTGATAATGGCATCATTTAAGTAGGGTCTATTCTCATTTCCGGCAGTCTTACCGCATTTATCAGAAAATGTCACCTCCGGGTTTTCCGAAATAAAATAAATATGGTCATAGCCTTGCTCCTGTTTACCATCACTACGCTTGACCTCTGCGGTCGCCACGTAATCATTGGTTGTAAGCAAAACATCCATTTCAACATCCTGACCGATGTCGATATCAACTACCACTTCTTTTTCGACACTGCCTGTGGTTAGGGCAATGGCTGGGAGGGAAAACATCAGTAATCCGACCAGCATTAGATTGAACAATCGTTTCATGGGTCCTAAATTAATAACAATTTTGGAAAAAGGTTGTTAAACCCTGTTAAAAACAGACACCCCAACCGAGTAAACGGCTGAGGTGTCTGCTAACCAATCCTCCATTATGAAAAAAATACAGGAGCAATTTAAGCAAATCTGTGGATTCTACAAATCCGGACGCGAAAAATGTAAGAAACACAAAGCCCCAACCGAATGAACGATTGGGGCTTCTCTGTCGTAGCGGGGGCATCCATGTAACGGCATCGCACTTTGTAGCTTTCCACGGCTCCTTGATCTGAGCCGACTCGGATTCACAGCAGAGGTACGCAGACTGTGTTTCGCAAACCTAACCGCCGTTAGACAGTTTGATAGCCCCCTTTTCTGGGTGGTATGTGGACAGAGTAGGAGTTGAACCTACACCCTACTTTTTACAAGTCGATTAAGCTCGTCAACTTCAATAAGCCAGACAATCAACCTAACTTACATTCATTGATTCAGGACGGATCACAGAGGACAAAATGTCTTGTTTCCGCGCGTCTACCAATTCCGCCATCTATCCATGTCGGTCTTTCCCGCCGTCACGATTTTTTACGACCTCTTGACTTATTGTTTAAGCCGCAATAACCTGTGTCGTCTTGGGTGTGCTCCCTTCGCCCGTCCTGCACACATCGGTTTACTCGGGGTAGGGTATGACACAAATATAATCCGGTACGACAAAACCACCAAGTTAAAAACTGTTAACAAAAAAAAGACCTCCCAATTTGAGCATTGTGAAGAGGCTTGGGAGGTTCTACCTTTTTGCGACAGGTCATCGGTTACCGCGAAGATAGTGTTTTCCTTAAAGTTTCTCGTCTTTGTGCCACTTCAAATAGTCTTGAACCGCAAAATCAGGAACACTCCTGCCGTAGCCGTCCTTCAGGAACTTCAGGAAGTGATTGATCCGATCCTCTGCCGGAGCTATTTTGTCCAGTACAGCCTTTTTGTTTTCGTCGGGCATACGCAGGAAGTTGACGACAATAGTCTGTACTACCTCTGCCCACATTTTTTGAGGGTCAGGTGGTATTGTCGCGGTTTCAGGAGAAGGCATTCGTAGTGGACGGAGAATAATTGAGATCACATCGTTACTATCCTTAAATGAATGAGCAATCATCTCGAAAGATTCTTCATCCATCGCGGTGATTCTGTACGTTTGCGAGTCTCTTTTATTTATTGAAACAGCGATGTCCTGACCCGGTGCTAATAGGTGTGATTTTTCCATCTCGCTCACGATTCTTGTTGCTCATCTATTTTCGCACGGACAATCTCTTTCAATTCCTCATACTTCACTTCGTCAAAATCTTTCTCATAGAACACTTGAAAATCTGGTTCCCCGCCTTCATCCTCACACTTCAAATAAACGAGCACATGATAATCAGCAAACTTTTCTTCAAGCATTTTTTGAATATCTCTTACGTCACCCGTTCTGCTATTGCCAATAATGCGTGGTATTCCGGCTATAAATATTGGTTTTGCCATGATTTTATCCTTTAATTATTGATTTACTTTTGGAATTTCACCATCAACTATTTGTTGAAAGCTGATTACTTCATGCGTAGACTCTCCTATCACAACATAATCCTCCTTGCCGTCGTCATACCGAACATGGTAACACGGTCGACTTGAGTATTTACCGTACTGAACCATCTTAACGCCAATTATTCTGGCTGGCTCTCCGGGCCGGAATCCGTACCTGTGAGTATGGACTAAATAAGCACCACCAATTTTAGGTTCCGTTGCCGGAGCAGTCTTACCCACTTCGTCTATTGAAGTCCAATTTAAACTTTTAGGTGACTCGAATTTTAGATCTGGTTTCGCTATAATCAGGTCGCTTATATCGTGTTCCTTCCCGCAGTTATTACATTGAGTCATGGGATTTTTTATGAAGTCCTCAACTAATCCTAACATCCGAAAAAACGAGAAACAACATGGTGTAACTTTGTTTGTATTTATCATTGGTTTTAGTTTGAAACAGCCATCCACAGCACCGCTCCGATAAGAGCAACTGTGGTTCCGGCCAAAATTGTTTTCTGAGTTTTCTCCTGTCGCAACTTTTTATTGACGGCATCCAGATCACCTTCGCAAAGCTCACCCGCCTGAGTTTCCCGAGACAACGCTTCCTTCAAATCTGTGATCGATGAATCTTTCGCCAGGACGACCGAGTTGAACTGCCGCTCCCGAACTTCATAAATACTCACCCTCTCATTGAGAAGGTGCAGCTTATCCATTGCCGCGTGATACTCTGCCATTACAGACAGGGCAAAATCACTTTGAACCTTGGAGAAGCAGATAAGCGTGTCCGGGAATGTTGTTGGCTGCGAAAATGCTGTCCCATTCAGAAGCAGCAGCGAAAACAGTAGCAGGTGGCGCATACGGTGGTCTGTTTTTGAGTTTGTCGAGTTCCTTTTGGTTGTCCTTCAGAATGTCGTCAGAGACGCTCAGACTGTCGAGAATGAGTGCAATCCTATCTTCCCTGTCAGACGCTACCCCTACCAGACTGTCTCGCTGTGACCGAAGCCTATCCCTTTCGTCCTTAGTGTCGGGAACAGGTGTCGGATCCTTGGTGAGATACAGCACCAAAAATACAACAGCCAGTATTGCGAACAGTATGGTGGGTAGGTGTTTCATGGCTTATCCAATGCATACATTTTATTCGCACACCCGAAAGCACACGCTACATTGAAAACAAAGCAAGCCACAGTAAACCACTCTGGCTCTTCTGGGTAGTACTTACAGCAAAGCCCCGCAAAAAGACTGTGAAGAATTAATCCGATTAAATAGGGGATCCAATTCATGGTTTCTTAATTCATCTTGTGATTCACGACGGCTTCATCGGATGCTTCCAAGCCCCAAGCCGTAACAATCAGGTAGTACTTCACTCTTTCAAACACTACAGGTTGTAAAACTACAGGGTCAGGGTAAGACTTGGTTATTTTGAATCCCGAAACATCCATGTTCTTGGTGTCGAAGTCTGTCTTTGGAGCTGCAATTTCAAGAGGACATTTCTGAATAACATCATTAGACATAGCCATGCGTTGGTATGCATAATAATCTCCTGTTAACCTTTCCTGGATTTTTTTGTTGGTGATTTCTTTCGCCTCATTTTCTGATAAAATCTTTTCGCCATATCTGGTTCCACTCATAAAAATGAAACTATACATTTCCCAGGCAACATCCTCTTCGTTGATCTTGAAATTCTCCATGTGCTCAAGATTCGCGTCAGGAACATCGCCTTGGTAATGCTCAACCTGTCCGTAAACCAATCCATACTTCTCACAAATTTTCTTTACCGATTCTTCTGTGATGAATTTGTACTGTGGGTACTTATGCGAGAAATACTGAACTGCTTTTTTCACCTTCTCCTTAGCGATGTTCATAGATTCAGCCAGCGCAATTTCCCGTTTGACTGCTTCGCCTTTCTCAACATCTTTAGTGCCGATAAATCCAAGTGCTTTTAGCCTGTCGGTTTTCTCAACCAGTTTCTTATCGGATGGTTCTGTGCTGACCTTAATGTTGGCTTCTTCGAGAATCCTGTCAACTTCAGAATAAAAGGTATCGTGAATCTCCTGAACGACTTCGGAAACCGGTCGCTCTTTTTGAACCTCTTCGGAAACCGGACGATCCTTTTGAAGGACGGGTTTCACAGTTTTCTTTTTGAATAACTTAATCATAACTTATTGGTTTTAGGTTAATTTATTTAGTTTGCAAGGTACTTATTCTCTGTTGAACTACCGATGCCAACCGCTCTCCCAACTCCCTCAAATATACATCCTTTTCACTTTTCAGATAAGCGGTGATATTGCGAAGCACCCGGCCATAAGGTATCCTTATCCTACGATGAGTCTCTTTCAAGTCTTGATGGCACCTGTACCACATCACGTAACAAAACAATCTCTGTATTCGCGCCCTGTTATACGCCTGCTCCATTGTAAGAGCGTCGAAGTGCGAGAAAAAATAGATGATAAATTCCCTATCCTTTTCTTTGAAATTGTCGATGTTAAAATTAAACTGGGTAGAAACCCATCCGGCTAAACTTTCGTGTTGAACCCTGTCTACGTGTTTGTAAAACGTGGTGCCGCTGATTTTCGCCGACCTTACGGCGTTCATCAATGTAGCCCCGGTTTTGACCTTGGAGAGAATAGCGCTGTATGTTTCTTCCGGCAGAGGCATCATTACGATAGTACAGCCATCACGTATTCTTCGTTCATCAAAAGATACGATTCATTCTTGACTTTCATTTCCGTTCCACCCGTGGCTCCATACATCACCAAATCACCGACCTCGACTTCCACAACTTCCTTTCCGACCGCAACAACGGTTCCGCGTCTTGATTTTTCTTTTGCCTGGTCGGGAATGAAGATTCCTGAATCTGTTTTATCCTTGGCGACTTCCGGAGAGATCAATACTCTACTCCCCAATGGTCTGATGTCTTTCTTTTTGCTCATTTGATTTTTGTTTTTCAAGTTCAAAATAATGCATCACTGTTTCATCGAACAACCCGTCTCCTGCCAGTCTCAAAAACTTCCGAACCGCAGAACTTTGTTTTGACAGTCCACTCCATACGTTTGCGATGGCAGGAATGAAGTCCTCTTCGGAATCCACAAAAGTATCAAGAAGTGTCCTGCGATACCTCGGACGCGACGGTAGTGTAGGTCGTGATCGTTCTTCTCTTTCCTTTTTCTTTCGCTCGATATACGCCGTGGCCTTTTCGATGAACACAGGGTCTTTCACTATATCCCCGACTGTAGGGAATCTTTCGTCTATGATTTTTTGTGGGGTCATTGGGTTGAGGGTTCTATTCTAATATCATAAAAAAATTACTCATATCCATACTGCGAACAAACATCGTCCATAATTTCTTCGAGCGTTTCTGCATTGAAAGTCATGCGATATGAGCCATAACACCACACCTCACAATTCCATAATTCGTTCTGCCACCAAACTCTTCCATTAAAATTCCAACCAGGGTACCGACTAAACAACTCTTTACCCTTTATGGCTTTTGCTGTTTCAGAAATAATACAACCGTCAAAATTTGACATGATATCTTCTCCATCATACTCTAAAAAACTTTCAGGGATACGTGAGGATACATCCATTTTATACCGTTTTTGATTTTCCGATTATCATATTCTTCACCGCCCGGCAAAAAGCCCGTTGGTACTCGTGGGAAAGCTTGTGTGTTCCGGTTCCTTCTCCGGCCAGTTCCCCCGCCTTTACAAGATCAGCGTCCAGTTTCCCCGCATTGTAATCCGCCCATATTTCACTGAATGTTGCCATGATGTTATTTTTTCTGTTCCACTTCGTCCTCCGCGATGAACTCTATTTTCAAGTTTTCCTCTCCACGTCTTACTTCTTCTGTCAGCACCTGCATGTTGTACTTTTTGGCAATGTCGAGAATTGTTTTCAATCTCTCCGAACCAAGGCTCTCCCCCCTCTGGATGATTAAAGGAAGTTCAGGATTTTCCACGATTTTCATTCTGACTCCAAGTTCCATGATTTCTGACGTACTCAGGGATCCCACTTCTACCGGAACACCGTTGTACATCAGCCTGTCCTCGTCAAAGGCAAGCCCTTCCACCGGAAGATCACAATCACGAATACAATCCTGCACGGCTTGACGGCAACTATCAATAAGCGCTGTCATTTCTCCGCTTTCATCTTCGAGTTTTTCGATTTCTCGCTGCTTCTGCTCCAAAGATTCAAGATCGGAAACCCGTTTGTTATGTGTCTCGGCTTTTTCCAATTCATCGCTCAATCCGGATATATCGATCTTTTCATTGGATTTCAACCATGCTTCTCCCTTTTCCTTTTCTTCGACAAGTTTTCCATGTTTCTCCTGGAGGCGAAGAATTTCTGCCTCAACCTCTGTGATCTCCCGAGTTCGTTCTTCCACTCCGTTTTGAACCTTCTCTACCTTTTCGTTGGTTTTACTGGCCTCGATGATTTGCTCACGGATTTGAGAAGCGTCAATCTTTTTCTGATCACCGAGTCTCTGCCCGTACAAGGGATGGTCTTTTACGGCCCCCTTGAGTCTTTTAATATCGCGGTTAGTATCCTCTCGATCCCTGTAATGTCCGTCTATCTTCAATTCGTGGTTCTTCACAAAATCTTGAATCTCCTGATCAAGCAAAGACTTATAAATATTCACTTGCTTTTTTCTTCCTGCCTCTGTTTCGCTCAATGACACAAATTCGTCAATGTCAAAATCAACAGCTCCGGTGACTTGTTTGAGCGCTGAAACCCGGACATCACGAACTCCTTCGGGGCTTGTTGTTTCTACTGTCGGTTTGCCGTCCTTCATTCTAACGCGAAACTTCCACTCCCTGCCGTCCTTGTCGGCCCACACTTCCCATTCTCCGTTTTCTCCGGTAGGTAGTTTCTTTTTCTTACCAAGAGCAATATCTATCGCTTGTAGGAACGTGGACTTCCCCACTCCGTTTTCTCCGACAACAAAGACATTCTTGCCTTCTATGTTGGATTCAAAATCTTCCAACGACTTGAACTTACTGATCGATACTTTTAGAATTTTCATCGCGCTTGCTTTACTGTTACGTAATCTTTTGAAAAAGTCACTTTCGGAATTTCCCCAATCTCTCCGGTTTCTGAGTTCGCAGCCATAGCTCCATTGCTCTCCATATACCGATAGTTCGCCTGAAGGTTAGCTTCAACACTTTTCAGTTCTTTAGCCACCTTCACATGAGAAGGACATCCGCTGTAATCCCAATTCCTGCGCCCGTTGGTTCTGGTGAAAATATAGCCTTGGTGAGCGTAAGACTTCTCTCCTGAGCGGTCCAGTTCTTCCAGTGCCACTTCTTCTACGCGCTTCCGGGCAGACTCCAACACTTTCTCCATTTGCTTAAGCGTAGCTAAGTCCAGCAACACATCGGATTCACCGTCTTGACTTTTTTGGACTATTAACTCTACCTGATCGTAGAACTTCTTTGCTTGTTCTGTCATTTGAATTTTTCTTTTAGTTTTTCGTCACCTTCTTCGCCTACCCACTTCTGAGGTGGACGGCGCTTTTCAGTGAAAGCCTCGTCGTGGAGTTCTCGTAAGTAGTCTGATTTACAATACATTAAAATGGCAAATCGTCCTGTTCATCCTCGTCCTCAACCTGTTCTTCAAAAGTTCCTCCCCTGTGATCGGTTGGCTCCTGACGGCTTCGCAGTCTTTCGGATTCGTCCTGAAGCATATCCTGACCATCTTGTGATCCGGCTTGGCTTTCGGCGTACTCATGCTTGTAACCTGCGTCTGCTGCTGTCGGAATTTGCTGCACTGTCATTTTCTGCGCATTGAAAAATTCCTTCAGTAATTTAGCCTGTTCCATAGCTGCATTATCTTCCTCTTCGCTGGCGTCTTTCTGTACGAACAATGGAACTTCATAATCTACCTTGCCCATTTTTTCGGGCCGACTTCCAGCGAACTCAATAACACCATGACCAGTAGTCTTTTTATTCTTGTAGCACTCTTTGGCAAACTCGATCCACCCACCAAGGGCTGCTCCGTACATACAAATACAAACGATCCTGAATCCGCTTTTGGTTTCCAGCATGGCGTAAATATCGGTGCTGAATTTACCGCCAATGCCTGTAACCTGAGATTTGATCTCTGCCCATGTTCCGGTAGCGATGTGGTCTTTTTTCATGTTCCTCACCTTCAGGATGCCGTCAGTGATGTCCAAGACTTGATTGGATATGATTGAGCATTCTTCGGCTTTGTGAAATCCTCGAACACTTTTCACTTCTTCGAGAACCAGGAAGCGGAGTTTCTTTACCGGACGGTTTTTGTCGGATCCGTCAAACTCTTTGTCGTAGTAGGTAAAGCATTTTTTATCTGAACTCCATTCGAGCCATATTTCTGCGGGATTGGGAACTTGCTTGTCCCGGTCTAATCTTGACATGATAATTTTGGTTTAGTTTTTTTTGAGTTGAGATTTCAAATGTAGTGATTTACCTGTTGGGTGATGTGGTTTTAACAGTTTTTAACAGGTGTTGGTATTCTCATCCAATATCCTTTCGAGTCAGGTGGTAAAGGTGAATTGCGTCGGCCTCGTCGTCGGAATCGCCTAAATAGCCGTATTGTTCTTTCGCTGCCTGAACCATTGATTCCTTGTTCGCGTTACCCTTTCCCGTGGCAAACTTCTTGATCTCGGTAGCGGAATAACAAGCCAGATCCAATCCTGCTTCAATGCAAAGCTCTTTGAGTACACCAACCATTTCGGATGCAACCATGATGCTCGACTTGAACCTTCCGGCAGGGCGCTCATATGATATCAACTCGATCCCTTCGAGTTCGACCAACTCCTTTACTTTGGATTTGAACCGGACAACACGCATTCCTTCGCTTTCTCCGCGATTGGGCTTGAGGTTCCAGGTTCCACTTGCTGTTTCGGTTTTCCAGCCAGTTGTCGTTGCGATGTCAAGTGCTAAAATTTTCTTCATGGTTGTTTGTTTTAGAATATATTTTCAAATTCAATTCTCGTTTTCTCTGCCGTTTCATCAACAAGTGGAGCACTTCCATTTCGGATAGCCCGTACTCCTGAATACGTACTTCTCCTTTTTCATCCGATTCAATCAAAAATGTGTTGTTCATTGGTCTGAGGGTTGAGGGTTAATATCTGAAGTCTGTAAAGTGAATAATTGCCATTGGTTCTGATAGGTCGTATTTAGCAAACCAGTCTTTGAAGTCTCGTTTGGATAGCCCGTCGTTTTTCGCTAAGAAGCCGTAACCGCCGCCGTATTTCCCGCCAATAACGAATCGGTGAATATTGTATTCAAACGATAGTTTCTGAATCCCTATCCCGTCCGCTTTGTCAAAAACGAAACACTCTCTTTGCTTTGAATTGTATGGTTTACCCGCCCACACCCGAACCGATAACACGGCTTCTCCGGCTTCGATCTTTTCAAATCGTTTCCGCCACAACTCATAGTTCCCGCGAATGGTGTGAATCTTTTCCTTTGCCCAAATTGATTCCACAAAGTTTGTCGGCTCACCGGCTCGTGGGTGTGTCTTTGGGAATTGCTCTGAAATGGTGAGTACGTAGGTTGATTTTTTCATGTCAGTAATCGTTTAAGTTCATTTGTTGCCGCGTTCATCTCTCGCTGTATCTCCCGCAAAGAAGGAGTTTGACGAGGAACCTGGTGTCGATATGCACGACAAATTCCAGTGGCATTGATAAATCCTTCACACTTTCCGCAGTAGTTCGCTGTCCGACCAAGAGCGGTTGTTGATTTCATGGGTTCCGGATCCTCGCCGCAGTGCTTACACTTTTTCATCAATTAAAGTTTAATTGGTCAATATCCATTTCTTCATCTTCTGTTGTAAGATCGAAAGAGTTATCAGGCTTTATCGCTGTTTCGTGGTGTGCGGTGTTGGGTTCACGAGTGATAGTTTCTTGCTTTATTTTTATCTCAGGATGATTCTTTGCCCACTCAGGTATTACTTGCTCCTGTTTACCCGTCTCAGGGTTGTTCCTAAATGCGAATTTTCCGTTTCTAATGTCATGCCAATGCTTCACGGGGTCGAAACCTTCCAGTGTCTCAAATCCGGTAACGTATGGCTTTGCTCGAAGTTGAACGGGTTGGTCTTTTGTTGTTGGTTTCCCGCCTGTTTCAGTTTCTTTAATTTTCCTGACATGAATATCCGTAATGTTCCAATCCGTAGGATGGTCTACTATCCTGTGAATAGTCCAGA
Organism: uncultured Gemmatimonadales bacterium; assembly: GCA_964619975.1. Classification (GTDB taxonomy): domain Bacteria; phylum Gemmatimonadota; class Gemmatimonadetes; order JACCXV01; family JAHWKZ01; genus DATLFF01. The sequence continues at coordinate 48,243 of CAZUIY010000061.1, forward strand.
AATCATCTGCCTTGTTACTGAATTTCCCACCGCCTTCAGTGTGTGCTTTCATTGGTGGTCGCGCGTAACCATCGCCGTCAAACATTCTCAGGGCTTCAGTTACGGCGTGGCAATTCACGATTATACTTAGGTCATTGGCGGCTCCGAATTGCTTCAGAGCATTGACAGCTGTGTAGTGGAATGAATGCTCATTGACACCGATCGGAACGTCGAGCGAGTTGTACGGGTCAATCATTGCCATGCTGTTTTTCCGAACTTTGTTTGCAGCCCTGAACATTTCAATGATGTCTCGGTAATTGTACAAATCTTCTTTGTTTTTGATGATTTGGAAATGCTTTTTTACAAACGCTCCCGCCTCTTTTCTTTTGACCGCTGACATTCCCTTGTAGCTTTCACCCCAATAAAACTCAGATAGTTTCCTGACGACAAACCCATGCCCGTTTTCACCGGTGTAGATGATCGAATTTAAGCCGTGAAACATTGCTCCGAGCAGCATAATGAACCATATCACTACCGACTTACCTACGTTGTCATGGCCGTTGATAATTAACAGCGTCGCAGATTTGAACAACCAGTGTTTATCCAGTTCGGGAATACCGGTAGTTTTACCCATCGGTAAAGTGCCGTTGGCCGCCATTTCCAGATACTCGGAATAATCTTTTTCGTCTGCTAAGAAATCTGTGACCGGTGTTTCTTCAGTGATTTTTGGCTGCACGTATTCGACCGGCTTTGTCGGTGTGCTTTTCACCGGTTCCATCCGGTCGCCGTAACCTTCAGCGTACAGTTTCTTTGCGGCTTCATTCCAATCTCCACCACATTCGAGCATCGCGTACACCGCGTATGGTCGGTATGCTTTCTGCGGTTCAAATTCTGTTGAGGTCGTGAATACACTGAACCAACCCCTACCTTCATCCCAATTGCCCGAATATGCCGCGCTTGTGGTCCCAGGTCGTTTAAGTAGCGTTTTATCGCCTTTTTGCTTCACAACTACCCATTGGTGCCGTTCCAGCAATCCAACAACGTCTGCCTTCTCGTTGTAGTCGTCAAACGGGGTCAGGTCTGCAATGTTCCGCGTTTGTCTCTGTGATGGTTTCTTTTCCTCTTTGATTACTTCATTGAACGATCGGCACACACTGATAAGGGTTTCCCGTTGATCAGGTGTAATTTCTTTGATGTCGTCGAGACTTCCATAAGTCACAGTGTAACCTTCCGTTGGGGCCACAGCAAAGTAACCGCCTTCACCGCGCGTTTCGATTAATACTTTCACCTTTTCACCGGTCGTCTTTTCTTCATCCGTGGCCAGTCTTTGCGCCAACTTCAGGTTACCTTCAATCTCGCTGCACCGGTAGATCATGTGATAACCACCATTGCGCGTTGTCTGCACGGTCATGAGCGGTAAAATGGTTTCGTCTATTTCGTTTATAGCTTTTTTGAGTTCCGGCCAAAGTTTACCGGTCAGGTCGTACTTACAATCCACGTCAATGCCTTCTACTCCACCAGATAATTTACCACAGACCATACCCACACCATCACCATTCAGCGGAAAATCTTCAGTTGAGGTCTGCCAATTTTCAACTATTGGAATTTTGGTTTTTGAAATCGGTATGAGCTTAATTGACATAGGGGAACATTTCAGGGTTGGTCTTAAAATGATGTTGGATGATCTTGACATAAGAATCTTGTAACTTTTCTTCCATTACAAACACAGCTACTTCCTCTGTTTTGCGCGGATCGATTTTATTCCGGATAAGCCTGTCAAGGTACGTCTCACCTTCTTTGAATTTAGTGTGATCGTATTTTAAAGTGGGTATAGCTGACTGCGCCCGTTTGGTTTCAGATAGGTAGCCGTCAAACTTGGTGGGACCAAACAGTGTTTCAGGCCTGAGATACTTCGACATTTTAGTGTCGTTCGACCATTCCCGCACCTTTAAGTCAATAACAGCTTTCAAATCCTGTACGGTCGCGCCTTCAATTATGCGGCCACTGATAAACTTCCTGTGTGCTTTGGTGGATAGTTTGAAATTCGCACCGGCCTTTTGGTTGAGGTAGGTTAAACTTTCATCAATTTCAAGTTTACGAAGATTTTTAGCTTCGTCGGCCTCGCGCGCGCCAACACTCACGCTTGCGGTGGGGCTGTTTTTCGTTTTACTCGGAGACTCACTATCGCCCCCTTGGGGGGTAGGGGGGCATTGTTCTTTACTTCTTTTGTTCTTTACTTCTTTAGTTGTTGCCCTCTTCCTGCCCTCTTCCTGCCCACCATCTGCCTTACTGCTTGCCCCTTCATTGTCTTTAGATTGTAATTTATCCCATTTACGTAGGGTTATAAGCTGCCCTTCGCGTGCCTTTTCGCGTGCCACCTCACCGCTACTAATTAATTTATCCATCGCAACTCTAACTTGTTTTACCGACATTCCAGTGTGCTCGGCTAACTTCGGAAAAGATGTTACTATTTCGCCAGGTTTTACATCAATACCTTTCCACCTCTTGTTTTCATAATTCACCGCGCAAAGAAGGTACGTTAAAAGACGTGTGGCGTTGTGGTCATCCCACCACTCCCAATCAATTAAAGTCCTATGGAGTTTTACCCATCCTATCATTGTCCAGCGAATTGAGGTAGGTAAATTTTATCAGATTTAGATCGATTGCATTTATCGCACAGTATTTGGCAATTCTCAGGTAAATTTCTCCCGCCTTTCATTACCGGAAAAACATGATCGATAACCAGTTTATCGGTAGATCCACAATATGCACAAAGGGAATTATCCTTCAGCATTACTTTTCTCATATCCCTTGTGAAAAGACTCGCGTACGTGCGTACACTTCGAGACACGCTTAATCTAATATGGCTCTTGTGGCTATATATAGACCTGTAATATTTTATCCAATCAAAAACTGTCCAGGAGTAGTAGTCTCTAAATTTCATTTCGAAAAACTCCCCCAAACAGCAAAGGAAACCCCAGCGACTCCGGACGGAGAAGAATTTTGGCGATGCTGTAAGGGGGTGTTTTAAATATCATATTACTAGGGTTTCGACGCACAATGTAGAACTTCTTCCCCAAATCCAAAACTTATGTAAGTCGAAGTTATTAACACGTTCATGTGTAAAAATCACCATTTACACGTAACCACTACTGTTTCAACGTGCCATGCCAGAAATAAATTTTGACAGAATTTCCCGACCAGTTACACAAGTTTTGGGTGGATTTACACTTTCTTTGGGTTTCGGGCATGAAAAAACCCCGCCAGAATGAATGACGGGGCAGAAGTGGGGAGAAAGTTCTACGGGTTTTTTATGTTCCTTCAGGGAGCATTATAACGGCTCGAAATTATCCTCAAAGTATTGTTTAGCAACCAACCATTGGTCGAGGTGGTTGGTTGGATTCCGAGCAATCATATCTCCTATATGCGGGCTTCCATTTTTCAAGTCGGCATCGCTAATAGACACGGATATCCAATTATCGCTTGTTTCATGAACAATTATCATTTTGTGTTTTTCGAATTGTTCAATATCGATAACATCAACAGGTCTTAATTCGGCAATTTGTTTTCTTCGAAACTTAGTAAAATTTTTCATCTCATTCGTTTTTCCAAATCTTTGGGTGTGGTTATTTATTACCAACACTTTCATTTGAATCTTCATACAAGGGCTTCCCTGTAAATGGACAGAATTTCGCGTACACCATTATTTCTTTGTATGACTGCGTAAAAGTTTCCTTTCCTTTTTTACCCTTCTTTCCGCGATACATACAAGGTAGTGCTAAATGCCGGTCTTCTGATCCGAGCCAAAAAGTAGAGGCATTGAATCCGGCTTCAGGATCACCGGTTTTGTCTCTGACTTTTTGTTCAACCGCTTCTATTGCCTTCCAGTTTTCTTTGATGTTGTTTTCCATCATTCATTTGTTTTGTGCCACTTGCTTGGTGGCGGGGTTATTGTTGCATGCCTTTAAATATCCGTGAAATCCCTTTCAGAGTGATCCATCCTATGAACCACACTACCGATAAGGATAATGCGAGCGCGAGTATTGCGTATAGAATTGTCATTATTTCTGTGAGTTTCATTGTTCGATTGTGTTGAGGTCAACAGCAAGTCCGTGTTGGATAAGGTTGTGGATGTCGAAGTGCCACTCGAACAACAGCCTAACTATCCAGTAAGGGCATAACATTGAGTTCCACCATGTGTCAATTGAATCAATAGAGTCTTGAATATAGGTGTCACGTAAGTTTTTATTTTTTCCGAGTCTCTTTAATGTGTCCATCGGCACAAAAGTCTCCCCGTTGTGTGTGATGGGCTTGGTGAGGTCGGATAATGGGCGAAGAATGGGTTTTTCCTGCAACCTCAAACAGCCGGAAATGGTTCTTAAAGCTAAGGGGTATGCGTATTTATCATATTCACCATCATCTTCAAGTCCGAACGGCATAGGGTACTTGCCGCGAATCTTCAACCCATACGGCAGATAACCCGCCAAATGTTCTAAAGTAAGTTGTTCCATCACTTCTCGTTTTTGGTTAGTATTTCTTTGATTTGCTTTAAATTGTCTCTCAATTCTTGAAATTTGGCCGCGAACCTTGCACGGCGGGTTCTCCGGTGACGGGGTGGGTGTCGGAGGCGTAGCGATATTCTTGCGTTTGAGTTTTCCAAGGGTAGGAGTGTGTTTTTACGTGGTGATCAACCATTCTAGGCTTCATTTCTTTTATGTAGTCACCAACCCACATCATCCTCGGAAACTTGTCAGCTTCCGGTTCCATCTTGCTGTCCTGCGCGGGTTCGATTATGGTCGCCCATTGGCCGTTCAGGAATAAGAAAACACCTTCTACAGAGACCGTACAGTCATTATCGCTATCACACAACTCAATTTCAATATCCAACTCTTCAATAGTTCTATTGTTTCCGCTCCACGTGCTTTCAACCACATCACCAACCTTGTACTTTTTCTCGGTCATTTCGGTCAACATCCGCTCAACCTCTTTCGGGTTGGCGGGGGTGAGGTCATCGTATTCATGAACAGAAACCCACGGTGAATGAAATTGATTACTATTGTCAAGCCATTCTCCATTAGTTCGAACTCCATAACCGTGAATTCCCCCCTTGTCGTTTATTGAAGTCGCCATAAACATACCTGTCTCGGAATACTTCCACCACTTCCCAACCCGATCAACTTTCAGAAGTTCACGGGCTCGGTCGTAGTTGCCGTGAGCAACTTCATTCCAGAACTGGTAGCCTTCATCCTTATCATCCCACTTTCCAATTGCAGCAACAGCGGCAGGCAAATCTTCAGGGTGCAACGTGTAATATTCGGACGTCTCATCCACCTGCCTCAAAGCCCTTTCCGCAATGTCCTCCGGTAGTGTTTTCAGGAAGTCGGTGAGAGTGGCGCGGCGACAATGCTCTATACGCACTCCGTTCGGCACCCCTAATTCTGGTCGAGCCCAAGGCTTCTCGTTAATACCTTGGATACTTATTTCTTCTATCTTAAAAATTGGTATAAACTCTTCCTTACGAAAATCATCTTCCGATTTGTCAGCGTAAGCCATCATCCCCACCTTCAACTCATCTTCGGTTGGTTCTAGCTCGTTCAAACAAGAATCTTCTTTTTCTTCTTGTATTCTCCTGTCTTCAAAAGATTCGATAAATATAGGTGTGTCGGATGCGTACTCCCAAGCACTCAATAGTTTTTCTTTGAAGGTTCCCAATTCATCCGAGTCTTGAAACTCAAAGCCTCCAGTTATCTTCCATTCGACATCAGGTATCCCAACAGATTGGTCGCCTGAAAACACAACGTAAAACCCATCAATACTCAACGGTTTTTGTTTTTCTGACCCAAACACAAGGGCGCGGGCTTCGGAGAGGGGGATTTCGGTGCGGGTTTTCGCATCATAATGCGCTTCACCTGCTATACACCCATACCAAAGCTTCCGTTTGAAATCGAATCCAAAAGACTCCCACCCATCAACCCTAAGTACTTCATGAATCCGGTTCACCGTATCTCTTTTGTTGTCGCTTTTAATAGCGCGTCCTGATAATTTGTGTTTCACCTGCCCAGTTTTCACATCCGACGACTGTTCATTTTCACCCCAAGAAAACTCAACCCAATGCTCTTTACCGTCGAAACACACCACACACTTAATACCGATACCACGAAGAACTTCAAAGTCCTGGTACTCATCTTCTGTTGGAGGTTCCGGCGGTGTAGACGCGTAGTAGTACTTCAACGATGTTTTTCCTTCTTTCATAGCCCTCAGTATCGAATCGCATTTATGCCTTAACCCGCTACGTGTATCGATATCCAGTAACAACGATTCAAGGGACTTCTTGATCTGTTTCTGCGGCTTTTTCTCAGTACTCATTTTTCCGGGGTTTAATTTGGTTTATTCCCTCCAAATGTAACCATACACCAAAAACAAAAAACAACTTTAACAGAGTTTAACAAATCCAGCAAACCATTCCGTGGTAATCCGTGACTCAACAACCAGTTCAACGGAAAACCCTGTAGTGGTGTGTGGTATAGGTTACTTATGCGTTCGGGGGTGGGGTCGTCACCAGGAAAACGGACCCCCAAACAGGCCGGGGGGTCGATCCGGTTTTCATCCTGTTTTCGCTCGGATTCAGTGGTTACGTTTCCTGCAATAAACGTAACAAACCCCTCTATCATGCTGTGTATCATTTCTATCAGTACATGTTATTACTGTGCGCCGCTCTACGTGTACGAAAATCTGTTTATATTTGAACTGTGATACAGTCTGAATCCTATTTGAACGGTCTCGGCGGGTCTCAGCCCGAGAATAGCGAGACAACAAAACGGACAACCAACTGACGCACAACAGACAAACAGCAAACAATTATTTACCTACCAATTGAACGCTATGAGCCAAATAAAGACGGCAAAACCAAAGAAAACCGGTTCCAGGAAGAAAACCGGACAAAAAAAGGCGGGCTCGGGTAAAAAAAAGGTTTCAACGCGGAAAGTTTCGCGCGTACGTTTGGAGGGAGTAGCCACCTACGAAATACCTACGGAAGAGCGTATAAATGCCACCTTTGAGCGGATGAAATGTCCCGAATACCAATCAAAAAGCATCGCTAAGCCTATTGTTTGCGGTCACAACGCTAATGCATGGAGTAAATTGATGTCTCAAAAGGGAGTTACACGCACCACCCTGCTGAATTGCTTGTTTATAACACGAACCACCTATAAGCGAGCGCTTGAATATCCCAGTCAGTTTTTGACGCTCCATGACCTTTTTTTTTTGCCGCTATTACGGGCGTGAGCGTAGGAGAGCAGATAGAACTATTATTTATGGGCGCTGCAATAGGTGGGAACGGCAATGGTCCTGCGCTTCGCGCTTATGACAGTTCCTCGGGCAATAGTCTTTCTTCCCTTGTCTCCGAGGATTGAGGCTGTCATATGTCTGCTCACCGGTGGAATCCATCCATTTGTATATATTGTTATGCGTTCCATTTATAGTGGTAAATAATTGCGGTGTGTTCGTAGTGTAGTGAAAGATTTATTTCAGTGTTTTCGGGGGTTGTAGAGCCAACAAATGTTAAAATTCACCTTACCTCTTGCAAGTGCGCCTATTTACGCTTATGTTTGTTGTGTTCAAATTAATCATTGAACAAATGGCTATCCTCTTGAAAGAAAACCAGCAAGATTGGGTTGATAAAGCAATCGAAGAACGTGAAACTTTAAAAACGAACGGAATCAAATAACCCCGCAGCACCGGATCTTCATTTGTCCGGTGACTGCTCCAAATCTAAACAGCCATGAAAGACCTATTCGAACACTACCAAGAATTACCACAGCAAGTACAGCACATCATTCTCGCGTTTGATAACGACGGAATGACCTACGACGACTGTAAAACGGCATTAGCCCAATTAGAACCTCTGGGATATACTTTTGAGTATGGGCTGGATGCTGTGCCGTATGGATTAAGGAAAACTGAACCCCAAAATGTTAAACTATGTTAAACCCTTGTGCATTGGGTAGTAATTATGCACCTTTCACCCATTAACCAGAAAAAACACAACTAAATTAAAAGCCATGATTAAGCAATACAACATTATCGGATACCTGAAAGGAAATGAAGTCGGGGTAATAGACACCGACGGAAAATTCAATACTTCGGATCGGTTAGACTTTAATAGCCGGATGTTTTTTGAATCCAAAGAAGAGGCACAGAAGTTTATTAACCGATTGAGCATCGAAGAAGAAAATCACCCCGAATTTGAATACTCAATAGAATAGTAATATAATTTAATCCAACAAAAGCCATGAGAGAAGTCATAATTGAATTATCAAACCACTTCGGAGTAAACGTCGAAGAAATCACAACGGGGACCAATGATTACCCCGAGAACCTACAGCCAGTACTGACGGACTTTGAATCCATCGACCATTTAAAGGCAGTCCGCGAGGAATTGGAAAGTACAGGCCATAAGTGCATAGAAATCGAAATGCACAAGAAAAACGGTTGGAGCCTTTGGAACTACGTGCGCTACGAATCATTTCCAGGAATGTACCGAAAGGCCAAAGACAGAGATTGGACATTCGACATTGACACCAACAAGAAGCGAAAAGCGCAGCGAAACCACGTTAAAGTCACTTTGTTCGGGGATAGACCCGAAAACCCCTCAGAAGCCAAGGAAATAAGCGACAGCATAGTTTCTGAACTTCCAGAGAACGTAGGAACGGTGACAGTATTTTATGACCCTGATAATGGTTACGCGTTTGAACGATGGGCTAGTGACCAAACCACGGGATATTACGAAGATACAAATCATTATAAAATAGCCCTACTGATTGAGTCAGCACCAGATCAGGAAGAAGAATAAAAAACTCATGGCTGAGTCCCGAAAGCCGGTTATCCGGTGAGTAGGGTAAGCCATTTCACACATGAAAAAACACGCCAAAAACCACAAGCATCTCCGCAACTGGTTCAGCCACAAAAAGAACTTTTGGGAGAAAGTAGTGGAAGATATTTACTTTAGCGTTCGATGTGTCAATTCAAAATGGATCCTCGTTATACGCCGGAACGGGGAAAGAAAAGAAATACCGGCGAACAACTCATTCCATGCGTACTGCATGGCAAATAAGTACATCCAAAAAATGAACTCATAAAATAAATCACGATGGAATATTCAGAATTAGAGAAAAAGATCCTCCAAAAAGGAAGAGCAAACTTCAGAAAAGAGTTGGAAGAAGCGTCTAAACCTATGTTGGAAGTTCTAAAGAAATACCGCATGCGCCATGATCACGAACTCCTAAATAAAATCACATTATCGTATCCTTATGATAGTTCAATCTATTACCAGCGTGCCGTTAGAATACCCAATGATAGTGAACTCACAAGCCTTGACGGCTTACTACTTGACCTATTTATGGAAGAAGTAAAAGAGCTGAAAGGCAGAATTGACGAATTAGGTATTTAAAACCATGAAACACCTTTTACAATTCTTACTTCTGGCAGGGATAATCTTTGCCGCAACTTTTGGAATCAACTACCTTTTCATCCAGGCAGACCCAACAATGAACTTTGATGGTGTCCGGGAACCCGTGGCATACGGATCTATGATGTTCGCCATTCTAATCTCTGGCGCGATATTGCTCTACCAACCACCGAAAATAAAATTCACCCGATAAAATCAAGAAAATGGCACACACAATCAATACCAAAGATATTGCAGAATGTATTGAAGTTCTGACCACAATTAAACCTGAAGAAACCATAACTCCGGATCGCTACGAACTCCGTTTAGGACGAAAAGACCCTTTAGAAATGGGTTATGATAAAAGCCGGAGATTAGCACCCGAAGAACAGTTAAGCCGTAGCGCTCACATTAGAATGCTGCAAGAGGTTTGCGAAATGATGAAATTAGGAGACCAATTTATAGAATGGTGTCAAGCAAACAGATAACGAAATGAAAACCCTCTGCACACAATTTGAGAACTGGTTCGACAAGCACTTCGGATGGTTCTTTGAGAACGGAATGAAGCACCAAAACAGAAACCAAGATGGCCTCTGAATCAAATATGACTAGTCACCGCAAACCCCTTACAGACTTCCGCAGGGCCACACCCAAGGATATCGGATGGGATAAAACCATCTTCCTGGTATGTGATGAAAACAGCCGGAACGTCATTTTGCACGAAATGAAGATCAAAAAGCTGAACTTATCCGAGGTCCCTCCAAAAGTAGGACACAACGCATTCCAGCACGATACCGAGAGAGACAACGAAAACGCAGAAATGATGCGACGACTGAAAAAACTTGCAGGGCATTATCTTGTTATGACATGAAAACTATGAGCCATGAACCCTATAACAAAAATAGAGATAGCAATTTTACGCGATTCTCAAAGCATCTACCAGTTGAACGCACGATGGGAACTACTCACCGAAAAAGAGCAGAAAAACAGGCGTCTCAGGAAAATAAAAGTCGTGATGCTTAGAAAATTGAGAAAACAACAACCGAACCCATGAAGAAATTAAACAGAGGTGATAAAATTTACCTTGACACCGAAAAAACAAAAGAATCGAGTGTAAACACATACTTAGGCTGTAGAGATGGCATTGTAGAAGTTTATGAATACATCGACACATCGGGATACGGCTCTAAAACACGATTGTTTCTTTGTAGAAACACCAAACACGAATGCACGTCTATTATTCGTCAAACATGGAATATTATCGTAAATCAATGGCTTGAAGAAGAAATGAGTTTTGATTCGGATTCGTTTGAATACCTAGAAGCCATTATTAACGGAAGAAAAGACGAGTCAGGAGGAACATACACTCTTATACGCGATTATTAAAAACCAAAGCCATGAAATCAAAAGAAATTTATAAGGAGATCAGACGCATAACCGACGAACATCACGCTTACGTCGATCAAATGCTTGCAGTGGCTAAATGGATAAAATCCGAGTTTATGCCTAAGCGCTCTAAACAGACGTTTTTTAATCCAAAATTCAACAAGCCAAAACCATCGCCGGATGACGTTACATTCAGTGTTGACGTGCTTATAATTGACGAAAATGAACTTCACGGAGTAGCCTGTTACTCTTTTGAAGATGAAAAATGGATATTTCATACTGATACGCTCGTTGATTACGATGAAGTGGGCCATGAAACACAATGGCGATGGTATTACCCAACATTCACAAAGGAAGATGTAAACTTTTAACCATGAAAACAGAAATCACCAAATTCAATCTCCGACCCCTGCAGTACCTCTCAGGACTGAAATCCATGATCTACACCCAGGCATTAATTGAATGCGCCCTACACGGACAGATGGTGCCATTCCTGCAGCTCATAGAACTCAGCAAAAGGAAAGCCAAGGCTCAGAACATCGTGGAGGAACAAGGACAAGTGGAACTCAATAAATTTTTACGGATTATTCAAAACTGAAATTATGAACAAAGAAAACCTTTTAAAAGCAGCCGACTACATCGAAACCATTCCGCAGGAGAAGTTTGATATGCGCGATTGGCGCAGCGGTCAAACGTCTACCCATAAATGCTGTAGCGTGGGATGTATACTGGGACATTGCACTATACTTGACGAAAAAGAAAACGTTTTTAGATTTAAGAGATGGGATGGCCATATTGATTTTTACGATTGGGCTGCGTCTTTTTTCAGCTTACAGAGGTATTCCGACGAAATGACATGGCTGTTTCGTTCACAATGGGGGCATAATAACACCGACAACACCCCCACCGGTGCAGCCAAACGAATACGGCACTTTGTCGAACACGGACTACCAGAAAACTGGAGAGAACAAATGAACGGAAACGCACCCCTCTGCTACCTATAATCTCAGAGCCATGCAACGACTGACCCCACACCGACAAAAAGCAATGGAGAACTACCGGAAATGGCTTGTATGGACTCCGTTTGCTCACTGGCAACACTGGAAAGAATGGGAAACAAAACGACAACGAGGAATTATACAATAAAACCCAAAACAAATGAAAAAGTCAAAAACAAGAGAGGAATTATTGATTAATACTTGTAAGTTTTACAACTCAGAAAATAGAGGTATTGATAAGCTGTATGATTGCCGATACATGACTGATGAAAAAAAACGTTGCTCAATAGGTAGGGAGGTGTCTACCAATAAAGCTGTAGAATTGGAAAGAGAAGGCGGTACTGTTCGTCATGTGTTCTCACTCCTCCCTAAAAGACTACAATCAATGGGTGAAGACTTCTTGTTATCCATTCAACAGCTACACGATTCAGGATTGAATTGGACAAAAGATGGATTATCCTACGCTGGTGTAGAAAAGGTTATGGGTCTAATCCGTGAGTACAAATTAAACGTCACCAAAGAAGATTTGACATGAACCAACACCACCTCAGAGAACGCTACACCGGATACGCCATGATCGCCGGATGCCTGATTGCACTAGCAGCCTGTTACCTTCTTATTTCAGCCATCATCAAACCGAAAATGGATTGGATGTGCCCGGCAAAAACTCAAATCGAAATCAAACTATGAGAAAACTCAAAATACCCAAGCACCTCGACAAGAGACGAAAGTTGACGGACGACCAACGAGCGGAAATCAAGAGACTCTTTGACTCCGGTCAAACCAATAAGTCTGAACTGGCAAAAAAGTTCAACGTAGGACGAAAGCTTATTGGATGCATTGTTCATCCCGAAAGAATGGAGCGTCACCTGAGCCAGAACAGGGAGAGAAACCGCGGAAAAACGGACAAAGAAAGAAACGCCGCAGCACAAACCCGGTACAGGGAAAGGAAAAAAGACCTGTTCCTGGATGGAAAGATCAGGGAGTGATTGTCTGTCCGCAGGCAATTGAGCCTGAATGATCCGCCGTATAATGCGCGGGTGGTGCACGGTGAGGAACGAGCCGAAAGCATCCGAAAGCATTTACGAGTGTGCCACCTGAGCATTATACGCTGTTAGGCGATAGGTCTCTGAGGGTA
>CAZUIY010000062.1:0-1290 GCA_964619975.1 uncultured Gemmatimonadales bacterium
CGGCCGCGCTGGGGTACATCCCGCGCATGAACGCCAGCATGATGATCGCCATCGACCCGCCCATGAGGAGGGTCATGAACAGGCGCGTCTCGCTGAACCGGGCGTGATCCAGGATCTGGTAGGAGTTGGTGTAGGTGAGCAGGTACATCGCGACCATGGCGGTCGCGATCATCGCGAAGAACTTCAGGTAGCCGCCGCCGTGCGTCCCGTCGTGGTCGTGCTCCTCCACGGTACCTCCTCTCGAGTCTCCGAGACCGGGCGTCCTACCGGATGAGGTCGCCGATTCTGGAAAATCTCACTTCATCGAACCACGGGATGGGGTTGGCGGTGCTCTTGGAGAAGTACACCACCAGGGGCTTGCCCTTGACGGCCTCCCCGGGGACGAAGCCCCAGTAGCGGCTGTCGGCGGAGTTGTCGCGGTTGTCGCCCATGACGAAGTAGCTGTCGGAGGGGACCACGATGGGGCCCCAGTTGTCGCGGCCGGGCCGGTAATTCTCGGGGTTGACGCCGGGGGCGAGGTAGCGCCGCTGCCAGGCGAACTCCGGGCGGTACTGGTCGTCCACGCCGTCGACGTGGTGGACGAACGGCTCGTCCTGCGGCTCGCCATTCACGTAGAGGACCTTGTCGCGCATCCCCAGGGTGTCTCCCGGCACGCCCACGACCCGCTTCACGTAGTCGGGGTCGGGATCGTACTCGTCGTTCGGGTCCGGATAGAGGAACACCACGATGTCGCGGCGATCGACCTCGCTGAAGCCGGGCAGGCGGTACCCGGTGCCGGGCACCTGGGCGCCGTAGACCGCCTTGTTGACCAGCAGGAAGTCGCCGATCAGGAGCGTGTCCTCCATCGACCCCGTCGGGATCTTGAACGCCTGCACGAGGAACGTCCGGATGAGGAGGAACAGGACGAACGCGACCGCGATCGACTTGGTCCACTCCCAGGCGACCCGGCCGAACGAGCCCTCGTCGGCGCTCCGCCGCTGGGGTGAGGTGTAGCGGGTCTTGCCCGCGCGGTCCCGGCTTCCACTGGCCATTCTCTATCCTCCGGCCTCGACGAGGGCCTCTTCGAAGATCTCCAGGGCGCGGTCCAGCGTGTCGCGGTCGATCACCAGCGGCGGCGCCCAGCGGATCGTGTTGTACCCGCACCCCAGGATCAGGAGCCCCTTGTCGAAGCAGCGCTCCACGACGGCGTCCCGGAGCGGCTTGTTCCGCTCCTTCGTGGTCCGGTCCTTCACCAGCTCGACGCCGATCATGAGTCCGCGTCCGCGGACCTGCCCGATCGAGTCGCGCCGG
>CAZUIY010000063.1:0-2014 GCA_964619975.1 uncultured Gemmatimonadales bacterium
CGCCGACATCATTCCCGTCCGCGAATTCGACGACGAGCACTCGGTGGTCAGCGCGACCCGCCACGGGCTGATCAAGAAGACCGTGCTGTCCGCCTACGGGAACCCGCGCAAGGGCGGCATCATCGCCATGAAGCTGAACGACGGCGACAAGGTGATCAGCGCCCAGCTGACCGACGGCACCAACGACATCGTGCTCGCCACCCGGAAGGGCCAGGCGATCCGCTTCCACGAGGAAGAGGTCCGCGACATGGGGCGCGACACGATGGGGGTCAAGGGGATCACGCTCCAGGGGAAGGACGACGGGGTCCTCGACATGGTGGTGGTGAAGAACGAGAACAACGCGCTGCTGGCGGTGACGGAGAACGGCTACGGCAAGCGCTCCTCGATCCGGGACTACCGCGTGACCCACCGCGGCGGAAAGGGGATCAAGACCCTGAACCCGACCGAGAAGACGGGGTCCCTGGTGGCGGTCAAGGAGGTCGTGGAGCAGGACGAGCTGATGATCGTCTCCACCGGCGGGATCGTGATCCGGCTGCCGATCCAGGGCATCCGCGTGATGGGACGCGCCACGCAGGGCGTCCGGCTGATCGCCCTGGACAAGGGGCACCGGGTGGCCGACGTGGCCCGGGTCGTGCTGGAAGACGAGGTCGAGGTGCCGGCCCTCGGGGCCGACGCCGCGGCGGCGGCGCAGGACGAGGAGCAGGCGCTGCTGGACCTGGAGGCCGGGGCGGAGGAGGAGGAGTAGCCGCCTGCCGGGGAAGGAGACCTCCGCGCTGGAATCCGCGTCGCGACCCGAACCACGGCGGCGGGTGACCCCGGGCCTGATCCTGGTGGTCGACGACGACCCGTCGATCTGCGACACGCTGACGACGATGCTCCAGTTCAAGGGATTCCAGACGGCCGTGGCGCGAACCGGCCGCGAGGCGCTGGATCTGGCCCGCGCGACCCCGCCCGACCTGGTGCTCCTGGACGTCATGATGCCCGAGATGGACGGGGTGGAGGTGTGCCGGGAGATTCGCGCGGACGAGCGGCTGGCGGACGTGCGCGTGCTGATGCTGACCGCCCGGAGCGGCCGTCAGGACGTGGTCCAGGCCCTGGAGGCGGGCGCCAGCGACTACGTCACCAAGCCGTTCTTCATCGACGAGCTGGTGGCGCGGATCCGCACCAACCTGGAGGTCAAGCGCTACCACGACGACCTGGCGGCGATGCTCCGGATCTCGCAGGCGGTCTCCTCCTCGCTCGACATCGAGACGGTCCTGTTCACCATCGTCTGCGAGCTGGCCGACACGGTCCAGTCGGACCGCGCGTCCCTCATCAAGATCGTGGACGACCGCAGCGGGTACGTGGTGTCGACGCGGGACGATCCCGAGATGCGGAACTTCCAGATCGACCTGCGGGAGTATCCGGAAATCCAGAAGGCCGCGGAGGACCACCGGGTGGTGGTGATCGACGACACCGACACCGACCCGATCACCGCCCCGGTGGCGGATCGGCTGCCGTTCCGCAAGTCGATCATGATCGTGCCGCTCGAAGTGCACCACGAGGAGCTGGGGCGCTACGTGCTCCAGTCGTCCCGGGCGTGCCACCCGTACACGGAATCCGAGGTCAAGTTCGCGCAGGTGGTCGCCAGCGCGGCG
Organism: uncultured Gemmatimonadales bacterium; assembly: GCA_964619975.1. GTDB lineage: Bacteria > Gemmatimonadota > Gemmatimonadetes > JACCXV01 > JAHWKZ01 > DATLFF01. The sequence continues at coordinate 1,638 of CAZUIY010000063.1, forward strand.
GCCAACGGGCTCGCCAACGCGGCGCTCTACGAGAAGGCCGAGATGGACAACCACCGGCTGCACCGCCTGGCGAATACCGACGATCTGACGGGCCTGCACAACCACCGGCATTTCTACCAGAAGCTGGAGGACGAGTACAAGCGGGCGGAGCGCTACCGGGCCGACCTGGCTCTGATCCTGATGGACCTGGACCACTTCAAGCAGGTGAACGACACGCTGGGGCACCAGAGGGGCGACGCGGTATTGCGGGAGATCGGCCTGGTCCTCAACCAGGTGACCCGCGAGACCGACGTGCTGGCGCGCTACGGCGGCGAGGAGTTCGCGGTGCTCCTGCCGGAGACGAACCTCGCCGGCGCCTTCCAGCACGCGGAGCGGAT
>CAZUIY010000064.1:0-6713 GCA_964619975.1 uncultured Gemmatimonadales bacterium
CTCGGCGTAGAAGTTCCGCGAGGCGAAGCCGAAGGCGGGGCCCTTGTAGCGGCGGTGGATCGTCATGTAGTCGGTGGTGCCGGTCTCGCGCACCGCCCGCTTCATCCCGTAGAACCCGTGGTTGTACGCCGTGATCGCCAGGGGCCAGTGGCCCAGGCCCTGGTAGTTGTGGCGCAGGAGCCGGGCGGCGCCGCGCGCCGCGATGATCGGATCCAGCCGCTCGTCGACCGTGGCGTCCACCCGCATGTACTGCTTGCCGGTCGCCGGCATGAACTGCCAGACGCCCGCCGCGCCCACCGAGGAGCGAGCCGCGATGTTGAAGGTCGACTCGACCATCGGCAGCCACGCCAGCTCCCGCGGGACCCCCTCATCCTCGAAGATCCGGAGGATGTGGTCGCGGTACTGGCCGGCGTGCAGGAGGCCGGTCAGGAACCGCTCCTTCAGCCCGCGCTGCATGCGGATCTGCTCGGCCGCACGACGCCACCGCGCGGGGTTGCCCGACGCGCCGAAGGCCTCGTACACGTCCTCGTAGTCCCCCGACAACGTGCGCGGGTCGGGGTTCCTCGCGGCCAGGTCCAGCAGGATCGACTCGATCCGCCGCATGATCGCCTTCTGGGCCTCGTCGTTGACCCGGTACTGCTCCGGGGTCTGCGACTTCGGCTGATGGATCTTCCGATAGATGACGCTCAGGTCCTCGCGGTCGTGGAACACCACGTCGTCCTGGCTCCAGTCGGCGTACACCTTCCGCCAGAACTCGACCGACGATTCGAGACCCCTGGGGGTGTCGAACAGGTCGTCGATGGGGACGGACGCGTGCGCGCTGGCGGGAGCCGGCACGACGCTTTCGACGGCCGTACGGCCCTCCATCGGCATCGGCGGGTCGCCGGCCAGCGAGGTGCGGTCGGATACGATCACGCCGACGACGACGAGTGTCATGATGCCGGCGGAGGCCAACAGGATCGGATGATGATTCTTCATGAGGCGTGCCCGGTCTCGGGTATGAATGATCTACTCGAGCGAAGGTCGCGGCCCCTCGCTGAAGCTGTGAATCGCTCTGGGTACCCCGGCCGGCGGCGGGAGTTTCACCGGCCGAGCCGGATCGGAAGCCGTCCCCCGGCCGGACGCCCGCCTCGCAGGAACGCGAGCGCGGCGCGCTGGCTGGCGGGGTCTTCACCGTATCCCCAGACGACCCCGGATGGGGTGTCCAACCCATTGATATTAACGGGGTTGGAGAAAATCAGCAAGAGCGGAGCCGCGGCCTCGGAGAGCGCCGCTCGGACCACGTCGGCCGCGGCCGGCGACAGGCCGGCGCGGCCCTTCCAGGCCCGGACCGGGTTGAACACGGCGCACGCCACCGCCCGGCCGGCGCACCGCTCGCGCACCTCGGCGATCCGCGCGAGGGCGGCCGCCGGCTCGGCCGCGTCCACCACGATCATCCCCCGGGCCGCCTCCTCGCCCAGTCCCGCCGCCAGGACGACGTCGGAGGGCTCGATGGCGCCGTCCAGGACCGCCACCCACTGCGCCCGGTCGGGCCAGTCGTCGCCCGGGGGCGGGTCCGCGGGGTCGGCCGTCAGCGCGGCGGCCGCCACCTCGTCCGCCACCGCCGCCGCTCCCGGTCCCGGAGTCGCCTGCGCGGCGAAGGCCCAGCGCTTCAGCTCCAGCACCCTGGCCACCGCCGCCCGGCACCGCTCCCGGTCCAGCCCGCCCCCGGCCAGCGCCGCGGCCAGCCCGGTCCGGACCGCCGGCGGGTCCGGCGGATACAGCAGCCAGTCCACGCCCGCTTCCAGGGCCCGACGCGCGGCCAGGTAGGGGGCTTCGCCGGCCACCGCCCCCATCATCAGGGCGTCGCTGCAGGTCAGTCCGGCGAACCCGAGCTCGCCGCGCAGGATGTCGGTCACGAGGGTGGGCGAGAAGGTGGCGGGCCGGTCGCGCGCGCCGTCCGGCTCGAGCGCCGGAAACGCCACGTGGGCGGTCATCACGATGCGGGCGCCGGCCGCCAGCCCGGCGCGGAACGGCCGCCAGTCGGCGGCTTCCAGCTCGGCACGCGAGGCCTCCACCACCGGCAGGGCGTCGTGGCTGTCCACCGTCGTCCGGCCGTGGCCGGGCCAGTGCTTGACCGCGGCCGCCACGCCGGCCGACTGCAGCCCCTCCACCACCGCGGCCACGATCTCCGCCACGGCGTCCGGATCGTCGCCGGCCGCGCGGGTGCCGACGATCGGGTTGGCCGGCTCGATCGCCAGGTCCGCCACCGGCCAGAAGTCGGCGTGGAAGCCGGCGGCCCGCAGGTCCCGGCCGACCGCCCGGCCCATTCTCGCCGCCAGCTCCGCTCCTCGGGCGGCGTCCCCCGCCTGGGCCGCGCCCAGCGCCATCAGGGGGGGCAGGCTCTCGCCCTCCGCAGGGAACTGCTGCCCCAGCCCGCGCTCGAAGTCCCCCGTCACCAGGAGCGGGACGGGGAGCCGCTCGTCGGCCTCCGCAACCAGGTCGAGGACGGCCGCACGGTCTCCACCGAAGACGATGACGCCGCCCCAGGGGTGCCGCCGGACCTCCTCCAGGAAGGCGCCGCGGCGGTCCGGCTCCCCGGCGTAATCCCGCAGGACCACGCAGACCAGCTGGCCGGTCAGACCGTCGTCGTCGAGGGAAGCCGCGTCGGGGAGCGCCGGCCCGCGGCTCATTCCGCGCGGGGCGGGAACGCCAGGAGGCCGCATCGCGCGGGGTGCCGGGCTCCGGTGGCCGAGGGCAGGTTCACCGGCCGGCCGAGCGAGCTCTCGTAGGCCAGCACGGCGAACGCCACCGCCTCCTTGAAGTCGCCGTCCAGGCCCAGCTCGTCCACCGGCACCACCCGCCTTGGCGCCAGCCGGTGGCGGAGCCCCTCCATGATGGCGCGGTTCCGCCGCCCGCCCCCGGAGACCAGCACGTGGGCGTCGTCCGGCACCGGCTCCGTGCCCGCGGCCCCCTCCAGCGAGCGGGCCACGCTCTCCACCGTGATCGCCGCCGCCGAGGCGAACCGCTCGCGGACCCCGTCCGGCGCCAGCGCCTCCAGCGGCGCGAAGTGCCGCTCCACCCACGCCTGGTCGAACCACTCGCGCCCGGTCGACCGCGGGGCGGGCAGATCGAAGTAGGGATCCTTCAGCGCCGCCGCCACGCGCTTCTCCAGCGGCTCGCCGCTCGCCGCCGTCTCGCCGTCCTCGTCGTAGGCCCGGCCGAAGAGCTGGCGGGCGAGGTGGTCCAGCACGCAGTTGCCGGGGCCGGTGTCGAAGGCCGCCACCTCGTCGTCGGCCGCGCCGGGCGGCAGGAGCGTGACGTTGGCGATGCCGCCCAGGTTGAGGCACACCCGCCACTGGTCCGGCGAGCGGAAGAGGAGCCAGTCGGCGAGCGGCACGAACGGCGCGCCCTCCCCTCCCGCCGCCACGTCGGCCGAGCGGAAGTCCGACCAGACCGGGCAGCCCGTCCGCTCCGCGATCTCCGCCGCCACGCCGATCTGGAAGGTGACCGGCGTTCCCCGATGCACCCCCCGCGGATCGTGCCAGACCGTGTGCCCGTGGCTCCCGATCAGCGCCACCTCGTCGAGCGCCACGCCGGCGTCCACCGCGGCCGCGGTGGCGGCCTCCGCGAACGCCACCCCCAGCCGTCCGTGGAGCGCGGCCAGATCCGGCACGCGGAGCCGGCCGGGCTGCAGCAGCGCTTCGCGGGTCGAGTCGTCGTAGGGGAGGGAGGCCGTGCCGAGAACGGTCCACTCGAGCGGCTCCCCCTCGGGGTGCCGCAGCCGGCAGCACGCCGCGTCGACCCCGTCCACGGAGGTCCCGGACATGAGCCCGACGACGAGCGCGTCCTCGTGGGCGGGGAGCAGCGGCTGGCGGGGATCGATGCGCACGGCTGGAAGAATTCTAGTCCCCGCGGCGGGGGCCGGCGAGTCGGCGGGGCAGAAAAATCACGCCGTGTCCGGCGCCTTACAGCAAGAGACGCCCGGCTCGGGATATGCTTCGGGTGAACGTAGCTCGAAGAGCGGGATCGACTGAACGGAGCCATCTGGAAAGCGTCATCGCCGTACCAACGAGAAACCGCGGCCCCGCGGTGGTGGCGCCAGAAAGCCCCCTTCTCACGAAGGGGGCTTTCGCTTTTCCCCTTCCGGATCGCCTCCGACCTCCACCCCGGGCTCCCAGGCCTCACGCAGGAACCCCCCGGCCGCGTCCAGCAGCCGCGCCGCCTCCTCCCGGTCCACGCCCCGCCGCCGCATGACGAGCGCCGTCTTCACGTGCCCGCCGGCGTCGGCCAGGAGCGTCGCCGCCTCGTCGGCCCGGATCCCCAGCAGCTCCCGCAGGATCCGCCGGCCCCGATCCTCCAGCTTCTCCGACGTCACCCGGAGATCCACCATGCGGTTCCCGTACGTCTTGCCGAGCCTGACCATGGATGTGGTGGTGATCGAGTTCAGGACCAGCTTGGTGGCGGTACCTGCCTTCATGCGGGTGGAGCCGGTGATCGCCTCCGGCCCGGTGCGGGGCGCGATCGTCACGTCCACCTCCACCGCCGGCGGAGCGTCGCCCGGGGGGACGCAGGTGAGGAACACGGTGGCCGCCCCGCGCTCCCGCGCCTCCCGCAGGGCGCCGATCACGAACGGCGTGGTCGATCCGGCGGCGATCCCGAGGACGACGTCGAGCTCCCCGACGTCCCGCTCCGCGATCTCCCGCGCCCCGGCGTCCGCGTCGTCCTCCGCACCCTCCACCGCCCGCAGCACGGCGGCCGGCCCGCCGGCGATCACCGCCTGGACGCGAGCGGGATCGGTGCCGAAGGTGGGGGGGATCTCCGCCGCGTCCAGGACGCCCAGCCGGCCGCTGGTTCCGGCCCCCACGTAGATCAGCCGTCCCCCCTGACCCAGCGCGGCCACCACCCGGTCCACGGCGTCGGCCACGGCGTCCAGCACCTCGCCGACCGCCTCGAACGCGAGGCGGTCCTCGGCGTGGATCCGCTCCAGGACCTCGCGCGTCTCGAGCGTGTCGATGTCCGTCGTGCGGGGGTTCGTGCCCTCCGTCGGGAGGTGGGATCGATCCTGGATCAAGGGAATTCGAGGACGTCCACCCGCACCGACTTCGAGACGGTGAGGCCCTGGGCGCTCGATTCCCGGACGGTCACCCGGATCTCCGGATCCTCGAACACCGGCACCTGCATCGAAACCCGGCTGGTCTCGGCGGAGGCGATCGTCAGGCCTCCCACCACCAGAAACGGCTCGCCCGCGTTGGCCTTTTCGTACGTGACCTCCAACGGGTACTCGACACCCTGAGCCAGCAGGATCCGGGTCTCCACGTCGACGACCCCCTTGACCGGCAGCTCGTCGGGCGCGTTGATGGAGAACTCGATCCGGGAGCCGGCGGCGAGCGGGCTGGTGTCGTCCGAGCAGGCGGCCCCGGCGAGCGGGGCGAGAAGCGCGAGAAGGGCGAGGGGGCGTGCGATCATGGCTGATCCTCCGGCTGGGGGTGACCCGTGAGCGGGGACTCTCTCTTCCAAAGGCCCCGGGACCGCCGGACGTTCAACCGCGGGCCGATCCGTCCCCGTTCGTCAGGTAGTGCAGAACGTCGAACTTGGTGAGGATTCCGACGTACTGGCTTCCCCGGCGGACCAGGAGCGCGTTCTCGCCGGACGTGAGATGGCCGATCGCCACCTTCATGCTGGCGTCCTCCGCGACGACCGGGAACGGCGCCTCGAGGTACCGCTCGAGCGGCCGGTCCAGCGCGTCGGGCTCCTCCAGCACACGGTTCAGGAGCGTGCCCTCGGACAGCGATCCCGTCTGCTCCTCCCCGTCGATCACCGGAAGCTGGCTGACGTTGTATTTCTCCATGAGGGACAGGGCCTCGCGCACCGTGGCCCCCGCCTGAGCCAGAATCAGGGGCGGGGAGTCGCCCCGCGCCTTGCGGTCCAGCAGGTACCGCACCTCGACCTCGCCCTCCTCGAGCATGCGGTTCTCGCGCATCCATTCGTCGCTGTGGAGCTTGCTGAGGTACCGCTCGCCCAGATCGCACAGCATCGCCACCACGCACGCCTCGGGGTCGTCCACCTCGCGCGCGATCTCGAGCGCCACCGTCACGATCGTGCCGGAGGAGCCACCCACGAACAGACCCTCCTCCCGCGTCAGCCGCCGCGCGGCCTGGAACGACTGCCGGTCGGTCACCTGGCGGATCTCGTCGAGATACTCGATGTCCAGCGTGGCCGGGATCTTGTCCATGCCGATCCCCTCCACCATGTACGTCTTCCCTTCGCCCAGCACGCCGGTCTCGTGGTACTCCTTGAGAATCGAACCCACCGGATCGGCGCCCACCACGCGGACATCGGGATTCCGCTCCTTCAGGTAGCGTCCCACGCCGCTGATCGTGCCGCCGGTCCCCATGCCGGCCACGAAGTGGGTGACGCGGCCCTGTGTCTGGTCCCAGATCTCGGGGCCCGTCGTCGCGTAGTGCGCCTCGGGGTTGGCCCGGTTGTAGAACTGATTGGCGAAGATGGAGTTCGGCGTCTCCTCCGCGATCCGCCGGGCCGTGTTCAGGTAGTAGTCGGGGTGGTCCGGCGGGACGGCGGTGGGGGTGATGACGAGCCGCGCCCCGAACGCCTTCAGGAGCCGCTGCTTCTCCTGGCTCATCTTGTCCGGCATCACGAAGATGCACCGATAGCCCTTGATCGCCGCGGCCATGGCCAGCGCCGTCCCGGTGTTGCCGGCGGTGGCCTCGACC
>CAZUIY010000065.1:0-1506 GCA_964619975.1 uncultured Gemmatimonadales bacterium
TTCAGCCACGATTGGACGTGTGCGATGCGGCAACGTCCCATCGAGTCTAACAGCACGCTCGCGGTTATATTCGCGGTACTCGCTGCGATCGAAAGGATCTGCCCGGTCAAGCTGTTGTTGTTTTGCGACGTCCCGAGCAAGCGTTTGCCTTTGCCGATCAGCGATTCAATCACTTCACTGCTGCCGGGAAGCCGACTCGGGTGACGTTCGCAACGATCGCACTGTTGCTCAACCACCAAAGTCAATTCGGCAATCAATCCTTGTGCGGCAGGCGTTTTGCCCGGCCCCAAAGTCGCCTTCAGTTCCGCGACCGTTGCTGGCGAGTATCCGCAGCGACGTACCACCGTACAACTCGCCTGTCCCACCTCACACAACTCCGTCCAAACTTTCAGCTCCTCCCGGTACTCCTCCAGCCAGCCTAGTTGCGCCTCGACCTGTTCGCGATCCAATCGCTCCTTTTGCCGGTCGGTTAAGTCGCCCCTTCGAACTCGATCGAGCAACCACAACGCGCGTCGGCCCCAGCGTATCTCCGGATCCAAATTCATGTAGCGGGCTTTCGTCTTCGGGCGAGGCGGTTTCAGGTGCGCCAGCGGGCTTTGGCGGAGCTTGTTGGCACATTGGCAACAGGCTTGGCGATACTGGCTGAACCGGTCTTCTTTACCCAGCCGCTTCCAAATCAACCGGGACGCCAGGTGAACGATGTCGTACAACGCAATCGTCTCGGGATGAGTCTGCTGGAACAGTTCGACGCCTTTTTTCAGGTCCGAACCACGATCGGTGAGGATCGCCAGCGGAACGCCGCGCCGCCCGGCAAGTTCCATCAATTGATTTTTAACCACCGCTCCGTTGGAGACTTCCGTGGGGATGAGGGTCAACACGTCGACGTCACGGTGCTCCAGTGGACGGTCGAGTTTGGCGAACACCTCGGCGCTGATCCCCAGCACGATCAGGCATTTGAGCGAACCGGCGGCGATCATGTGATCCATGATCCAGACCCGATCGGAGCAGGTTTCGGTCGCCTTGTCGATCTGATCGAGTCCGACTCGAAGGAGGTAGTTTTGGACCGTGGCGTGACTGAGCCCGTCGAACCGGTGCCCCCCAATAAACTCACAGATCAATCCGCTGATTCTCGAGGCCGCCCTCATCGAGACGGCGCCTTCGATCACCATCCTCAACACGAGTACGACCAGTTGGATGGGAAAGCTGCTGCCGGGAACTTTTGGCGCATCGAGCAACTCGCCGTGGAGGGGTGCCTCGGCAATCTTCTCGCTATCCGGAACTTCTACGCGGGCGGGTTCGAAGTTTTTTTTTGTTTGAGTTCGTCGAGTTCCGCCTCCGCGGCTTCGGCGCGGGCTCGCCACACCGCTCGGCTTTTCTCGACGGCCCTGGCTTGGTTCTCGGCCGCTCGCAGCTGCTTCATCAGTTCGCGATACTTCAATCGCAGATTGTCCCGTCCTTTCTTGAGCATCGCGATGATCTTATGTGGCGGAGAGCGGTACTCATCAA
>CAZUIY010000066.1:0-2821 GCA_964619975.1 uncultured Gemmatimonadales bacterium
GCCCGAAGAGGTCACCGAGATGCAGCGGATGGTGGAGTCGCTGGGCCGGGGCGAGACCCTCGCGTCCTCCTTCGACTTCCCGCCGGATCGCCACGTCCAGGTGGCCGAGATGGCGCTCGAGCGCGCCCGCCGGCTGGTGGAATCCGGCAAGGACGTGGTTCTGGTGCTCGATTCGATCACGCGCCTGGCGCGGGCCCACAACTCGATCGAGCGCTCCAGCGGGCGCACCATGTCGGGTGGCATCGAGGCCGGAGCGCTCGAGGCGCCCAAGCGGTTCTTCGGATCGGCGCGCAAGGTGGTCAGCGATCGCGGGGGCAGTCTCACGATCATCGCCACGGCCCTGGTCGACACGGGCAGCCGCGCGGACGAGGTGATCTTCGAGGAGTTCAAGGGCACCGGCAACGCCGAGATCGTGCTGGCCCGCGAGCTGGCCGACCAGCGGATCTGGCCCGCCATCGACGTCACGTCGAGCGGGACGCGCAAGGAGGAGCTGCTGTACGCGGAGGAGCACCTGGAGCGGCTGCGGCTGCTGCGGCGCTTCCTGTCGGACATGCGCACCACCGACGCCGCCGAGTTCCTGATCGACAAGGTCAAGCACACGAAGTCGAACGCCGACCTGCTCGCGAGTATGTCGCATTAGTTCAGGCTCGTTGGGGGGGCGGCGGCAGACGGACGAAGGCCTCCACGGGGGCGCCATATTCGAACCCCCAGCGAGGCGACTCACGCGCGGGCCGGCGCGGCTATGTCGGCGCCGATGATCTTCCGCGCGCTCGGGGAGCGGCGCGGCCGGTCGGGATGGTCCGCGGGGGACTTCCCGCCGGACGGTGGCACAGCACAGACGTTTCCGGAGAATCACCGATGTCCCCGGTGTCATCCACGAAATGTGGCGGCCCCCGTGGACCGTCCCGACCGGTCTCGCCGCCCCCCCCCCCAGCACGACGAAAACTCTACCGGCACTTCCATTGCATGACGGCACGTCGTGGAACCACCGGTGCGATCCATACGCGACTGCCCGCCGGAGGAGCGGCCCCGGGAGCGGCTGCGCCGGCTGGGGGTGGCGGCCCTGTCGAGCGTCGAGCTGCTGACACTTCTGGTGGGAAGCGGCACGCGCGAGCGGCCCGCGGACCGGGTGGCCCGCGAGGTGCTGGCGTCGTGGCCGGACCTGCGCTCGCTGGCCGCCCGCTCGGCCGAGGAGCTGGCGACGGTCGAGGGCGTGGGCGCGGCCACCGCCGCCCGCCTGGCCGCGGCCTGCGAGCTCGGCCGACGGATGGGCCGGGAGCGCCGCGCTCCGCGGCCGGTCCTGGCGACCCCCCGCTCGGTCTGGCGCCACCTGGCCCTCGAGCTCCGGGACCGCGAGCGCGAGCGGTTTCTGGCGCTGTATCTGAACACGCGGAACGAGCTGCTCCGCGAGTGCGTGATCTCGGTGGGATCCCTGAACGCCTCGATCGTCCATCCGCGCGAGGTCTTCAAGCCGGCCCTGGCGTGCGCCGCCGCGGCCCTCGTGGTGGCCCACAACCATCCGTCCGGCGACCCGGCCCCGAGCCGCGAGGACCGGGAGGTGACGCGCTCGATCGCCGACGCCGGCCGCCTCCTCGACATCCCCCTGCACGACCACTTGATCGTGGGTTCGGACTCCTATTTCTCGTTCCGTGACGCGGGGTTGTTGTAATGCGGGGTCAGATACGTGGTGGGGCACGTGACGGAGTGTGTGCGGGATTGCGGGGAAACCATCGCTATCGGATTGCCGCGGCACGCGTCCGGATGTAGAATCGAAATCACTGGTTAATTCGTGTTGATTTTCGTTACGACCCGGACGAAAAAGGAGTCGAGCATGCCATTCGAAACGTACGTTCCCCAGCGTGGCCGGGGAGCGGGTAACTCCACCATTCGCATTCTGAAAAGCGGAGTGATTTCCATCAGCCCCGGCGCGTACGACGAGTGGTTCGGTGGCGCGAATCACGTCGAGCTCCTGTTCGATTCGCGGAGCAAGAAGGTCGGCCTCAAGCCGCGCCGCAAGCCCACCAAGGCCTCCTACAAGCTGCGGGAGTCGGCCCAGGGTGGACGGCGGCGCTACATCTCGGCCGGCCAGTTCCTGTCGACCTATGACGTGTCGGTTTCGAAGGCCAAGAGCTACGACGCCCAGTGGAACGACTCGGAGAAGCTGGTGGAGTTCTCGGTCAAGTAGTCCGACCGGGGGGCGTCCACCCGGACGCGCCCGGAGCGGCGTCGGCGGAACGGGTCCCGCCGGCGCGCTCCCCTCCGGTCACACCGATCGCCGCCGTGCCCCCTCCCTCCCCCGGCGGTATCTTTCTAAGTCCATGGACCGCAAGCGATTCTTCCGCTCGATCGAGCCCTTCGCCGACCGCCTCGACCTGGAGCGGATCGAGCGGGCCTTCGATTTCGGCGAGCGCGCCCACGGTGGACAGCGACGCCTGTCGGGCGAGCCGTTCATCTCCCACGCCGCCGAGATCGCCAGCATCATGCTGGATTTCAACCTGGTGGACACCGACACGGTCGTGGCGGCGCTCCTGCACGACGTGGTGGAGGATACCGAGGTGTCGGTGGCCGAGATCGAGGCGGAGTTCGGGCCGCAGGTCTCGCAGCTGGTGGACGGCCTCACCAAGATCGGACACCTGAGGTTCCAGTCGCGCGAGGAGCGGCAGGTGGAGAACTACCGGAAGCTCCTCCTGTCCATGGCCCGCGACATCCGGATCATCCTGATCAAGCTGGCCGACCGGCTCCACAACATGCGGACGCTCGAGTACCTGCCCGACGAGAAGCGCCGCCGGATCGCCCGCGAGACGATGGACATCTACGCCCC
>CAZUIY010000067.1:0-2698 GCA_964619975.1 uncultured Gemmatimonadales bacterium
CACCTTGACCCGGGCGCGGCCCTTCGCGGCCTCGACCACGCCGCGGATGTCGCGCTCGACGGCGCGGTACTCGCGGGACTTGAGCGCCCCCACGTTCTGCACCATGTCGAGCTCGGCGGCGCCGTCGTCCAGGGCGCGGAGGGCTTCGTAGACCTTGGTCTCGGTGCGGTTGGCTCCCAGCGGAAAGCCGATCACGGTGCAGACCCGGACCGGGCTGTCGGCGAGGCGATTCGCGCAGAGCCGCACCCACCAGGGGTTCACGCACACCGTGGCGAAGCAGTTCTCGTGGGCCTCGTCGCAGAGGTGCTCGACCTCCTCGCGGGTGGCCACTGCGGAGAGGAGCGTGTGGTCGATGGTGCGGGCCAGCACGTTGTCGCAGGCGCCGACGCCGGGACCCGCCGTCAGCCGCTGGGCGCCGCAGGCGACCAGGCGCCGCGCCTTGTCGGCGCAGTGGGCCACGCAGTGCGCGCCGTCGCAGCCGGCCGCGCACTCGCCGGTCGGGCACGCGTGGCCGCCGCCGTCACCGCCGGTCTGCCGCAGGAGCTCCGCGGCGATCATGTCGGCCAGCCGGTCGACGTCACGCATCGGCACCGGCCCCGTCCAGCATGTCCACCCGGTCCACCACGCCCACGATCACCGCCTGGAGCGGCACCCGCTCGCGGCCCAGGATCTGCCGCGCCGCGTTCCCCTCGCGGACCACCAGCACCCGCTCGCCGACGCCGGCGTCCACCCGGTCCACGGCCACCAGCTCGTCCCCCTCGGGCTCGAGCGCGAGGCTCAGCGGCTGGACCACCATCATCCGGTAGTCGTCGAGATCGGGGTACTTGTCGCTGGAGACGACCATCCCGGTGACGCGGGCCAGGATCATCCGGCCCCCGCCACGGTGGAGGCGGAGCCGTAGACGGACTCCGCATCCTCCATGTCCACGCGGTCCACCTTGGCCACGACGGTGGCGTCCACCGGACAGTACGGGTCGGGCAGGGGCAACGAAGCCTCCCGGCTGGTCACGTAGAGGACCCATTCGCCGGCGCCGTACTGGCCGGCGGCGGCCGCCACCAGGGGCGCGCCGGTCCGCTGACCGCGGGCGTCGGTCGGCTCGATCCAGAGGAGACGGACTCCCCGGAGCGGACGGACCTTGGCGGTCGATACGAGGCAGCCCAGGACGCGCGCGAAATGCACGTCCCGAGACTACGGGGGGCAGTCTCCATCGTCAACGCGCCGGCACCGCGAACCGGCCCCGCTGGCGACGCCGAACCCCGGGGCGGAGCTTCGGCGGCCGTGGAATCCGTCCCGCCCCCGCCGCTTTCGGAGAGCCTGCGCCGCCTGCCCGCGACCGTCCTGTCGCTCCGGTGTCCGGCGTGCGGGCGGGGCTCGCTCTTCCGGTCGCGGCTGGCCCTCCGGGAGCGGTGCGCCGAGTGCGGCGTCGTGTTCGAGCGGGAGGAGGGCGCGGGGATCGGCGTGGCGGTCGTCGCGTACACCGTCGCCGCGCTGGCGGGGCTGGCGGCGGTCGGCCTGGTGGTGTGGCGATGGGGCGACGTGCCCGGGCTGGCCGCCATCGGCGCGGGGGTGGCGGTCGTCGCCGCGCTGGCCACCTGGCGCCGGAGCAAAGCCGCCTGGACCTGGCTCCTCTGGGCCACCGGGCTCGTCTTCCGCGACGACGATCCCCGCCGCGGTTCCTGAACAACCTGCCGATCTGACATGAACCCGGCCCGGCACGGCCTTTGCTCCTAGCATAATCAGACTTCGATTCAAGCCCCGGAGGACCTGCCTCCGCGGCAGACATACTCGAGACGAAAGGGATATCATGGCGAAGGTGATCGGCATCGATCTCGGCACGACCAACTCGGTCGTGGCGGTCATGGAGGGCGGCGATCCGGTCGTCATCCCGAACGCCGAGGGGTCCCGGACCACTCCATCCGTGGTCGCCTTCACCAAGGACGGCGAGCGGCTGGTGGGCCAGGTGGCCAAGCGGCAGGCGGTGACGAACCCCGAGAACACGGTGTTCTCGATCAAGCGGTTCATGGGCCGGCGCTTCGAGGAGATCCCGGAGGAGAACAAGCAGGTCCCCTACGAGGTCGTCGGGGGCAGTGGCGGTGAGGCGGCCGTCAACATCGCGAGCGAGACGTACTCCCCTCCGGAGATCTCGGCGATGATCCTCCAGAAGATGCGGCAGACCGCCGAGGACTATCTGGGCCAGAAGGTCGAGAAGGCGGTGATCACGGTCCCCGCCTACTTCAACGACAGCCAGCGGCAGGCCACCAAGGACGCCGGCAAGATCGCCGGGCTGGAGGTCCTGCGGATCATCAACGAGCCGACCGCGGCCGCGCTGGCCTACGGACTCGACAAAAAGAAGGACGAGCAGATCGCCGTCTACGACCTGGGGGGCGGCACGTTCGACATCTCCATCCTCGAGATCGGCGACGGCGTGTTCGAGGTGAAGGCGACCAACGGCGACACCCACCTGGGCGGCGACGACTTCGACCAGCGGATCATCGACTGGATCACCGCCGAGTACAAGAAGCAGGAAGGCATCGATCTCAAGAAGGACGCGATGGCCCTCCAGCGGATCAAGGAGGCGGCCGAGAAGGCGAAGATCGAGCTCTCCTCGACCCAGCAGACGGACATCAACCTGCCGTTCATCACGGCCGACCAGTCGGGCCCCAAGCACCTGAACCTGACGCTGACGCGGGCCAAGTTC
>CAZUIY010000068.1:0-1795 GCA_964619975.1 uncultured Gemmatimonadales bacterium
CCAGCAAAGAAAACAACAACACCAGCAAAGAAAACAACAACACCAGCAAAGAAAACAACAACACCAGCAAAGAAAACAACAACACCAGCAAAGAAAACAACAACACCAGCAAAGAAAACAACAACAAAAAGAAAAGCAACAGAAATTAATGAACTACAAAAATCATCAGAAAATGTTCCAGAGAGTCCAGTAGAGAGTCCAGTAGAGAGTCCAGTAGAGCAAACTCAATCAGAAACTCCTTACAATTAATAATACATTCTTATGATGATATCTAGTATATGGTAATCACCATTTAGTTTATCAAACTATTTTTTCTTATTTTATATTATATAGTTACAAATAGAACTGGTTTGACAAATTAAGTTAGTTGATTCTGTAAATTATAAAATATCTAATTATATTATAATTATTAATAATTTTAATATATAGTCATTCATTTCTATAGTGAAACCAGTAAATCATTTCTAGTTCATCATTTTAAAAAGTAAAGTACTTTCACAATTATATTAATTTGAATTACACAATAAAATATAGAATATAAACATAAACAAATTTTAATATATCTTATTTAATTGTCATAGATATTATAATAGAATTATAATATTTGTATTATTACTATAATCTATTGCTTTGTTGAATACATGTAAAAGTCATTTCCTGTTATCTATCATCTTATCCAACTAGCAAACCCCTTGTTGTGCATGACCTTTCTACTATAAGGTCTTGTTTGTTGAATGGGGATATCTGTGTGCTGCTTGTATATGTGAGCCATCAAGAGCTCTGATAGATGTTTGCAGCTTTGTCAAGCTGGTTGGATACTGATAATAGTAATATCATAATAAAAAGGAGGTGAAAAAGAGAATAAAAAAAATAGAATCAAAAAATAGTAATGATAATGATTACTACATTGCAGTAGATATTGGAAAGAAAAACTGTGTTGTATGTATAACAGATAAAGATGGTTCCATATTAGAAGAAACAAAATATAACAATACATTCCAGGAAGCAGAAAGATTTGCTTCTCGTTTGAATAAAAAATATGATAACATACAATGTCATGCAGTCTGTGAATCAACAGCCAATATGTGGTTAAAGACATACGAAGCATTTGAGAAATTTGGAATAGATGTCAAACTGGCTAATCCTATGAAGACCAAAGCAATAGCAGAAGCAAGAGTAAAGACAGATAAACTAGATGCAAGAACATTAGCACATCTACTACGATCAAATTTGATTGCAGAATCATATATCGCTCCAGATAATGTAAGAGAGGATAGGTCTCTACTACGATTGAGAATAAACCTGGTATCGGATAGAACCAGAGTTATGAATAGAGTACATTCTCTACTGGATAAATATGACCTGAAATGCAAATATGATCATATATTTGGTGTAAATGATATCAGATGGCTAAAGAGTATAGAATTAAAACTGAAAGGTAATAATGATCAGGTTCAACTTGCAAATTATATAAAAAATATTGAATTTCTAAATTCTGAAATTACACAGATTGAAAAACAGATATCCACAGAAGCATCTCAAAATGAAAACGTAAAGATATTGATGAACATGACAGGAATAGACTGTTTTTCTGCAATGCTGATTGCTTCTGAAATAGGAGATATATCTAGGTTCAGTACTGCAGGTAAACTAGTATCATGGTGTGGATTGTGTCCAACAGTACATCAATCTGGTAACTCGATGTACATGGGTAGAATGAAAAAAGATGGAAACAAAAAGATAAACTGGATTATGATACAGGCTGCAAATACTGCATCAAGAACAGACGATAGAC
>CAZUIY010000069.1:0-25268 GCA_964619975.1 uncultured Gemmatimonadales bacterium
GGCGCTCCGCGCCATCGGGTTCCCCCAGAGCGTCATCGCCGTGCCCCAGTGGGCCATGGCGCAGCCCGGGTCCGCCGCGGCGGCGGCCTCGAACTCCTCGAGCGCGCTCTCGAACCAGAAGGAGTGGAGCTTGGCGACCCCTCGGTCGATCGGCTCCTGGGCGGCGGGCGCGCACGAGGTCGGGAAGTGGACGGTGCCCACCGCGCCCTCGGGCGCGTGGTCGTGCTCCTGGGCGGCGGCGGGCCCCGCGGCGAGCCCGGCGGCGAGCGCGCAGCACGCCGCCAGCGCGAGGCGGTGGACGGATCGGCGGTCGAACATCGCTGGAACCCCCTTTGAAAATGGCTGGACTGGCGGTGAGCCGGACTCTCCGCAGAGTAGAGAGACGAAGGGCGGGCGACAAGGGCGGGCGCCCGCCGAAGGCCGGGCTTGCCCGCGGCCGGCCCGCGGTGCGAATATTTTCCCATGCCCCGCTCCGGACCCCCCGAATTCGACCCCACCGATCTGACCCGGCGGGAAGCGCAGATCATGGAGGCCCTCTACCGGCGGGGGACGGCGTCGGTGGCGGACGTCCAGGAGGACCTGCCCGGCCCCCCCGGCTACTCGTCGGTCCGGAAGCTGCTCGAGATCATGGAGGGCAAGGGGATGGTCTCCCACGAAGTCGACGGCCCGCGCTACGTCTACCGTCCGGTCGTGCCGCGGGAGCGGGCGAGCCGCTCCGCGCTGCGGCGGGTGGTGGGCACGTTCTTCGGCGATTCGGTGGAGGACGCGATGGCCGCGCTGCTCGAGTTCGACGATCTGGATCTCTCCGAGGACGACCTGAAGCGGATCGAGCGGATGGCGCGCGACGCGCGGCGGGGCGGCGCCTGACATGCTGGACGCCCTGATGGAAGCCGCCGGACCGGGCGCCGCGGCGCTCGAGCTCGCCCTGCGCGGGGCCGCCCTGCTGGCGCTCGCGCTGGCGGTGTCGGCGGCGCTCCCCGGCGCCCGGGCGTCGCTCCGGCACGCGGTCCTGGCGGCCGCGCTGATCGGACAGTTCGCGCTTCCCGTGCTCGACCGCGTGGCGCCGGCCTGGGAGATCCCGCTGCCGGACCGCGGCGCGGAGCGGCTCCCCGCGGACGACGCCGTGGGCCGGATCGCCGCGTCGATGGAAACCCCGGTCGGCGGGGTCGCCTACGACGATCGGGGGAATGTGATGCCGGCCGACGCCGTCCCGGCTTCCCCGGCGGGGCGGGACGCGGCACCCGTGGCTCTCGCGCTCGTCTGGCTGGCCGGCGCCGCGCTCTTCGCGCTCCGTCTGGGGCTCGGCGTCCGCGCGGCGCGCGGCCTGGCGGCGCGGGCCCGGCCGGTCGACCCGGCCGGGTGGGCGTCGGCCCTGCGGGAGGCGGCAGCGCGCGCGGGGCTCCCGGCGGCGCCACCGGTCCGGCTCTCGGACCGGGTCTCGCTTCCGTTCAGCGCCGGGCTTCTGCGGCCGGTCGTCGTGCTGCCGGCCGCCGCGGCCGGGTGGTCGGCCCGCCGGCGGGTCCTGGTCCTGACGCACGAGTTCGCGCACGTCGGCCGGGGCGACGTGCGGGTCCAGGTGGCGGCGCGGCTGGCGTGCGCCGCGTTCTGGTTCGACCCGCTGGCCTGGCTGGCGCTGGCCCGGCTCCGGGCGGAGGCCGAGCGGGCGGCCGACGACGCGGTCCTTCGCGGCGAGCCCGACGCCGGCGCTTACGTGCGCGAGCTGGCGGGGGTCCTGCGCGGGGCGATCCGGGAGCGCCGGCTGGCCGCCGCGGTCGGCCTGGGGCGGGGCCTGGAGGCGCGGGTGCGCCGGGCCGTGGCGCTCTCGCCGCGGGCCGCGCTCTCCCGGCCGGCCGCCGCGGCCGTGGTGGGGGCGGCGCTCGCGGCGACGGCGGCGGTGGCGTCGGTCCGGGGCGGCGCGGCCGAGCCCGCGATCGCCGCGGCCAGCGGCTGCGACCACGTCGATGGCCGGCACGTCGACCGATGGGCCGAGATCGACGGCGCGCTGACGTGGCAGGTCCTGTGGGAGGGCCGGGGCTGCGAGGTCGAGCTGCTCGCGCGGCCGGACGTCGCGCTGGTCGAGGGGATCCTGGTGCCGGCGTCGCCGGGAGGGGAGGTCCGCGTCCGGACCTCGCGGGCGGGCGAGACCCGCATC
Source organism: uncultured Gemmatimonadales bacterium (assembly GCA_964619975.1). Taxonomy (GTDB): domain Bacteria; phylum Gemmatimonadota; class Gemmatimonadetes; order JACCXV01; family JAHWKZ01; genus DATLFF01. The sequence goes on from CAZUIY010000069.1 coordinate 2,153, forward strand.
ATGGAGGTCCGGCGGGAGCCCGGCGGAGCGCTCACGTGGCGGGAGGAGGGCGGCCCGTCCGACGCCGCCGGATCCCGCGCGGCGCGCTTCCGCGCCCTGGCCCGCGAGATCGACCGCCACACCGGCTTCGACGCAGAGGCCCGCGTACCGGCGCTCCTGGCGGAAGGCGGCCCGGCAGCCGTGTTCGACGCCGCCGCCCGGACCCAGGGCGGCCACGCGGCCGGCGCCTACCTGGACCGGCTGCTGGACGCCCGGGCGCTCGACGAGCGCGAGCTCGCGCGGGTGCTGGACCTCGCGGCGGAGAAGGTCGCGAGCGACGCGGTGATGGAGAGCCTGCTCTCGCGCCTGGCCCGCGAGGCCGACGTGACCGGCCCCGCCCTGCGCGGCCCGTTCGAGCGCGCGCTCGCCACGCTCGAGTCCCCCGCCGCGCGCGAAGCCGTCCTGGCCGCCATTTCCTGACTTGACACGGTTCCGGAGTGCGAATATCCTCGCATCTACAATGCGAAAAAATTCGCCATCATAGGAAAGAGGTGCTCGCGTGATCCGTCCGATCCTCGCCTGGCTCGTTCCCGCCGTCGTTCTCCTGGCCGGCACGCCGGGGGCTTCGGCCCAGATCGGGCCGGCGGCCGTGTCCGCCGCTCCCACCGACTCCATTCCCGAGGCCGTCGTGGGCGAGCTCGGCCGCTCGATGGACGCCCTCGTCGCGCGCGCGGCGCCGTTCGGCTTCTCCGGCCAGGTGCTGGTGGAGGTGGACGGGCGGGTGGTTCTCCACCGGGCGTACGGGTTCGCCGACCCTGCGGCCGGCCGGGCGCTGGGCCTGGAGACGGGGGTCGGGGTCGCCTCCATCTCCAAGTCGTTCGCCGCCGCCGCGATTCTGGCGCTGGAGCGCGCGGGGGCGCTCGCGGTGACCGATTCCCTCGGCCGATTCTTTCCGGCGGCGCCCGCCGACAAGCGGGGCATCACGATCCATCAGCTCCTGACCCACACGTCGGGCCTCGCCGCGCCGCTGGACGACGATTTCGAGGCGGCCTCGCGAGACGAGCTGGTGGCGAGCATCCTGGTGGCCCCGCTCCAGTTCGCGCCCGGATCCGCCTGGAGATACGCCACGGCGGGGTACAACCTGGCGGCCGCCATCGTCGAGATCGCATCCGGCCGGCCGTACGAGGAGTACCTGCGGGAGACGATCTTCGAGCCGGCGGGGATGCGCCGCACACGGCTCCTGGACGAGGTCGTGCCGGGGGGCGACGTGGCCCGCGCCCGGCTCGGGTGGGACGACCGCGGCGCGCCCCCCGAGTGGCCCCGGAACTGGCGGAACTTCGGCGCCGGAGACCTGGTGTCGACGGCGGCGGACCTGCTCCGCTGGGAGCGGGCGCTCCGCGACGGGACCGTGCTGCCGCCGGCGGCGGTCGGGCGCATGACGTCGGTCCAGGCCGAGGTCGACGAGGGTGTCGGCTACGGCTACGGCTACGGGTTCTTCCTACACGGCGAGCCGGGACGGCGCGTGCGGGAGCACGGCGGGGACGCCGCGCTCGGCTACAACGGGTCGTTCTACCGCTACCTCGACGAGGACTTCACGGTCGTGATCACGAGCGCGTCGCGGACGGCCAACGGCGAGTACACGCGGCACGCGTTCGGCCAGTCGCTGGAATCGCTGGCGCGCGGGGACTCGGTCGAGCTGCCGCCGGAGGCGGCCCCGCCGATGGCGGTCGACCCGGCGACATTCCGCGGTCCCGCCGGCGGGCGGCTCCACCTGATCACCGACGGTGCGCACGCCTGGCTCGCGGCCGACGGCCAGGCGGCGGTGGACGCGCTCGCGCCACCCGCGCCGGAGGACGCCGCCGACCTGGCGCGGGCGGCCGAGCGGACGGCCGCGCTGGTGGCGGGTCTCCAGGCGCGGGATCCCGCAGCGCACGCGACCGCCTTGGGCGAGGCCGGCGCGTCGCATCTGGACGACTACCGGGCCGAGTGGCGCGGCCTGGTGGAGTCGCGCGGCCCCCTCCACGCCTGGCGCGATCTCGGCACCACGCTCCGGGGGACGATCGCCACCACTCGGGTCTGGCTCCGGTTCCGAGACGGCGCGGCCACCATGTCGTTCTTCTGGTCGGATCGGGCCGCCGGACGGCTGGTCGGGACGTTCGTCGAGTCGACGGGGTTCCGCCCGCCCTACGCCATCCCGCTCGGCCGCCGGCCGGACGGCGGCTGGGTCGCCCACGACCTCATGTCCGGCCGGACGGCGCGGGTGGAGATCGACGCCGGCGGGCTGACGATCGAGGGCACCGGCGAACGCTGGGTCGCGGACGCCGCCCCCGCGAGCTGGGCGCCGCCCTTCCGGCCGTGAGCGGGCGCTTCATGCTGGAGGGGATGCGGCCGACCGCAGCGACAGCCCGAGCGGGACCAGCGCCAGCGCCAGGCAGACGTCGCTCGCCACGCTGCCCGCGAAGCCGACGAAGATCCGCCCCACCGGAAACAGGATGGCCCCCGCCGCCAGGACCGCCGCCATCGGCCCCGACAGCGCTCCCGCGCGCCGGAGCGCCAGGGTCAGGATCAGGAGGCCTATGGGGAAGGTCAGCCCCGGCTGGATCGACGTCGCCAGGAGGAGCTTCGCCCCCGGGGCGGCCGCCATCTCCGCCTCGCCGACCGCGCCCGAGAGGACGTGCGCCGTCCGGTGGACGCCCATGATCGTGGCGCCGGTCATGAGGCCGATCAGCGCCAGCCCCGCGCCCGCCAGACCCAGCCGGTCGGCCGAGCCCGCGGCGGCGGCCGACATCCCGACGACCGCGGGGACGAAGAGAAGGAACGACACCCACAGCGCGACCGACCACGCCCAGAACCCGACGTCCCCGAACGCCAGGCCGATCGAGTCGGCCACCAGCATGACGAGCGGGGCCGCGATCATGGCGGCGCCGGCGATCCGCCGCCGGCGGGCCACGGCTTCCGGCGGCAGGACGGGCGCGGAAGCCGTGCTCATCGGGACACCAGCTCGTCCAGCGTGAGCACGTACTCGTCCGCCGCGTCGTCGTAGGTGAGCGACCAGCGGGTCGGGTAGTAGCCGGGCTCCGCCCACGCCGCCGGCTGGGCCACGGTGCCGGAGGCCTCGCCGCGGGCGTCCAGGAACGACTTGGCGAACATCGGCTCCATGAACGCGATCCGGCCGTCCCACACGCCGTACTGGAACGTGGCGTCGAAGGGCGCGCCGGCGAACTCCGACGAGGTCGGGTCGATCCAGTGGGCGCCCATCCCCGGAACCGCGCCTGGCGTGGCCACGTAGCCGGCGGGGACGTGGGAGGGATCCGGCGCGCGCGCGCCCTTCGCCCCGAACTCCGGATCGGCCGGCGAGATCGCGGCCCGCTCCGCCGGCGTCAGGAAGTACGCGTGGATGTCGAAGTGGGGCACGGTGTAGACGCCGTCCGGCGGATGGCCGTGCGGCATCCAGCCGAGGGTCAGATGGTCGAACGGGGGAACGGGGGCGTCGGCGGGCAGGGCGGGAACCACCTCCATCGGGTTCATCGGCAGGCCGGTCATCGCGCTGGCGCTCCAGCGCATCCCCAGTGCCGTGGGGACTCCGGCGCCGTCGACGGCGACCCACGAGCGGACGGTGCCGGATCCGAAGGCGGTGGCGGGGCCGAGCTCGGTGCGGCCGGCGGGGGCCGCGGGGTTGTCCTCGCAGGCGGCCGCCGCGAAGATCAGGCCGAGGGCCCAGAGGGAAAGGAACCGTCGCATGATGTGCCTCCCAGGTCGAGTGTTGCGGGGCGTCCGGCGTCTCCGGCCGCTCCGTTCGAAGCCACCCTATCCGGGCCGGCTTACCCCTTCCTTATCCCGCAGGTGACTCTGGAGAGAGAGCCCGCCACGACGCGGCTGTCGGTGCTGGGTCGGATCGATCTGACCGGTCCCGCCGGGCCGATCGAGCCGGTGCTCAGACAGCCGAAGCGCCTGGGGCTCCTGGCGTACCTGGCCGCCGGCCCGCCCGGGGCCCACCACAGCCGGGACGCCCTGCAGGCGCTGTTCTGGCCCGAGATGGACGTGGACCGGGCGCGGAACGCGCTGGTCCAGTCGATCCACTTCCTGCGCCGCCACCTGGGAGCCGCCGCCATCCGGAGCCGGGGCCGCTCCGAGGTCGGCGTGGACCCGGCCGCGCTGGAGTGCGACGCGGCCGAGTTCGACCGGTTGCTGGAGGCGGGCGCCCTGGCCGAGGCGGTCGAGCTCTACGGCGGCGACCTGCTGCCGGGCTTCCACGTGGCGGGCGCGGGCGAGGAGTTCGAACGGTGGGTCGAGGACGAGCGATCGCGGCGCCGGACCCGGGCGGCGGAGGCCGCGTGGGCGCTCTCCCGCCGGGAGGGTGAGCGGGGCAACCCCGCCGGCGCGGCGCACTGGGCGCGGCGCGGGCTTCGGATCGAGCCCGACGACGAGGAGGGGCTCCGCCGGCTGCTGGCGCTCCTCGAAGACGTGGGCGACCGGGCCGGGGCGCTGCGCGCCTACGAGCGGTTCGAGCGCCGGCTGCGGGACGAACTGGGCGTGGACCCGGACCCCGACACCGCCGACCTCGCCCGCCGGATCCGCCGGGGCCCGGAAGCCGCCCCCCCGCGGGCGCCCGCGGCCCGGGGCGCGTCGGTGGCCGTGCTCCCGTTCCTCGCCCTGGGGCAGGCGGAGGAGGCGGACTGGTTCGCCGACGGCCTGGCCGAGGAGCTGACCGCGGCGCTCGCCACCTCGGGCGGGCTCAAGGTGGCGTCCCGCACCTCGTCGTTCGCGTTCAAGGAGGCGGCCCTGACCGCCCGCACGATCGGCGAGCGGCTGGGGGTCTCGTCGATCGTCGAGGGGAGCGTCCGCTGGAGCGGCGGCCGGATCCGGATCACCGTCCAGCTGATCGACGTGGCCGACGACGCGCATCTGTGGGCCGAGACGTACGAGCGCCCGGCGGAGGATCTGTTCGCGGTCCAGGAGGACGTGGCGGGCCAGGTGGCGCGGGCCCTTTCGGTGGCGCTGACGGAGGGCGAGCGGCGGCGGATTCACGCGCGGCGATCCGGCAGCCTGGCCGCCTACCGGTCTTATCTACAGGGGCGGCAGGCGCACGCCCGGGGCGACGTGGCGGACGTGCACCAGGCGATCGGCCACTTCCAGGCGGCGGTGCGCGAAGACCCGCAGTTCGCGTTGGCGCACGCCGGGCTGGCGGAGGCGCGGCTCTACCTGTCGCTGCTCCGGTTCGCGCCCGACCTGGACCGGACCGCGCTGCGGCGCGACGCCCGGTCGTCGGTCGACGAAGCGCTCCGGCTGGATCCGGACCTGCCGGAGGCCCGCGTCGCCGACGCCGTTCTCCGGTGGTACGACTGGGACTGGGCGGGATCGGTGGAGGCGCTGGAGCGGGCGATCGCGCTGGCCCCCCAGAGCGCCGTGGCCCACCGGCGCCGGGGCCTGGAGCTGGCGTACCTGGGCCGCTTCGACGACGCCCGCGCCGCGCTCGCCCGGGCCCACGAGCTGGATCCCCTGTCGCTCGAGATCCTGGCCGATCAGGCGGTCCCCGACATCCGCGAGCGGCGCTTCGAGGCGGCGATCGAGTGGCTGAGAGGCGTGCTCGAGCTGGCGCCGGGCTTCGGGCCGGCCACGGGATACCTGCTGGAGTCGCTGGTCTACGGCGGCCGGGCGGAGGAGTTCGTGGAGCTGAACGAGGCGCTCGCCATGATCACGGCCGAGGAGGCGGCCGCGCTCCGTGCCCGTGTGGCGGTGGAGGGGACGGCGGCGATCCACCGGACGGCCCTGCCGCTCCTCCAGCGGCGGGGCGCGTCCCCGGCGATCCTGGCGAACGCCCACCGGCACGCCGGGAACGACGAGGAGGCGTGGCGGAGCTTCCAGGTGGCGATCGAGGTCCGCGATCCGGTGCTGACCGACGGCATCCGGAACCATCCGGGGTTCGACGGCTTCCGGGACGACCCCCGATACCCGGAGGTCCTGGAGACGATGGGGATCGACCCCGCGGAGTGCTGGAGCCCTACCGCACCCGCTCGAACCGCTCCCCCTGGAGCGTGAGGGCCGTGGCCGGTCCGCCGCCGGCCGGGAACTCGAAGGTCACGATGACACCGCCCCCGATCACGATCCGGAGCCGGTTGGCCGCGGCGTCGAACACCTCGGCGCGGCTCTGGAGAACGCCCATCCGGGCTTCGAGGCCGTCCGCAACCACCAACCAGTCGATCCGGCCGTATGCCGGGTTCTCGAACGCGCCGGCGTAATCGGCCAGGGGATGAGGGAGCGGCGCGAGCCGCGCCGCGCGCTCGGCCAGGTGCGCGGCCATCTCCTCGGTCTGCTCGGCGGCTTCGGCCTCCAGCGCGGCTCGGCGGCGCGCGTACTCCTCCTCGAGATCCGCCCGGCCCAGCATCCGGTCGTAGACGTAGCTCGCCACGAGGTCCGCCGCCGGCGATGCCGGGCCGTCTCCATTCACCAGTACCACCACTCCGACCCCCGACTCGGGCTCGAACGACATGTGGGAGCGATAGCCCGAGAAGGCGCCGAAGCGCTGGACGATCGTCTTCCCCTCCCACTCGGCGATGTCCCAGCCGTACCCCCAGGCGACCCGCCGGTACGGTCCGAACGAGCGGGCCTGCGGCACGTGCCGCTCGTGCGCGGTGGCGATCGCGGGCTCCGGCAGCGCGCGCCGGCCCTCCAGCACGCCGCCGCTGGCGTGGGCGGCCACGAAGCGGGCCAGGTCGCCGGCGGTCGTGAGGTGTCCCCCGGCGGCGTGGAGGTTGGCGTCGGCCTTCCCCAGCGGGAACCGGCTCCATCCCCCGCCGGGGACGGGCGCGTGGGGGAGCGCCACCCGGTCGGGGTCCAGGTCCGACAGGCGCGCGGTGGTGGAGGCCATGCCGAGCGGCTCCAGCACCTCGCGGGCCACCACGTCCTTCCAGCCGTGCTCCGTTCCCGGCGCCAGCATCATCCCGAGGATGTTGTATCCGAGGTTGCCGTAGTTGAAGACCGGGCCGTCCTCGGACGGGCCATACGCGGCCAGGAGCTCGATCAGGAGATCCGCCGTGAATTCTCCGGTGAAGGCGGTCCGCACCACGACCGGACCGCCGTCCTCGATCCCGTGGGTCATCGTGAGGAGGCTCCGGACGGTGACGGCATCGGCGTCCAGCGGCGCCTGAAACCGGAGCTCCGGCAGATAGCGGGTGATCGGCGCGTCCAGGTCGATCTCGTCCCGCTCGGCCAGAAGCACCACGGCCGTGGCTGTCAGCGCCTTGGTGCTGGACGCGATGTAGAAGGCGGTGTCCTCGCCGACGCCACGGCCGCTGGTCCGGTCGGCCACCCCGAAGCCGTTGGAGTAGAGGACCCGGTCGCCCTGCGAGACGGCGACCCCCATGCCCGGCGTGAGGCCCGCCTCGACCACGGACCGGGCGAAGCGGTCCACGTCGTCGCGCCACTCGCCCCCGATCGTGGCCTGGGCCGAGGCGGGCCGGGGGACGAGCAGGGCCAGGGCGAGGGCGGGTCCGGCGAATCGGTGCACGATGTCCTCCTCGGGAATGGATGGTGACACGATGTCGTGGTGGAACCTATCCGGCCGTCGCTGGACGGACTTGAACGAATCCAACCGGAGTCAGCCGCGGGCGGCCTGTCGGAGGCGCGAGGGAGAGAGCCGGGTGGCCTGCCGCACCTCGCGGCACATGTGCGCCTGATCGGCGTAGCCGGCGGCGTGGGCGATCTCGGTGAGCGGACGGTCGCCGCCGACCACCTGGGACACCGCGCGCCGCAGACGGAGCCGCCGGCGGTAGCCGGTCACCGGCAGACCGTAGGCCCGGCGGAACGCGCGGGTCAGCGAGACGGGGTGGACGCCGAGGCCGCGCGCCAGGTCCTCCACGCGGGCCGCCTCCGGCGCCCGGTCGTCCAGCGCCTCGCGCGCCCGACGGACCCAGCCGGGGACGCGTTCCAGCGTCGGGGCGGCGGCCTCCGTCATCTCGCCCAGGAGCTCCGCCACCGACTCCGCCGGGTCCGTTCCGCCGTCGGGGCCCGTGAGGGCGCGATGGAGCTCGAGCAGCGGCCGGACCCCGGGCCCCGCGTGGACCCAGCGCCAGGGCCCCAGGCCAGTGGACTCCGGCAGCAGGTCATCCTCGATCTCGACCAGCACCGTCCGCGCGCCGGCGGGCCCCACCCGGTCCGCGTGGACCGTGCCGGCCGGCTTCACCACCACGCTCAGCGCCGACGCGAACTCCTCCCGCCCGTCGGCCCATTCCCGGAAGTCGCCGCCCAGAACCAGCGTGAGGCCGGTCAGCTCGTGGCTGTGGGGCGGCTGGTCGTAGCCGGGGGCGTAGTCGATCCGCTGGGCGAGGAAGCCGGGGCCGGCGGCGGTGGGGCCGAAGTCGACGGGACACGGAAGGGATGCGGAGCCGGACATTCATGGTAGAATACGAAGACGAGCGAGGAATGGTTATCAGGGGAGGCCCCATGGCAGATGTCCGCATCCGGATTCGAGCCGACCGGAACCGGTGAGGTCCACACACAACCCGATCCCGCCCTCCCGTTTGAACTTTCCCCGCCACCCCGCTATCTCTCCGACACCGACTACGCCGCCGACCAGCCCGGTGCGCGCCAGCCAGAATCCCAGGAGGTGAACCACGTGAAGCCGCTAGCGGTCGACTTCGTCGCGTACGCCGTGACCGACATGGACCGGTCCGAGGCGTTCTACCGGGACGTCCTTGGCCTCGACATCGAAGTGCGCCGGGGAGAGCCCGGCACGCGGGCGGCCGACTTCATGGAGTTCGACGCCGGCGGGACCTCGATCGCGGTGGGCGTCCTGCCCGGCGGGCAGCCCAATCCGAACGCGCTCGTGGCGCTGGCGGTGGAGCACGTGGGTGACGCGGTGGAGGAGCTCCGCGGCAAGGGGGTGCCGGTCGCGATGGACACCATCGAGACCCCCGGCTGCTACATGGCGATCGTGGAGGACCCCGACGGCAACCGGATCCTCATCCACCAGCGGAAGGACGGCTCGTACGGCTAGGGCCAGCGCTTCGATCCACCCGGCGGCCTCCCGGCCGCGCAACCCCATGACGGAGGCACGATGGCCAATACCACGCCCCAGGGACAGTTCGTCTGGTACGAGCTCATGACGCCCGACCCCACCGCCGCCAAGGCGTTCTATACCGACGTCGTGGGCTGGGGGACGCGGCCCTTCGAGGGCGGGCCGATGCCCTACACGATGTGGACCAACGGCGAGACCCCGGTCGGCGGCGTGATGGAGGTGCCGTCCACCGACGAGGTCCCGCCCAACTGGATGGCGCACGTGGCCGTCGACGACATCGACGCCACCGCGGCCCGCGCCGCCGAGCTGGGGGCGAAGATCCTGATGGGGCCCGAGTCGGTGCCCGAGGTGGGCCGGTTCGTGGTGTTCGCCGATCCCCAGGGGGCCGTGATCGCGGCCTACCGTCCGGCCATGGAGATGTCGGAGAAGAGCCCGGAGCCCGGCGTCGGAAACGTGTCGTGGCACGAGCTCGCCACCACCGACCACGAGGCCGCCTTCCGGTTCTACTCCGACCTGTTCGGGTGGGAGAAGAGCGAGGCGATGGACATGGGGGACGCCGGCGTCTACCAGATGTACAACCTCGGCGACCGCATGCTGGGTGGCATGTACGACAAGGCCCCCGGTATGCCTGGCCCCGGCGGCTCCGGCCCGCCGGCCTGGCTCTACTACATCCGCGTGGCGGACCTGGACGAGAGCGTGCGGAAAGTCGCCGACGGCGGCGGCTCCATCCTGGTGGAGCCGATGGAGGTTCCCGGGGGCGGCAGGATCGCCGTGGCGATGGACCCCCAGGGAGCGGCGTTCGGCCTGCACCAGACCGCCGGCTGACGGGACCCGGGCCGTGGAGCCTGGACGCGGCGGTCCGATCGTCCTGACGAGCCGTTCCAACCCTCCCCCTGGAGGCGCGTGAGCTTCTGGTCCGAACTCCGGCGCCGGCACATGGTCAAGATCGCGCTCGGCTACCTCGCGACCGGGGCCGCCGTGCTCCAGGGCGCGGATTTCCTCCTGCCGACCATGGACGTTCCCGCCTGGACGTACGACGTGATCGTGGCGGTCGTGGTGCTCGGCTTTCCGATCGCGGTGGCCGTGGGGTGGGCGCTCACGATGTCGCCGGAGGGGGAGGTCCACCGCGTGCGCTCCGGGTCCGCGGCCGAGCCGCCCCGACCCGCCCCCAACCCCCGCTCGGTCGCGGTGCTGCCGTTCGCCGATCTGAGCCCGGATGGCGACCACGAGTATTTCTCCGACGGGATCACCGAGGAGATCCTGATGTCGCTCTCGCGCGTCCGGGGTCTCCACGTGATCTCGCGGACCTCCGTCATGCAGTTCAAGCAGGCCCACCAGAGGATCACCGAGATCGCCGAGGCGCTCGGCGTGGTGCACGTGGTGGAGGGGAGCGTCCGTCGCGCCGGGGAGCGCATCCGCATCACCGCCCAGCTGATCGACGCCCGCACCGACGCCCACGTGTGGGCGGAGTCCTACGATCGGGACGTCGTCGACGTGTTCGAGATCCAGAGCGACGTGGCCACGCGGATCGTCCAGTCGCTCCAGGGTGCGCTGACGCCCCGGGAGCGAGCGGCCCTCGAGACGCACCCGACGGAGAGCGTGGAGGCGTACTCGTCGTACCTCCGCGGACGGCATCTGCTCGCCGACCGCATCGGACCCACCCTCACGCGCGCCAGGCAGGCCTTCGAGGACGCGATCGAGCTGGACGCCGATTTCGCGCTCGCGTGGGCCGGCCGCGCCGAGACGGCCGCCCTGCTCGCGCACTACAAGTTCGGCCCCGTCGCCGAGATGCTCGCCGAGGCCCGGCGGTCCGCCCGGCGCGCGCTCGCGCTCCGGCCCGACCTCGCGCAGGCCCACAGCGCCCTCGGGCTAGCCGCGTTCGTCGAGTGGGACTTCGAGGAGTCCGACCGCCACCACCGCCAGGCTCTGGAGCACAATCCCGGCCACGCCACCACGCACCACTGGTACGGGGTCAACTGCTTCCTGGCCGGCCGGTTCGACGAGGCGAGGCTCCACCTGGAGCGCGCCCTCGAGCTGGATCCCGTGGCGCCGCTGATCCTGATCGCCCTGGGTGAGGTGCACCGGCTCACCGGCCGGTTCGACGAGGCCGAGCGGGTCCTCCGGCGCGTCCTCGAGATCGACCCCGGCAACGGCGTCGTCCACATCAACATGGGCACGGTGTACCGGGCCCGCGGCGAATACGGCCGCGGGATCGAGGAGCTGGACACCTGGTCCCGGCTTCATCCCGAATTCTTGTCTCCGGAGTGGGTGGCCCGGCTGAAGCGGGCGCTGGAGAAGGAAGGCGAGCGGGGGATGTGGGAGGAGTACGCCCGGTCGGCCCGTCAGCTGGGAGAGTTCGCGGTCGAGGAGGCGGAGGCCCTCGTCCGGCTGGGCCGGATCGACCCCGCGCTCGACGTGATCGAGAGGTGGATCGAGGCGCGACACTTCCTCGCCCTGGAGGTCCGCCTGGGGCCGGAGTGGGCGGCGCCGCTCGAGGACCATCCGCGCTTTCGCGCCCTCATGGCGCGGATCGGTCCCGCGGATCCGACGTTGGAGAAGAGGGCCGGGGGCGCCGCCTGAACGCGGGGGTCACATCCCGCGGACGTGCTCCACGAGCTGGTCGAGCGCCGTGCTCCAGCCATCGTGGAACCCCATCTCCTCGTGCTTCTTCCGGTCCCCCTCGTCCTTGTGGAGCGCGATCGCGGTGTACTTCGTGCCTGACCCGCTCGGCTCGAGCAGGATCGCCGCGGTCATGAAGGACTCCGGGTTCGGCCGCCAGCCGGCCCCCAGGGCGTCGGTGAAGACCAGCCGCTCGTTCTCGACCACCTCCAGGTAGCACCCGACGTTCGGGTGGTCCTCCCCTTCGGGGGAGCGCATGACCGTGCGGAACGCGCCGCCCGGCCGCAGGTCGATCTCGCAGTCGACGGTGGTCCAGGGGGCCGGGGTGAACCACTTCACCACGTGCTCGGGCTTCGTCCACGCCAGCCACACCTTCTCGGGCGGGACGTCCACTACGCGCTCGAGCACCAGGTCGAGCCGCGGGTCGGGTTCGGCGATTCGGGAATTCATGGGGTGTCCTCCATCTCGTTGAGGTAGTCGTCGAGCTGGTCCAGGCGGCGCTCCCAGATGCGGCGCTGCTCCGCCAGCCAGTCCTCGGCCGCGGCGAGCGGCCGCGGGGTGAGCCGCCACGTCCGCACCCGGCCTCGCTTCCGCGACCGCACGAGTCCGCACGCCTCCAGGACATCCATGTGCTGGACGAACGACGGAAGCGCCATGCGGAAGGGCTCCGCCAGCTCGGTGGTGGCGGCCGGTCCGCGGCCGAGCCGCTCGACCACGGCCCGCCGGGTGGGGTGCGCGAGGGCCTGAAAGACGGGACCGGGGTCAGTGGAATACTTAGGCATATACCTTAGTATAGTCTATCCAGGCGCTGCTCGTCAATACGCCCGGTGCGGGTTCGCGCCGGCCTCCCCATATTGCGTGCCAGGACACCTGCGCCTCTGTGAACCCATGACGATTCCCGGGAGGAAGTGATGGCCACCAGGCTCTTCGTGAACCTGCCGGTCCAGGATCTGAACCGGTCGATGGAGTTCTTCCGTGCGCTCGGCTGTTCGTTCGATCCCCGGTACTCCGACCAGACCGCCGCCTGCATGATCCTGAGCGAAGATGCGTACGTGATGCTCCTGACCCGTGATAAGTTCCGCGAGTTCTCGCCGCACTCGATCGCCGATACGCGGGAGAGCACCGAGGTGCTGCTCGCGCTCTCCCGCGACAGCCGCGAGGAGGTCGACGAAACGATCCGCAGGGCGCTCGACGCCGGCGGGACGAGCTTCCGCGAGGGGATGGACCTCGGGTCCATGTACGGCCAGTCGTTCCAGGATCCGGACGGGCACGTGTGGGAAATCTTCTTCATGGACCCGGGCTCGGACTCCGAGCCGGGGGCCGTCTGACAACGAGGGGAGGCGCCGTGGCGAAGCTCCGATTCGGCATCTCGATGTCGCTGGACGGCTACGTCGCCGGCCCCGACCAGAGCCAGGAGCAGGGGCTCGGGCGGGGAGGCGAAGCGCTCCACGAGTGGGTGACCGGCACGCGCAGCTGGCGCGAGATGCACGGGCTGGAGGGCGGGACGGCCGGCCCCGACGACGAGATCATGGCCGAGGGATTCCGGAACGTCGGCGCCTCGATCATGGGCCGGAACATGTTCGGTCCCGTCCGGGGGCCCTGGGGGGAGGACCCGTGGCGGGGATGGTGGGGCGACGAGCCGCCTTTCCACCACCCCGTCTTCGTCCTCACCCACCACGCCCGGGAGCCGCTGGAGATGGCGGGCGGAACCACCTTCCACTTCGTCACCGACGGCATCCACGCGGCGCTCGAACGGGCGGTCGACGCGGCCAGCGGGAAGGACGTCCACCTGGGCGGGGGCGCCGACGTGGCGAACCAGTACCTGGCGGCGGGCCTCGTCGACGAGATGGAGATCCACATGGTGCCCGTGCTCCTGGGAGGCGGGGCCCGGCTCTTCGAGGGCACGGGGGGCGGCCAGTCCGGCTTCGAGCTCGTCCGCGCGGTCCACACCGACCACGCCTCCCACTTCCGATACGGGAGAGGCGGACCCTAGACCTCCAGCACCTCGTCGTAGCCCCGGCCGTGGAACTCCAGCAGGCAGAACCCGTGGCCGAACGGGTCCGAGAGCCGCGCCAGCCGGCCGTAGGAGTGGCGCGCGACGTCCCCCTCGAGCGCGCCGCCGGCCGCGCGGATCCGCTCGACCGTCGCGTCGATGTCGTCGACCACGAAGTCCAGGTGGACCGGGGTCCAGTGGCGTTCGTAGGTGCGCGCGGGGGCGCCGGCATTCGGGTTGGTCGGGCTATCCGCCTTCCGGCCCAGCAGGTCGATCGGGGCCGGGCCTCCTACGAGCTCCACCCACTGCGTGTCGAAGCGCCGGCCGACCTGAGGCCGAGGGCCTCGGTGTAAAAGGCGATCGCCCGCTCCACGTCGGGCACGTCGATGCAGATTCTTATCTCGTTCATTCCTCCTCTTCCTCCCAGCTCCGCGATCGTCTCGAAGTCGCGCGGCTGACTTGCGGCGTACCTGGTCGATCGACCGGCCCGTCCGAGCTCGATCGCCAGTTGCTGGAGCGCCTGGAGGTTCCGCACCCGCTCCTCTGGCGAGCGGCGGAGGTTCTGGCGGAGGGAGGCGCGGTCGACGTCTCGCTTGTAGGCGTCGATGATGGGGTCCGCCGGCCGCTCGTCCGAGGTCACGAGGGCAGAGTAACGCGCCTGGAGGCGGGGAGCATCCTGCTCGCCAGGGACCGGATGAGCCCTCGCTACTTCCGCGCCTCCAGGATCGTCCGCAAAAGCACCCTCAGCTCCTCCCCGTCGACCGGGCCCCCGCCCCGGTCGGTGTCGACCCGGTGCACGATCACCAGGTCCAGCGCCGGGCTGACGAGCAGGAGCTGCTCCCCCGTGCCGCTGGCCCAAAACGTACCCGCGCCCAGCTCCGCGTCGTATCCGCCGCGACCCTCCGGGCTCGTCCACCACAGACGCCCGTACCAGACGTCCTCGATCGGCTCGCCGGTGCGCGGGTGGGGGACGGGCGAGCGGGGCTCGACGCTCGTTTCGACCCAGCCCTCGGGAAGCACTCGCGCCGTCCCCCACCGGCCGCCCCGCAGGTACAGCAGTCCGAAGCGCGCCAGGTCGCGGGCGCTGATCCGGAAGACGAACGCGGGATGGGCGGAGCGGTCGAGGTCCCAGCGCCAGCCACCGTGCTCAGGACGGAAGTCCTGCATACCGATCGGACCCGCGATCTCGCGGGCGAATGCCTCGAACAGGTTGCGGCCCGTGAGGAGCTCGAAGGCGATCCCCGCCACGTTGAAGTCCCAGTTGCTGTAGAAGAAAAGGGTCCCCGGGGGGTGGCTCCCGGGCTCGGGGCGGACGCGATCCCAGCCTTCGTTCTCGTGGGCGGCCTTCCGATATACACCCGAGCGGCTTTGGAGGAGGTGCTCGAGCCGGGCGCTCCGCTCGAGGGGCCCGAGCGGGGCGCCGCCTTCGTCGATCCCGATCCGATCCAGCGTGGCGGCAAGATCGATGTCGCCCCGTTCGACGTGGATCCCGTAGAGCGCGTCGAGGAGGCTCTTCCGGACCGAGTGAGCGCGATGGGGCGTCGTCACGTCGCCCCACTGGCCGACCACGACGCCGCCGTCCACCAGCATCCAGGCGGCGGTGCCGATCGCGTGTGCCACGGAATCCGCGCGTGCCAGTCCCGCCGCCGACCATCCGCGCTCCTCCGGGTGGACGCGGTCCCAGGTGTCGCCGGGCACCACCTGCGCCGGGAGCGTCGCGGGCGCGACCGAGAGCCCGACGGTCAGGATGGCGGTCGTCGCTTTCAAGGCGCGACCCGCTGCAGCTCCACCTCGGGTAGACGGGCGGCGACGGCATCCACGGACTCGGGGGCCCCCGCCCGCAGATGGGTCCCCAGGAAGGCGAGCGCCAGGTCGGCCACCACGCGGTGGCCGCGGCGGGGAGCGATCGCGCTCTCGTAGTGGGCCGGGTCGATTATCGGCAGGTCCGAGAAGGTGAAGTGGCTGGCCCCCTGGACCGACGCCACCATCGCGCCGGCCGGGTTCCCCGACAGGAACGCCCGGAGCCGCTCCACCCGACCCTGACTCCAGTCGGCGCGGCGCAGCGTCAGCCACGGCCGGTCGAGGTCCGCTCCCGCGTCGGGCCCGATGGAGTCGAGCGCCAGGCAGGCGTCGACGGCGGCGATCGTCTCGCACGCCCGGGCCACCGCCAGGACGCCGCGCGAGTGGCCCGCGACCGCCACGCGCTCCAGGTCCAGCCGCCCCTGGAAGAGTCCCCGCGCGTCGTGGTCGGCGAGCCGGTCGAGGACCAGGGCGACGTCCCCGGCCAGGACGTCCGCCAGCCGGGCCTCCGCCATCGCCGCCGAATCGGCGTTCTCCACGTTCAGGCCCCAGTCGACCGACTTCAGGAAGCCGCCCGCGGGGAAGACGTCCCACCCGACGTGGGCGTGGCTGACCGCGACCGCCACGTAGCCGTGGCTGGCCAGCTCCTGCAGCAGCGCCGTGTGGTAGTGGCGCGACATGTTGCCGCCGGGGCTGAAGATCACCACGGGGTAGCGGGGGGAGCCGGCCGGCTCGTCGACCGGCGCGTCGACCAGAGCGTGCGCCCGCACGGCGGCGAGGACGGCCAGGTCGTCGGCGATCCGCCGCGGCAGCGAGTCCGCAGTGCTCCGCAGTCCGCCTCGCATCGCCTCGAGCTCGGGGAGATACGGCGCGTAGCCGGGGTCCGCGAGGGGGGCCGCCGGATACCAGATCTGGGCGATCACCTGGCGCCGGTCGCCGGGATCCGCGGTGGCGGTCTCGGGCCGGTCGAGGTCGACCCAGTGGTAGGTGGCCGTCCCGACCAGGTGCGGGCCGGTGGGCTCGGGGAGCGTCACGAGGCTGTCGGGGCTCGCCCGCAGGTTCTCGTACCCGAGGGCGCGGACCGGCCCCTGAGCGAGCCCCGCGGCAGGGAGAGCGGCCAGGGCCAGCAGGGTGGCGGCGGTCGTGATTCTTCGGCTGCACGCGCGTGGCGGCATCGGCACCGTCCTTCGGGTTCGCGTGTGGGGGAAAGACTGTCGACGGGGGAGGGTTCGTGCTGTTGGAGGGCGGGCGCGCTCGAAAGGTTGGAATCGGGTCAAGTCGGCTAGCGTCTGGCCCGAGGCGCTTCCATATTGGCGCCGCCCGCCCATCGTCCCGGCCTCACGACCGGAGCGCCCCCCTGAGCTTCTGGTCCGAGCTTCGGCGCCGCCACCTCGTCAAGATCCTGATCGGCTACGTCGCCGTGGGCCTCGCGGTGGTGGAGGGGGCGTCGCTGCTACTGCCGACCATGGCGGTTCCCGACGGGACGTACAACGTGATCGTGGCGATCGTCCTCCTGGGACTGCCGATCGCTCTGGCGCTGGGGTGGGCGCTCACGATCTCGCCGGACGGGGAGGTTGAGCGGATCCGGTCGCGGGAGACCGTCGCGCCGGAGCCGCCGGAAATGCCGGAGCCACCGGTGGAAATCCCCGCAGTCCCCGACGACCGCTCGGTCGCCGTGCTCCCGTTCACGAACCTGAGTCCCGACCCCGACAACGAGTTCTTCTCCGACGGGATCACCGAGGAGATCCTGATGACGCTCTCCCGCGTCCGCGGCCTGCTCGTCATCTCGCGGACCTCGGTCATGCGGTACAAGGGGAGCGACCGTGGGATCCCCGACATCGCCAGCGAGCTGGGCGTGGCCCACGTTCTCGAGGGGAGCGTGCGGCGCTTCGGCGACCGGCTCCGGATCACCGCGCAGCTGATCCACGCCGCGACCGACGGGCACCTGTGGGCCGAGTCCTACGACCGCGACGCCGACGACGTCTTCGCCATCCAGAGCGACGTGGCGGAGCGGATCGTGCGATCGCTGCGCGTGACGTTGACGCCGGGGGAGCGGGCCGAGCTGGAGGCCGCTCCGACGGAGGACGTGGAGGCGTACACGGCATACCTGCGGGGCAGACACTTCCTGGCCCACCGCACCGGTTCGTCCCTCCAGCGCGCGATCGAGGAGTTCGACGCTGCGATCGCGCGGGATCCCGACTTCGCGCTCGCCTGGGTCGGTCGCGCCGAGGCGGTCGCCCTGTGCGCAGAACCCGCGGACTCGGGGGTGCGGGAGGTCCGGCGGGCGGCACGCCGGGCGCTCGAGATCCAGCCCGGTCTCGCTCAGGCCCACGCCGCGCTCGGCCTCGCGGCCTCGACTGTCTGGGAGTGGGCGGAGGCCCGGCACCACTATGGCAAGGCGATCGAGCTCAACCCGGGCTACGCGGCGGCGCACCACTGGGCCGCCGTCGATGCCCTGTACCACGGAGCCCACGACGAGGCCGTGGCCGGCCTGGAGCGGGCGCGGGAGCTCGACCCGATGTCGTCCATCGTTCTGGCCGCCCTCGGATTTGCCTATCGAGCCGCCGGGCGGTCGGCGGATGCCGAGCGACTGCTTCGAAGGGGAATCGAGCTGGATCCCAACGCCTCCACCCTCTACCTGAGCCTGGCTAATGTGCTGGAGTGCGAGGGGCGCCTGGCGGAGGCGCTCGACACCGTGACCACCGCCGAGCGGCTGGGGGAGGACACCTTCGGGGAGGGGGAGCTGGAAGCACTCCGTGAAGGGCTCGAACGGGGCGGGGAGAGGGGATACTGGAAGGCGATCCTGGCGTTCTCTGAACATGACAGCGACCGGACGCTGGCCCTGTTCGAGCTGGGGCGGCCAGAGGAGGCGCTCGACGTGATCGAGCGCATCATCGAGGCTCGCGCAAGGGGTGCCCTTTACTTCCTGTGCCTCCCGGAGTTCCGGGAGCTCCGCGACACGCCGCGGGGACGGGCGCTGATCGAGCGGGTGCGAGGGCCGGAGCGGGTACAGCGGTAAGGGACCGGTCGCTCGCCAGTTCAACCGTTCCCGCCGCCTCACCCTTTTGACCTGGACATGCCCTGCCGATCGACATCCGCTCTGGCCGCGGCCGCGCTCCTGGTCGCCGTGGCTCCCGCCCGAGCCCAGATCGAGCCCTTCGCCCCGGGGGTCGTCGCCACCGAGGCGCACGACGAGCTGGCCGCCACCCTCTCGCCGGACGGCCGGCGTCTCGTTTTCGTCCGCCGGGCCGAGGGTGGGCCGTTCACCCTCCACGAGGCCCACCGGACGCCGGACGGCTGGACCGAGCCGAATCCGCTCCCGTTCTCGGGGACGCACCCCGATCAGGAGCCGGCGTTCTCTCCCGACGGCACGCGGCTCTTCTTCCAGTCGCGGCGCCCGATGGACCCGTCGGGGGCGATTCCGCCCGACGCGCCCAGGGACGACGACCTCTGGGTGGTGGACGTCCGGCCGGAGGGCTGGGGCGAGCCGCGGCCGGTCCCGCCCCCGGTTCACCGGGCGCCGCCGGACGATGGCGGACTGCCATTCCAGGGTCGGGAGATGGCGCCTTCGATCGACGCCGAAGGGAACCTCTTCTACTGGTCCGCGATCCCGGGGAAGCTGGAGGGCGAGAGCGACCTCTACCGCGCGCGCCCCGGCGGCGACGGCTGGACCGAGCCCGAGAACCTGGGCCCGCCCGTCGACTCCCCCCACTACGAGACCCACCCCTGGATCGCGCCCGACGGCTCCTACCTCCTCTTCACCTGCGACGGGTGCCCGGACGCGATCGGCGCCTCGGACGTGTACGTGAGCCGGCGTGGCGAGGCCGGTTGGAGCCCGCCCGTGAACCTGGGGCCTGCCGTCAACTCCGAGGCGTACGACTTCGCGGCTTCGATCTCACCTGACGGACGCCGGCTCCTGGTGAGCAGCAACCGCGGCCGGGACGGCGGTGAGCCCGGGCGGCAGGACATCTACTGGATCGAGGTCGACCGGGTGCCGGCGCTCGGGTTCCTGCGATGCGGCGGGAACCGGAACGGGGAGTAGCGGAGGCGCCCCCGAAGGCCGCGGATCAGCTCCGCGGGAAGTAGCGCACCCCCTCCAGTCCCTCGAAGTCCGCGTCCTGGGTCCAGAGCGTGGCGTCGAACGCGCGGGCGGTGGCGTAGATCACGCTGTCGGCGAGATGCAGGCGGTGCTCCAGGCCCAGACGCGCCGAAGTCAGGGCCAGCGCGGAGTCCAGGTCGACCACCCGCCCCTCCATCATGGCCCCGATCACGTCGAGGGCCGCGGGCTCGTCCCGCTGGGAGCGGAATCGGCGGTACACCTCGTAAAGGCAGATCGTCGGCACGATGAGCCTGTCGACGTCCTCGATCGCCGCGCCGAACGCGTCGGCGTTCGGCCCGTCTCCCACGTATTCCAGCCACCCGGAGGAATCGACGACGTTCAGAAGCGGTGCGGGTCGCTCGGCACGTCGGTGTCGATGCCGGGATACTTCCCCTTGATCTCCCGCATGGGCCGGACGGGAACGACCGTGATGAGGTCCCCGAACCGGAACACCCGCAACTTCTGCCCGGGTTGGATCCCCAGCGGCTCCCGGACATCCTTCGGTATCACGATCTGGTACTTCGACGACACGGTCACGACGGACATGGCGCTCCTTGGTTCAACGATATGGTCATCGATCGCAATATCGTTTAGTGATCGCATGTCGACAAGAACCTCCTTTCCAGGCCGGTTCCAGCGTTGCCCTCGAGTCGACCGGTCCCGCCTAAATCGCTACGGTGCGCTTAGTTGACATATTACCCACTGAGTGGGTAATATGTACCCACATGACGGGTAGTTTCCATCCTGAGGCGAGCCCCATCTATCCCCGCCACCTGGCTCACAGGATTCGCGCGGCACTCGGCGACACCCGGGTCGTACTCCTCCATGGGCCCAGACAGAGCGGGAAGAGCACCCTCGCCAGAAGTCTCGTCTCATCGGAGTGGCAGGCCGAATTCCGGACCCTCGACGATGCCCAGACGCTGGCCGCCGCGCTGGGGAATCCGACGGCGTTCGTTTCCGCCGCTGGCCCCCTGATCATCGACGAGGTGCAGCGAGCGCCCGATCTCTTCCTGGCGATCAAGGCGGAAGTGGATCGGGATCCGCGGCCCGGGCGGTTCCTTCTGACGGGGTCGGCGGACGTCCACCTCCTGCCCGCGATCTCCGAGTCCCTGGCCGGCCGCATCGAATCCCTCACCCTGTGGCCGCTGTCCCAGGGGGAGATCGAAGGTCGCCGCGAGAGCTTCGTCGACGACGTTTTCCGGGATCGCTTCCAACCGGTCCATGAGCCGGTCACGCGAGCCGACATCTTTCGCCGTGCCGCTCGAGGGGGCTTCCCGGAGGTGGTGCGGCGACCCGAGGAGGCTCGCCGGCGCGCCTGGTTCGAGTCCTACGTCACGTCGATCCTCGAGCGGGACATCCGCGACATCGCGAACATCGAGGGGCGGGCGGATCTCCCCCGGCTGCTCGCGCTCCTCGCTGTCCGGAGCGCGTCGCTCATCAACGTCTCGGAACTGTCGCGGAGCAGCGGGATTCCCTACACCACACTGCAGCGCTACCTGACGCTGCTCGAGATCGCCTTTCTCGTCCGGACGACACCGGCGTGGTCAGGCAATCTGGGAAAGCGGCTCACCAAATCGCCCAAGATCCACATGGTGGACACCGGGATGATGGCGCATCTCCTCGGGCGCGGCGAGGATGCGTTCGATGATGTCACGGCGCCCGCGGGCCCGCTGCTCGAGACCTTCGTCGCGAGCGAGCTACGAAAGCAGATCGGGTGGAGCGAGCTCCAGCCTCGCCTGTACCACTTCCGCTCTCCGCGCCGGGAGGAGGTCGACCTGGTCCTGGAAGACCGGCGCGGCCGGATCGTCGGGATCGAGGTAAAAGCGGCGGGTTCGGTCGCGGACGGGGACTTCCGGCACCTCCGGGCGCTGGCAGATCTCGCCGGCCCGAGGTTCGTCCGCGGGATCGTGCTCCACAGCGGGGAAGTCGGAATTCCGTTCGGGGAGCGGTTGTGGGCCCTGCCGGTCTCGGTCGTGTGGGGAACCGAGGGGGGCGAAGACCGGTTGGCACCGTGAGCCCGCCAGCGCTGCTCCGCCCGTTCCGACGGTGTATATACGCCGCATTATTCGCACCCAGCTGTACCTCGACGAGGATCTCCACTCCCGCCTCAAGCAGGTGGCGCGCAGGCAGGGGCGTACGGGGATCTGGTTCGCGAGGCTCTGGCACGCGTCTATGGCGCCTCGGGAGTGGAAGAGCGGCTGTCGACGCTTTCCGCAATCGAGGGGATCTGGAAGGATCGCGACGACATCGGGGACACGGCCGAGTACGTGAGACGGCTGAGACGGGATACGCGGAGCCGGCAGTGCAAACGGTGATCCCCGCAAACACATTGTCCCGATGAACCGGATCGTCGAAGCACGGCCGAAACCTCCGCCATCGCCTCTGGATCCGCTACGACGACGGAGTGGAGGGCGAGGTGGATCTCTCCCACCTGGTGGGTAGAGGCGTCTTCGCTATCTGGGAAGACCCGGCCGAGTTCGCTAAGGTCTTCATCGACCCCGTGACCCGCACGGTCACCTGGCCTGGGGAAATCGATTTGTGTCCCGACGCCCTGTACATGGAGATCACCGGGCGTTCGGCGCGGAGAGACTATGAAGAAGAAGACCGATGACATGAGGGAGGAATACGACTTCAGCCAGGGCGCCCGCGGCCGCTACGCCCGGCCCTACGCCGAAGGCAGCAACGTGGTCGTCCTGGACCCCGACGTGGCCGAGGCGTTCCCCGATTCCAAGGCGGTGAACGACGCCCTCCGGACGATCGTGGACGGCGCGAAGCGGGCGAAATCCGGCGGGAGCCAGGGTTAGCGCCGGTATCCGTCCCACGGTAGTTTCCGCCCCATCGACGCGCGCACACCCCGAAAGCCGAATTCGACGATCGTGACCGCCCCCGCGCGCGAGGGTCCCGCATGACCGCCAACCCCAACGGCACCCCCCTCATGCGCCAGTACGCGCGCATCAAGGCCCAGCACCGGGACGCGATCCTGTTCTTCCGGATGGGCGACTTCTACGAGACGTTCCAGGACGACGCGGTCACGGCGTCGAAGGTCCTGGGGCTGACCCTGACGTCCCGCAACAACGGGGGCGCAGCCGAGGTGCCGCTGGCCGGCGTGCCGGTCAAGGCGGCCGACGGGTACGTCCGGAAGCTGGTTCAGGCGGGCTACAAGGTCGCCATCTGCGAGCAGCTCGAGGATCCCAAGCAGGCCAAGGGGATCGTGGACCGGGGCGTGGTCGAGGTCGTGACCCCGGGCACCCCGCTGGACGAGGGGCTGCTGGAGCGGGACCGGGCGACGTACGTGGTGGCCCTCTGCGCCGCGGCCCCGGGGCGTGACGCCGCCGTGGGCCTCGCCTGGATCGACGCCTCGACCGGCGAGTTCGGCGTGGCCGAGCCGGAGACGGGCTCGCTCCTGGCCGAGCTCCAGCGGCTGGGCCCCTCCGAGCTGGTGGTGCCGCTCGAGTGGCGGGGCGACCGCGGCGGCGCGCCGGTCGGCGTGGCGGCGGACCTGATCGGGGCGCCCAGGGCCCTCGACCCGGTCCGGGAGTGGCGGCCGGACCTGCCGGTCTCGTTCCGCGACGGCTGGCGGTTCGACCCCGTCGAGGCGCGCTCGTCCCTG
>CAZUIY010000070.1:0-3237 GCA_964619975.1 uncultured Gemmatimonadales bacterium
CAGGGCGCACGAGCCGCCGCGTCGTAAGGTGTCCGTTGGCCGTGCTCTGATCAATCGGTCAGAGAGGGGAACCGCCCATGATGGGACCACACCATGCCGCCTGCGGGGCGGCAGCCTGGGTGCTGATCGCCGCCGACGGCGAGCTGCCGCTGGGGCCGCTGGCCGGCGTCGGGCTGTTCGGCGCCGGCCGCGAGGCGCTGCTGACCCTGCCGGAGGCCATCCCGCTGGGGTTCGGGCTGCTGGGCGGAATCACGGACCTCGGCGTCCTGGCCGGAGCAGTCGTTGCGGCGGGGGCCGCCCTGCTGCCGGACGCCGACCACCGCAGCGCCTCCATCGCCCACTCCCTGCCGCCCGTCTCGGAGTGGGTGTGCCGCATCCTGGGACGCGCCGCCGGCGGGCACCGCAACGGCACGCATTCACTGCTCGGGACCGCCGCGTTCACCCTGATGGCCTGGCTGCTCTCCCGACTCACCGTGCCGACCGAGGCGGGTGAGTTGCAGGTCGGTGCCGGGATCGGGACCGTGCTGCTGTCCGCCTTCGCGGTCAAGGCGCTCCGCTTCATGCCGGACCGGGCCCGCAAGGCCCCCTGGCTGGTCGGGCTCCTGGGCGGCGTGCTGGTCACGGTGGGTCTCGGGGCGGAGAGTGCCTGGTTCGTCCTCGCCGTGGCCGTGGGCGTGGCCGTCCACATCGCCGGGGACATGCTCACCGACGGTGGCTGCAACCTGCTCTGGCCGGTCCGCCTGCGGCGCCCGAAGGCACTGTCCCGGGTCCCGGTCCTCTCCTCGATGTGGAGCAGCGGCGGGCGGATGAAACTGTCGGTGCTGGGTCCCACCGGATCGCGACGTGAATGGGCACTGGCCACCGTGGTCTCCGCCATCGCCGTGGTGGGCATGCTCGGCGCGGTGATCGGTCTCGCCGGTCCGGCCGTGCAGGTGCTCGGCCTGTGGTGACCGGGCGGCCCTAACGGGGCTTGACCGGGCGGTCCTTCCTGGCCCGGGCCAGTTCGCGCCGTTCCACCGGGGTCGTCCCGCCACGGATCCCGTACCGGCCGTGCAGGTCCACCCCCCGTTCCTGGGACATCGCCTCCGCCAGGCACTCCTTCGCCACCGGGCAGTCACCACAGATCGCGAGGGCCGCCCTCTTCTCCACGGGGTCCTTGGAGAAGAACAGCTCGGTGTCGTTGGGCCCGCACTCGGCGAGCATCTTCCACTCGTCCGAGGTCTTCCAGCGGTCGGACGGGTGGGGCGTCACCACCGCCGGCGGCGTGGCGATCGGGCTCCTCACCACGGGCCTGCTGCGGATCAGGGATGTCACGTCGGAGCCAGGGCGGACATTCCCACGCAGGGGTTCAGCGCTGGGTTCGGCGCGCTGGGATCGGTTCCGATACGCGTCGGCCGCGTCCCGGAGCGAGATGTTCATGATGGTCATGACTGCGTTGCCTCTTCTGCCGCCGGCACCTGCGAGTGCCGAGCCTGCTCGTCTGGGGGTCTGGAGGATCAGGCCGGGCGTGTGCCCCGACCCGGTGACCATGTCGACGGTTACATCCGGGACTACCGGGGTAGAGCCTCAAAGGTTGCAGGGTTCAGTGAAGAAATCTCGTAGCGCCCCCGGCCCCAGGCGCAAGGCCTCCTGGACCTCGGCGGGAGGCACCGCGCGTCGCAGGTCACGCACGGTGGACTCCGGGTCCAGCCCGCGGTCAGTCAGGTAGCCCACCAGGCCGCCGAACTGCACGCCGGCGGGGTGCTCTAGCCCGTCGTTGTCCAGCGAGCTCAGCGCCTGCCGTATCGAGGCGCGGCTGACGTTGAAGCGTTCCATGAGCGCGGCCTCGGTCATCACCGGGGTACAACCAGGGCCTGACATGGTTCCTCGCCGTGGCCCCCAGCCGGGCTCAGATGTCGTCTTCGTAGGCCGGGCCGCCCTCGTCCTCCCAGGTCTCCAGCCGCCGGGACTTCACGCTGTTGAACTTCTGGCGCACTCCGTAACCGGCCTCGCCGTCCTCGGCGATGAACAGCGCGCCGAAGTCCTCCAGGGCCTTGCGCAGGCGGTGGCTCTCGTCCGCGTCCAGGGTGCCATGACCCCGTTCAAAGGCCTGCAACCGGTCAGGCTCGAGGTCCGCAGCGCGGGCCACCAGGGAGTAGGACACCTGGGTGAGGGCGCGAGCGGCGCGGGCCAGGTCAGCGGGCAGGATGAAGTCATGAGCAGTCATGACTCCATCCTGTCCTGACCTCAGCGGATCTGCACTGGCACGTCGACGCCGCGCGCCACGGTGGCATCGAGGCGCATCTGGCGCCGGATGTCGTTTAGCGAACACCTTCCTTGCGTAATCGACTGAGGTATGCCTTACTGGATCGGTACGCTTGGAAGGATCTCCATGAATTCACTGCCGCACAGCAGCCCGATGTCCACGTCGCCCTCCACCTACGCGAGCACCGATCACTCCTGCTCCCTGACCCGCCGCATGCTGGCCGGCGAGGGAGCCGTCGAACTCACGGCATACCGGGCGGGTGAGACGCTGTCCTCCGCGGTCCACGGCGTCTCCCGCACGGGGCAGCTGGTGGTCGCCGACGTGCCCAACCTCTTCCATTCCCTCGGCGCGTTCCACACCGCCGAGGACATCGAGGTGCGCGTTGACATCGCCAAGGACTCCGCCGATCACGCCCTCGCGTTGCGTCTGGCGTCCCTGCACCTGCTGGGGACGCTGCGCTGGTGCCGGGACACGGAGCAGGTGCAGGCACTGGGACTGCAGGGCCGAGTGGCAGACCTCGTCCAGGACATCGGACCGCGCGTTCGCGTGGGTGTGGTCACCACAGACCGGATCCTGCTGCACGATTCCTCCGGCATCAGCGCCCACGGCGCATCGATCCTGGCCGAGGCCACCGCCGCAGCGGCCGCCACGGCGAACGATGAACTGAGCGACGCCGTCATGGCCACCGCCGTGGAGACCCTGGCAGAGGTCGCGGACGCAGTGCTGGACGGCGACCTGGCCGGCTGGGCGGAACCACTGGACCTGCCTGAGTCCACGAGCCTTGACGTGGACCCGGCACACTGCGTGGACGTGGATCGGGACTGCGTCACCCTGGCCCGCTTCACGGATGGCCGGGGCTGGGTCGTGCACGTGCCGCTGCCGTCCCCGTCCTCCTCGGGGCGGAAGGATGCCTCCTCCTGGCGCAGTCTCCTCGACCAGCTGTCCGTCCAGCGCATCACTGCGCTCCGGTTCTGACGTCGAGTTGACATGAC
>CAZUIY010000071.1:0-5028 GCA_964619975.1 uncultured Gemmatimonadales bacterium
CGCGTGGGCGGTGGCGGTGTTGCACGCCACGACCACCGCCTTCACGCCGTAGCCGACCAGGAGGTTCACGTTCTCGATCGAGAAGCGCGCCACCGTGGCCGGCGACTTGGGGCCGTAGGGGACGCGCGCGGTGTCGCCGAAATAGACCAGCGACTCGTGGGGGAGCCGCTCCATCAGGGCGTGCATGACGGTCAGGCCGCCGATCCCGGAGTCGAAGACCCCGATCGGCCGCTCCACGTCCGTCACGGCGAACCGCGCGGGGCCGGGAGCCGCACGCCCAGCCAGGCCCGCCGCTCCACCGGGTCCACGCCGACCTCGACCGGGTCCAGCTGGGCCGCCGCGTAGGCGTCCACCGCCGAGAAGATCATGGTGGCGAATCCCCATGCGACCCAGTCCTCGCGGCGCTCCCGCGCCTCCTCCAGCTCGAAGTCCAGTTGGAGGAACTCCCCGGTCCGCTGGAAGAGATCCTCGAGCGCGGTCGAGTCGGTGGGGGCGTCCTCCGGCGGGTCGGCGAAGAACGCCGCCCGGGCCTCCCGGATCTCCGCCTTCACGTCGAGCGCGTCCTGCTGCCGCACGTATCCCATGGTGAAGAAGAGCGCCTCGCCGCCGGCGAAGAGGGCCGCGCGCCAGGGGTGTCCGGTGTAGATCTGGCCCCAGCCGGGAACCAGGAAGGAGCGGATGGCGGCGTTCCGCGGGTTCTTCGGCTGCAGATCTACGTCCGGCACGAGGGCCAACTCCGCCAGCCCGTCGCCTTCGCGGAACCGGGGCGCCAGAACCGGAATCGTGTCGGCGGGCGAGAGCCCGAAGGCCAGCGTGTCGAGGACCAGGGGCTCGGAAGGGCGGACCTCGGGGCCCGCCGGCGCCACGTCAACGGTGTCCGGCGGGACCTCCACGGTGTCGGCCGGGACGTCCTGCGCCGCCAGCGGGGCGGCCACCCCGAGCGCGAGCAGGGCCGCCAGGAGCGGCGGCCGCCGGAGCCGGTTCCGCGGGGCCGGTCGCGCCTCCCGGCCCGCCGGCCTCCGCGA
This sequence comes from uncultured Gemmatimonadales bacterium, assembly GCA_964619975.1. GTDB lineage: Bacteria > Gemmatimonadota > Gemmatimonadetes > JACCXV01 > JAHWKZ01 > DATLFF01. The sequence continues at coordinate 1,026 of CAZUIY010000071.1, forward strand.
CGGCGTCACGTCCCGGATCTCTCCGCCGAGATCCGCCACACGAACGGCGCCTGCGTGACCTCCCCGGTCTCCGGGTTCGTGCACCGGAAGGTCTGGGTCTCGCTGGCGATCAGGGAAGCCTCGGATGCCGTGCCGCTGAAGCCGGTCACCGAGAGCCGCGTGCAGCCGAGGGTCTGGAGGAACCCGTCGATGCCCAACCCCTGCACCGTGAACGTCACGGTCGAACCGCTCACCGTCCCCGACACGGTGCCGACCGCCCCCGATTCGGAGCACCCCCCGTCGGCGGGGATCGTCAGCTGGCCGGAGAACGACCCGCCGGTCTGGGATTCCACCAGAAGCTGGCCCCCGCAGGTCCGGAAGGGCTCCCCCAGGAGGGAGAACTCGTGGACGGCGTCCCAGGAGCCGGTCAGGACCACCGTCTCCCCGCCGCCGGTCGGCCCGGAGCCCCCGCCACAGGAGATGGCGGCCAGCGCGATCAGCGCGAGAAGGGAGCGCCGGGATCGGCGAACGGGCGGGCTCATCGGTCGGTCCACGCGCTCAAGGTAACGCGCCGGGTCCCGGCGGAGCGAGACGCGGCCGCGAACTCGCTAGAATCGCTCCCCCTTCGCCTCCCGCAGGTGGCTGCCGACCGGCCGGATCCGCGGCCACATCGTGTAGAAGTAGAGGGCGAAGCCGACCAGCTGGAGCGCCCCCGCCAGCGCCACCGACCAGCGGAGCCACGCCGGGTCCGCCCACACCCGGGCCACTTCCCCGGCGATCCGCCAGGCGGTCGCGCCGGTCAGGCACCAGTAGGCGGCCGAGATCCGCTCCGGCCGGTATCGGCCGTCCCCCTTCGGCGGCTTCGGGAACAGCCACAGCGCCACGCCGAGAATCAGAAACATGACGAACCCCAGCTGCACCGCGTGGGCGTGGGCCGAGACCAGGTAGGCCTCGGGCCACACGCCCATCAGCTCGCGGCGGGCGATCATGATCACGCCGATCGCCAGGCCCGCCATCAGGAAGAGCACACCCGTCTTGATGAACCGCCGGACGTTGGTGTGCATGCGGCGGCTAGTGCCCCACGCCGGCCATCATCGGCGGGCCGACCTGGATGAGGCCGACCGCGCCCTTGTCGGCGTCGGCGAAGGCGTGGGTCACGAAGGCGTAGGCGCCCTCTCCGCTCGCGTCCTCCTCGAACACCGTCTCGAACACCGCGCCGCCGCCGGCGGGCACGGACCAGGTCTGGACATTCTCCATCGCGTTGTCGGGGTTGCCGTCGGGCATCACGCGGTCGAACACGGTGCCGACCAGGTGGAAGTCGCTCCGCAGGCTCGGCCCGGCGTTGACCACGAAGATCCGCACCCGGTCGCCCACGTCGGCCTCGAGGGGCGCGTCCACGTACTGGCCCGCCCGGCCGTTGAAGACCACGTAGGTGGCGTCCTTGGCGCGCGCGGCGTCCATGTCGGGCACCGCCGGCCGGCCATCCTCGCCACCGGTCGGGTAGAACTCGCTCTGCACCAGCACGAACTCGCGGTCGACGTCCGTGCCCCAGCCCTCGGCCGGATCCACGATGATCGGCAGGTACATCCCCTGCATGAGGTGGAGGAGCACCGGCGGCGTGCCGCAGTGGACCATGAACGCGCCCGGGTCGCGGGCCACGAACTCGAACTCCAGCTCCTCGCCGGGACCGATCGTGCGGAACGCCACGTTCATCGGGATGCGGGCGGAGTGGAAGTCGATGGAGTGCCCCATCGGGGACTCGTTGACCAGCGTGACCCGGACGGTGTCGCCCTCCCGGACACGGATGACCGGGCCGGGAACGGTGCCGCCGAAGGTCCAGCCGTCGTACGTGACGCCGGGGGCGATCTCGATGGTGTCGTGCGTCATCGGGATCCGGAACTCCTTCACCCGGGCCCGGGACGCCGGAGCGATCTCCGCCCGGTACGCGGGCTCCGTCGGGGTGATCGTGGTGCCGAAGTCGACGCGCTCGACGGCCGGGGTCCGGTCCGCCGCGGTGATCGTGGCGAAGGCCGCTCCGGCGAGGCCGACGGCCAGCGCGATCGCGAGAGTCTTCCGGGTGCGCATGGCGATTCCTCCCTGTCGATGAATGGCTTCCAATGGACACCATGACGATACGGGAGGTGAGGCCGAGTCTCAGCCGGGAGAATCCCCCGCTCCGAAGGGGTAGAATCCGGACTCTCGGGTCGGGGATATGGGCGGGGTCTGTGGGGAGTTTCCCCACGGGAGATATGGCGGGAACGTGTGGGAATCGAACCCACCTCGGACACGGCGCGCGCGCCCGATGACGGTTTTGAAGACCGCAGGGGCCACCAGACCCCCTCCGCTCCCGGATGGATCAGATTCGAACGACGCGGATGATCGTCTGGAGAAAGCCCTCCACCCGCACGCGGTCGCCCGGCGCCGGGTCGCCCTCGACCGCCTCCGGCCCCAGGCGGCCGCGGAGCCGGCCGGCGGGATCGTCCAGATCCTCCGGCGCCGCGATCTCGACGTCGTAGTACGTGTCCCCGTGGATCCCCACCGGGGAGATGCCCGTCAGCACGTACTCCTGGCCCGGCCGGACGATCATCCGCAGACGTTCGCCCGCCCCGGCCGGAGCGTCCAGGGCGGGTCCTTCGGTTGTCCCGCCGAGCGGGCACGGATAGGTTCGTGGGGACGACAACGATCCCATTCGAATTGGAGGTGCCTCACGATGGAGCCCAGAAATCTGAAGGACATGGAAGTCGGCGAGACCCTCATGCTCACCCGCGAGATCCAGGAGCGGGCCAGCGTGAGCCAGGTGTACGTGAAGGTCGACGACACGACCGTGAAGCATCATGAGACCGGCGAAGAGGTCGAGCTGCCGCCGGATGAGCTCGTCTATCCGTTCAGCACCGGACACGTGGCGAAGGGGACCTGAGCCCCGCCGGCTCGGCGCACCCCTCCCGTCCGGTGCGACTCAGGCCGGGACGGGCAGGCCGCGGCAGGCCAGGATCCGCTCGATCGCCTCGCCGACCTTGTTGTTGGGCGTCGAGGCCCCCGCGGTCAGCCCGATCTCGATCCGGCCCTCCGGGAGCCAGTCCCGGGTAACGATCTCGTCCTCCGACCCCTTCGGCTTGTGGCGAAGGCGCTCGGCCCCCTCGATGCAGGAGGGGTCGTCGATGTGGAAGGTCGGCACGGACTTCTCGCAGATCCGCGCCAGGTTGTTCGTGTTGCTCGAGTTGTAGCCGCCGAGGACCAGCATCAGGTCGGGGGGCCGCTCCAGCATCTCCACCACCGCGTCCTGCCGCTCCTGGGTCGCCGAACAGATCGTGTCGAGCGCGCGGAAGTGCGCAGCCACGTGCTCCTCGCCGTAGCGGTCCGCCATGGCGCGGCGGAACTCCTCCGCCACCGCCTCGGTCTCCCGCATGAGCATCGTGGTCTGGTTCGCCACGCCCACCCGCCGCAGGTCCCGCTCGAAGTCGAAACCGGGGCTGATCGCGTCCCGGAACCGCTCGGCCAGCCCCGCCGCGTCGCCGCCGTGACGGATGAAGTCGGTCACGACCGCGGTCTCCTCCAGATCCCGGACGATCAGGTACGCCCCGCCGGGGAACTCCAGCGCCCGGGACGCTGTGGCCTGCGTCTCCTCGTGGTGCCACTTGCCGTGGATCAGCGCGCTGAACCCCTCGCGGGCGAACCGCTCCACCGTCTTCCAGACGAGGAGCACGGAGCCGCAGGTGGTGTCGACCAGCACGCAGCCGGTGTCCTTCAGCCGCCGCATGACGGCGGTCGGGGCGCCGAAGGCGGGCAGGAGCACCACGTCGTCGGGGCGCAGGTCGTCGAAGCCGGCCTCCCCGGCGTAGCGGCCGGTCAGGAAGCCGATCCCCATCGCCAGCATCTCGCGGTTGACGTGGGGGTTGTGGATCAGCTCGCCCACCAGGAAGACCCGCCGGTCGGGGAACCGCTTGCGGGTCTCGTAGGCGTACTGGACCGCGCGGTCCACGCCGTAGCAGTTGCCGAACTCGTGGGCCAGCCGGATCGACAGGTC
>CAZUIY010000072.1:0-3469 GCA_964619975.1 uncultured Gemmatimonadales bacterium
ACACAAGCTCGGCTACAACCTGATCGAGCTCGGCTTCGTCGAGTCCGCGACCATCACCCGGATGCTGGAGCGCCAGTACCGGGTGGCGGGGGTGGACCTGTCGAACATGACGGTCGAGCCCAGCGTGCTCAAGCTGATTCCCGCCGAGATCGCGCAGAAGTACGAAGTGTTCCCGGTCCGTCGGGAGGGCAGCACGATCGTCCTCGCGATGGGCGACCCCACCGACTGGACCGTGATCGACGACCTGAAGTTCCTGACCGGATACGAGATCGAGCCGGTCGTGGCCGACGAGTTCTCGATCACCGACGCCATCGCGCGGGAGTACGAAGTCTCGGTCGGCGCAGGGGCCTACAAGCAGCTCCTCGAGAACCTCGGCGAGTTCGAGATGGAGCTGGTCGAGAATACCGACGAAGAAGAGGACTTCAACGTCTTGGCGGCGCAGATCGAGGCGGCGCCGGTGGTCAAGTTCATCAACTCCCTGCTGGCCGACGCCGTCCAGCGGGGGGCGTCCGACATCCATATCGAGCCCTACGAGGAGGAGCTGCGGATCCGCTACCGCGTCGACGGGGTCCTCCGCGAGATGCTCTCCCCGCCGCTCAAGATGAAGGCGGCGATCATCTCGCGCGTGAAGATTCTTTCCGACCTGAACATCGCCGAGCGCCGCGTGCCGCAGGACGGCCGGATCAAGATGAAGATGGGCCCCCGGGTGATCGACTTCCGCGTCTCGACGCTCCCCACGCTCTTCGGCGAGAAGATCGTGATGCGGATCCTGGACAAGAGCAACCTGTCGCTCGACCTGGAGAAGCTGGGCTTCCCCGAGAGTGGCCTGAAGACCTTCCTGAACGCCATCGAGGCGCCGTACGGCATCGTCCTCGTGACCGGTCCGACCGGCTCCGGTAAGACCACGACCCTGTACTCGGCGCTCACCCGGCTCAACCAGCCCGGCGTGAACATCATGACGGCCGAGGACCCGGTGGAGTACAACCTGCAGGGGATCAACCAGGTCCAGGTGAACGAGGACGTGGGGCTGGGCTTCCCGGAGTCCCTGCGGGCCTTCCTCCGGCAGGACCCCAACATCGTGATGGTCGGCGAGATCCGCGACATCGACACCGGCTCCATCGCCATCAAGGCGGCGCTGACGGGCCACCTCGTGCTCTCCACCATCCACACGAACGACGCCCCCTCCACCGTCAACCGGATGGTGGACATGGGCCTGCAGCCGTTCCTGGTGGCGAGCGCGCTCAACTGCATCGTCGCCCAGCGCCTGGTACGGCGGATCTGCTCAGAATGCGTGGCCCCCGTGACGTACCCCGCCGACATCCTGATCGGCGCGGGCTTCGAGGAGGAGATCGAGAAGGGCACCGAGTTCTTCGAGGGCGAAGGATGCGAGGCGTGCGACGACTCGGGCTACCGAGGCCGCGTCGGCCTCTACGAGGTGATGCCGGTGTCGAACGCCATGAAGGAGATCATCAGCAACCACGGCACCGCCGAGGAGATGCGGCGGCAGGCGGTGACCGACGGCATGATCACGCTGCGGCAGGACGGCCTGCTCAAGATGCGCGCGGGCACCACCACACTGGACGAGGTCCTGCGCGAGACGAGTCTGGCATGAATTCGACCATCCGAACCCACACCCGGAGGAAGCTCTCATGAGCGGCACCGCCGAAGTGCTCACGGCCCAGCCCCAGGCGGCAGCCGATCGCAAGACGACCATCCGCGAGCTGCTGGAGGAGCTGGTTGGCGCCGATGGCTCCGATCTCCACCTGACGGTGGGCCAGGCGCCGAAGCTGCGGATCGACGGGATCCTCAGGGACTCCAGCATCTGGACGGAGAAGCTGAGCCCGAAGGAGACGATCGAGCTCGCCTACAGCCTGCTGACGGAGAAGCAGAAGCGGACCTTCGAGGTCGAGGACGAGCTGGACTTCTCCTTCGGCGTCGCCCGGCTGTCGCGGTTCCGCGCGAACGTGTTCCGCCAGCGGGGAGCTGTGGCGCTGGCCATCCGCCAGATCCCCTTCGAGATCCGTGACTTCGGCTTGCTGGGGCTGCCGGAGGTGGTGAGCTCCTTCGCCGAGAAGCCGAACGGCATGGTCCTGGTCACCGGGTCCACGGGCTCGGGCAAGTCGACCACGCTGGCGGCCATGATCGACCGCATCAACCGCGACAAGCGTCTCCACATCCTCACCATCGAGGACCCGATCGAGTTCATCCACAACCATAAGTCCAGCATGGTCAACCAGCGCGAGGTGGGCTCCGACACGAAGAGCTTCGCCAACGCGCTCAAGTACGCCCTGCGGCAGGATCCGGACGTGATCCTGGTCGGCGAGATGCGCGACCCGGAGACGATCGCGGCCGCCATCACGATGGCCGAGACCGGCCACCTGGTGTTCGCCACGCTGCACTCGAACTCGGCGTCCGAGACGATCAACCGGATCATCGACGTCTTTCCGCACGAGCAGCAGCCCCAGATCCGGACCCAGCTCGCGGCGGTCCTCGAGGGGATCATCACCCAGCAGCTCATTCCCCAGAAGGGAGGCGGCCGGACCATGGCCGCGGAGGTGCTCGTGGTGACGTCCGCGGTCCGGGCGCTCGTCCGGGACGGCAAGACCCACCAGATCTACTCGTCGATGCAGGCCGGTGGAAAGCACGGCATGCAGACCATGAACCAGGCGCTGTTCAACGCCTGGACCACCGGACTCTGTGAGGAAGAGGAAATCATGAATCACAGCGAGGACCACGCCGAGCTGAACCGCCTGATCGCGCAGAGTCGCGGCGGCGGGAACGGCCGGTAGGGGGGAGGAGCCATGCCCGTCTACACATACAAGGCCCGCACCGTCGGGGGAGACATCCAGAGCGGCGAGATGAGCGCGTCCACCGAAGCCGACGTGGTGGGGCTCCTGCGCCGCCGCCGGCTCGTGGTCACCAGCGTCCGCGAGAAGCCGAAGGAGATCAACCTCTCGTTCGGCGGGGGCATCAAGTCGAAGGACCTGGTCATCTTCACCCGGCAGTTCGCGACCATGATCAACGCCGGCCTGCCGCTGGTGCAGTCGCTGGACATCCTGGCCAACCAGCAGCCCAAGCCCAAGGTGGCGGCGAAGATCCGCGCCATCCTGAATGACGTGGAGGCGGGCTCCACGCTGGCGGACTCCATGCGCCGGCACCGGGAGTTCTTCAGCGACGTCTACATCAACATGGTCGCGGCGGGTGAGGCGGGCGGCATCCTGGACACCATCCTGCTCCGCCTGGCGGAGTACCTGGAGTCGTCCGACAAGCTGAAGCGGAAGGTGCGCGGGGCGATGTTCTACCCGATCACCGTGATGAGCTTCGCGGCCATCGCGATCGCCGTGCTGCTGATCTTCGTCATCCCGACCTTCGCCGGATTCTTCGAGAGCGCCGGGGTGGCGCTGCCGCTGCCGACCCGGATCGTGATGGGCATGTCCAACTTCCTGCTCGGCTACTGGTGGGCGGTGCT
>CAZUIY010000073.1:0-3911 GCA_964619975.1 uncultured Gemmatimonadales bacterium
TCTTACTGTGTCATAAACGTCGGTGAAGGTTCGTCGGCCTGCGCGGGGCGTTGCAGCACGGACATCGATCGAGGGTCCTCGCCAGCGCGACGGCGAGACGCCGGCGCATTGTGGCGATCGAGTCCGGGATGTGACGCTCGGGTCGGATCGGCGCCGCCGCGGGGTCGGTAACCGTCGGGAACGGCAGGTTTCGCGAAGATCGGGGCGGCACCCGGTCCTGAGGGGGGAATCGTCTCCCGCTCGGAGATCAGGAACCCGTAGGCTGCGATGCAGAGCGTGGCGTGATGGTGGAAGCCGCGCCAGCCGCGTCCCTCAAAATGTCCGAGCCCGACCTCCTGCTTGAGCTCCTGATAATCGCGCTCGATGCGCCAGCGCAGCTTGGTGAGGTCGATGAGGCGCGCGAAGGCGATGTCGTCGGGCAGCGTGGAGAGCCAGTATTTGATGGGTTCCTTCTCGCCCTTGGGCCATTCGATGAGGAGCCACTCTTCGGGCCGCGCCTTCGTCAAATTGTAATCCCGATGCGCCGGCCGAACGCGCAGGCGCGCAAAGCGCGAGGACAGTGTCTCGTTCGTTCCCTCGCGCCACTTGATCGTGCGCCAGGCTTTTGCCGGCAAGCTCAAGGCGAGCTCCTTGACCGGAACGGGCCGATGCGCAGCGCTTCGGCGCATGAGCGCAGGGGGACGTCCGCGACCCGACCAGGCTTTGGGTTGCGGCGGCTCGCAGCCTGGCGCCCACACCGTGACATGCGGCAAAATCCCGGCCACGTAGGTCAGACCCAGAGCCGTGATGTCGGCGCGCAAATCGGTGTTGAGGCCATAGCCCGCATCCATCAGCACCACCCCGCGCGGCAGCTCCGCCGCGCAGGCCGCGCGGATTTGATCAAGGGCGATCTCTGGCTTGGTCTTGAAACGGATCGCCTCGGGAACCTTGGCCTTCTTGCGCCGGGCGGCGTCCTCGGCCCACTCCTGCGGCAGATAAAGACGCCAAGCCACAGGCAGGCTCGCATGCGCGTTGGCAACCGACAGCGACACCGCGACCTGGCAATTGTCCTGTTTGCCGAGCTGGCCGCAATATTGCCGCGCCACACCCACCGAGTGCTTGCCCTTCTTGGGAAAGCCCGTGTCGTCGATGATCCACGCCTCGACCGCTCCCTCACGCTCGATCGCGGGCAGCACCATCTCCTGCACCTTCGCCAGGACCTTGTCGTCCGACCAGCCGCCTTCGCCGACAAAATGCAAAAGCGACTGGTGCTGCGCCGCCGTCCGCTCCGGCGCCGTCGCCGCCGCTATCGGCTCCACGCTCTTGCGTTCGCAAGGCAGCATCAGCCCCAGGCAATAGTCCCGCAGCGGCCGCACCCGGTCCGCATGCCCGATGACGCTCACAAGCCCCTCGACATAGGCCGCAAACCGCGATTCACTGCTGTCCGCCTGAAGATCCATTCCAGCCCTCGCATGCTGAAAAACGAATCTCCTCCTGTAAATGAGTCGCTAGCCCCCAAGCCCCGCAACTTTCTGACTCAGTAAGACTAGTAGTCCTGCCCGGTAGTCCCGCCCGATTTCAATCAGCACAGCACAGGATTGCGGCGGGAGTCGAGCCCGTCAGGTCAAGGCATTCTCAAGGCATACCTGGCAAGCCGATTGAGCCCATTCTCTGACGCGGTATAGTGCGGTCGGACATGGTTGCCGACTCGCGGCGAGGGGTGCCGTCGCGCGTCGCGATGACCCCCCGCAACAGCTCTTCAACGCCTGGGACCTTCGTATGACACGCAGCAAATCCAGAATGACATTGTCGCTCGCCATCCGACCGCTTCCCGCTGCTGCAATCTGCTGCGCGCTTGCTCTGGTGTCGCCGGTGAGATCAGCTCCGCCAGAGGGACTTGCGCCAGAGTTGCTGGCAGAGCGCGCCGAGCTCGCCGCCGGCTACATGATGGCGGCGCAGCGGCTGACGGGCTTCTTTGAGTATGAGTATGACATCTTGCGCGGCGAGTACCGGGCGGCGAACAATATCGTACGGCAGGCTGGAGCCGCTTTTGCGATTGCCGAGTACGCGAGTGTCCTCGGCGGCCCCGCTGCTGCTGCTTCCGCGAAGGCGGCAGTTGCCGCCTTCGCGGGCATCTCGGTTCCGTTCCAGGATGGGCGACTCGTATCCGAAACGGGCAAGTTGGAGGACGCGCCTACCGGCGCAACCGCGCTGGCGCTCCTGGCAGAGCTCCACTATTTCGATGCGACCGGCGACGAGTCCTTCAGCGACGCTCGAAGGGCGTGGCTGCGTGCGCTCATGCGGCTTCAGCGCTCGGGGGGCGGATTTGCTGCGCGGCCGGGAACCGAGGAAGAATCGGCCTACTACAATGGCGAGACCTGGCTTGCTCTCGCCGCCTATCATCGCCTCTTCCCCTCGGACGAAGCTGTTGCCGACATGCTCGCTCGGGCCGAGCCCTACTTGATCGATCGCTATGGCGAGCCTTCGCGGCAGTTCGCCCATTGGGGTCTGATGGCGGCTTCTCTGCGTTTCTTGACGACGAACGAGGCGCGGTTGATTGCCTTCATAGCGAGCCAAAGCGAGGGCGTCCTGACGGAGCTTTACCCGGAATTCAAGCCTGCAGGGAATGCGTGCTCCATAGTCGAAGGGCTGGCGGCGGCGGCAACGGCACTAGCCGAAGCCGGCGGGCACGATGAGCTCGTCGGGCGGATCAAGGAGCGCGTTCGCCGCGAGCTTGCAAATAGCCTGGAGTTGCAGATCGTCCCTGGGCAGAAACGTATCGACTTCGGTCCCGACCGGTTCTTGGAGGATCCACGGCTCGATGAGTTCGCCGGGGCCTTCTTGAATGGACGCTACTGGCCCCACGCTCGCATCGATTTCGTGCAGCACTGTCTTTCGGCGATCATGAAATACCGAGCACAAGAGGCAGCGGAGACGAGATAGCTCGGGCGTCAGTCTGGAGTCCTGGCGCGGCAAGTAAGCAGCGGAATCGAACAGCCGGCCCAGGGGGCCGGCTGCCTTGGTGTTGTAGTCTTAGGCGTCCGGCGCATCGTCGGCAAAGTCCTCAGGGTCAAACTTGTCGTCCTGCCCTTCGTCGTCGCCGACGTCGTCGTCCCCGAAACGGCTCTCAGGCTCCTTCTCGATGCTGCTCTCGGTGCCGCCGGTATCACCGGTCGGTGCGCCGGGCTCGTTCTCAGAATCACCCTCCGTATTCTCGCCGGCGATGGCCCTCGACACCGGAATTGCGACAAGCGCAACTCCAAGCAGTTTCGCCAACGTTCGGCGGGTCAAAAGATCATCCATGCTCGACCTCCAGATTGGGCACCGAAGCCCCTGTACAACGGATTTGTCCCGCAATTGAGAGGCTATTGGAAGACGGTTGCATGCCGGCTATCCGCCACACAAGCGGTCAGGAGGTCGCGCCAAGCTGCCTCCTATTGCGGCGCCGTATCGGCAAAGTCCTCAGGGTCAAACTTGTCATCCTGCCCTTCGTCGTCGCCGACGTCGTCGTCACCGAAACCGCTCTCAGGCTCCTTCTCGATGCTGCTCTCGGTGCCGCCGGTGTCACCGGTCGGTCCGCCGGGCTCCACCTCAGAACCACCTTCCTCGTTATCGCCGGCGATAGCCGTTGACACCGGAATTGCGACAAGCGCAACTCCAAGCAGTTTCGCCAGCGTTCGGCGTGTCAAAAGATCATCCATGCTCAACCTCCAGATTCGGTACCGAAGCCCCCTTATAGCGGATTTGTCCCGCAAGTGTGAGGCCGTTAGAGCTCAGCGGGGGCAACCCCCCACGCTCGACCGCTTAGGCGGCCAGAGCCTTCAACGAGCGGGTTCGCAACCATTCATCCCACCGCATGAGCCGCAGGCCCAGACGGCGATAGTCGACTCGCAGGTAGCCGTCCGGAGCCCGAAATGCCGCTTGTGGCACCG
>CAZUIY010000074.1:0-6200 GCA_964619975.1 uncultured Gemmatimonadales bacterium
CAGATCTTCAACTGGGCGAGCCGGCCCCAGGACGAGTTCCGCCACCTGGCGGCGGCGGCGATCATCGTCCTGCTGGCGCTCCTTCTCTCCATGAACGCGCTGGCGATCTGGCTGCGCAACCGATACAGCAGGGAGTGGTGACGGCATGACGACGATACGGGTGAGCGCGGAGGGGACCCCCGCGCTCGAGACGAAGGACCTGAACGTCCACTACGGCGCGACGCACGCGATCAAGGGGATCACGATGGAGATCCCGCGCCTCCGCGTGGTGGCGCTGATCGGGCCGTCGGGGTGCGGGAAGTCGACGCTCCTGCGATGCTTCAATCGGATGAACGACCTGGTGCCGAGCGCGCGGGTCGAAGGGGAGGTGCTGTTCCAGGGGGAGAACCTCTACGCGCCCCACGTGGACCCGGTCGAGGTGCGGCGGCGGATCGGCATGGTGTTCCAGAAGCCGAACCCGTTCCCGAAGTCGATCTACGACAACGTGGCGTTCGGGCCGCGGCTCTACGGGAAACCGAAGGATCTGGACGACCTGGTGGAGCGGGCGCTCCGGCAGGCCGCGCTGTGGGACGAGGTAAAGGACCGGCTCGGCGCCAGCGCGCTCGAGCTCTCCGGCGGCCAGCAGCAGCGGCTCTGCATCGCCCGCGCGCTGGCGGTGACGCCCGAGACGCTACTCATGGACGAGCCCGCCTCGGCGCTCGACCCGATCGCCACCGCCAAGATCGAGGAGCTGATGCAGGAGCTGGTGAAGGAGTACACGATCGTGATCGTGACCCACAACATGCAGCAGGCGGCGCGGGTCTCCCACTATACGGCGTACCTCTACATGGGCGAGCTGATCGAGTACGACGAGACGAACAAGGTGTTCACCGCCCCCCACGAGCAGAAGACGGAGGATTATGTCACCGGACGATTCGGCTAGGGCGTCGCGGCACTTCGACCAGGAGCTGGCGGAGGTGCGGGACCTGCTCCTCCAGATGGCGAGCCTGGCCGAGGAGCAGGTCCGCTCGGCCCTGGGAACCGTTCAGCGGCAGGACGCCCAGGGGGCCCAGCGGACCAAGGAGCGCGACCGCGACATCGACGCGCTGGAGCTGGAGATCGAGGAAAAAACGATCAACCTGCTGGCCCGCCGCCAGCCGATGGCGGTGGACCTCCGGATGCTGGTCTCGACGCTCAAGATCTCGAACGACCTGGAGCGGGTGGGCGACCACGCGGTGAACATCGCCCAGTGCGCCAGCCGGCTGGCCGAGGCGTTTCCCGTCCAGGCCCCCGGCGAGCTCGACCGGATGGCCGACGCGGCCACCGCCATGCTGCGGGACGCGATCGAGGCGTTCATCGAGCGGGACGTGACGCTCGCCCGGGACGTGCTGATGCGGGACGACGAGGTGGACCGCTCCAACGACGTCGTGTTCCGGATCATGCTGAAGGAGATGGCGGAGAACTCGAACGCGCTGATCGCGGGACTCCAGCTGATGCTGGTGGCGCGGAACCTGGAGCGGATCGGCGACCTCGCGACCAATCTGGCGGAGGACGTCATCTACATCGTGGAAGCCCGCTCCATCAAGCATCACGCGATGGAGGGGTCCCCGCCCAAGTCCGATCAGGAGTCCGAGGGCGAGTTCGACCAGTGAAGGCGGGCGGGACGAGCCCGGCCCCGGCGCGCGTGCTGGTGGTGGAGGACGAGCCCGACCTGCGGAGCCTGCTCGACCGCCAGCTCCAGCGGGCCGGCCACCAGGTGCGGGTGGCGGGGGACGGGGTGGAGGCGCTCGAGATCGCGTGGAGCGAGCCGCTCGACCTGATCCTGCTGGACCTGATGCTCCCTCACATGGACGGCACCGAGGTGTGCCGCCGGCTGAAGCGGGACGAGCGGACGGCCCGGCTGCCGATCGTCATGCTGACCGCCCGGCAGGAGCCCGTCGACCGGATCGTCGGCCTGGAGCTCGGCGCCGACGACTACATCACCAAGCCGTTCAACCTGCGCGAGGTGGTGCTGCGGGTGGCGGCGGTGCTGCGCCGGAGCCGCGGCGAGGAGGCCCGGCCGTCCCTGCTCGGATTCGGCGGTCTGGCCGTGGACACGGCGGCGCGGACGGTCCGGGTGGACGGCGAGGAGGTCCACCTGACGGCGCGCGAGTTCGACCTGCTGGAGTTCCTGCTCACCCACCCCAACCGGGTGTTCAGCCGGGCCGAGCTGCTGCGGCAGGTGTGGGACTACGACTTCATCGGCTACGACCGGACGGTGGACGCGCACGTGGCGCGCCTCCGGCGGAAGCTGGGCGCGCCCGGCGACGCGATCGAGACCGCCTGGGGCATCGGCTACAAGCTCCGCCCGCCCGCGGGCGGCTGAGGGTGCCGCTCCACCGGCGGATCTTCCTCACCTACCTGGGCGTGGCCCTCATCCTGGTGGCGGCGGGCGGCGCGATGCTCTACGACGCCCTGACCGACGAGGCGTGGCGCGGGATCGACGAGCGCCTGGAGACCGGCGTGGCCCTGGTGGCGGCGGGTCTCGGCCGGCCCGACGCCCCGGCCACGCCCGCGGGGCTGGACGAGCGGGTGGATGCCCTCGCCGCTCCGCTGGACGCCCGCCTGACCGTGGTGGGCCCCGACGGGCGGGTCCGGGCCGACAGCGAGTTCGACGGCGCCGCCCTGGCGGCCCTGGACGACCACTCGCGCCGCCCGGAGGTGGCGGGGGCGCGCGCCGGCGGGGAGACCGGGAGCGTCCGCTACTCCCGCTCCCTCGACGAGGACCTCGTGTACCGCGCCCGCCGGATCGACTCCGGGCCGTGGGCCGGCAGCGTGGCGCGGATGGCGGTGCCGGCGACCCGGATCTCGGCCGCCCGCGCCACCGCGCTGGGGCGGGTGGCGCTCGGCCTCGGCGCCGCGCTCGTCCTGGCGCTCGCGGCGGGGGCGCTCTGGGCCCGCCGGCTGGCGCGCCCGATCGCCGAGCTGGCGGGGACGGCCGCCCGGGTGGGGGACGGTGACCTGGCGGCGCGGGCTCGCGTCGACACCGGGGACGAGCTGGAGGACCTGGCCGCGGCGCTGAACGCCATGAGCGCCCGGCTGGCGGAGCGGATCCACGCCGCCACCGCCGAGCGCGACCGGCTGGGGGTCGTGCTGGACGGGATGGTGGAGGGGGTGCTGGTCACGGACCCCGACGGCCGGATCGTGATGGCCAACCCGGCGCTCCGCCGGATCTTCCGGCTGGAGCGGGACCCCGCCGGCCGCACCGTGATCGAGGCGCTCCGGAACGCCGAGGCGGCCGAGGCGATGGCCCGGGCGGCCGCGGAGGACGCCCCCGTCACCCGCACCCTCGCGCTCACCTGGCCTGCCGGCCTCCGCCTCGCCCTCCACGCCGCGGGTCTCGGCGGCGGTGGGGCGGTCGGCGTGTTCCACGACGTGACCGAGCTGGAGCGGGCGGAGGAGGTGCGGCGGGACTTCGTCGCCAACGTGAGCCACGAGATCCGGACGCCCCTGGCGGCGATCGCGGGGTACGCCGAGGCGCTGGCGGAGCCCGACCTGCCGGCAGAGGAGGCCCGTGAGCACGCCGGCGTGATCCGCCGTCAGGTCGCGCGGCTGACCGGCCTGGTCGGGGACCTCCTGGAGCTTTCGCGGCTCGAGGCCAGCGGCTTCCTGCCGGACATGGAGCCGGTGGACCCGGCGGCCCTGGTGGCCGAGGCGGCCGCCGAGTGGGGTCCGCGCTTCGACGCGGCGGGCATGACGCTCGACGCCGGCGGCGGGGCCGGCCTGGAGGCGCGCGGCGAGCCCGGCCTCCTCCGCCAGGCGCTGGACAACCTGCTGGAGAACGCCCTGGCGTACTGCCCCCCCGGCTCGACCGTCCGGCTCCGCGCGGAGGAGGCCGGGGACGAGGTGGCGCTGACGGTGGCCGACGACGGTCCCGGCATCCCGCGGGAGGAGCTGCCGCGGCTCTTCGAACGGTTCTACCGCGTGGAGAAGGGGCGGACGCGGGGGCGCGGAGGCACCGGGCTGGGGCTGGCGATCGTCCGGCAGATCGTGGAGGCGCACGGCGGCCGGGTGGCGGTGGAATCGGCCCCGGGCCGGCTGACCACGTTCCGGGTGACCCTTCCGAGCGCGGAGCGGAATCCCTGATCGGCAGGCCGTGGGACGGCCACTCTGGCCGCCTGGCCGGTTTTTCGTTTTTCCTCTTGCGATTCCGGCCGCCATCGACCAAAATTCCATCGACCGGTCATCAAACGTTCACGGCGGACCGGCTATTCTCCTGACGCGAAGCTGCACACCAATCGAACGCCCCGACCGCACCCCGTGCCTGAAAGGTGGACCATGAATCATAGGCGTACGCTGTACGGAGCTACGCTCGCTGCCCTCGCCCTGGCGTTGCTCGGCGGAGCGGCTCCGCTCGCCGCGCAGGGCGTGACGACGGCCGCGGTCAGCGGCACCGTCACCGGCACCGATGGCGCTCCGATCGAGAACGTGACGGTGACCGTGACCAACGAGGCCACGGGCATCGTGAACGGATCCCTCACCGACGAGGATGGCGACTACCTGGTCCCCGGGCTGCAGATCGGCGGGCCATACACCGTGGTTGCCGGGGCCGGCGGCCTGGGCTACGCCGAGCAGGGTCGGAGTGGTCTCCGACTCTCCCTCGGCCAGCGCCTGGACCTCGACTTCGTGCTCACCACCCAGGCGGTCGAGGTGGAGGGAATCACCGCCACGATCAGCCCCACCGACCAGGTCATCAACCCGAGTCGGACGGGGCAGGAACAGCTCGTGTCGGAGAACCTGATCGACAACCTGCCCTCGATCGGGCGCAACTTCACCGACTTCATCGACCTCTCGCCGCTGTCCGGGACGGGCGGGGGCTCGACGGCCATCGGCGGCCAGAACAACCGGTTCAACTCCGTCCAGATCGACGGCGTCGTGACGCAGGACCTGTTCGGCCTCGGCGCGACCGGCCAGCCGGGCGGCTCGGCCGGGGCCCGATCGATCTCGATCGAGGCGGTGAAGGAGTACGAGATCATCGCCGCGCCGTTCGACGTCCGGCAGTCCGGCTTCACCGGCGGCCTGATCAACGCGGTCACCAAGACCGGCACCAACGAATGGGAAGCGGCGGGCTACTACTACTTCCGGAACCAGGATTTCGTCCGCGACGAGCTGGACGGCGTCACGTTCGGCGAGTTCAAGAACTCGCTCATCGGCGCCACGGTGGGCGGCCCGATCGTCCAGGACCGGGTTCACTTCTTCGCCGCGGTCGAGGTGGAGAAGAGCGAGGCCCCGGGCGGGGACGTGGCGATCGGCCGTGACGATCCCTCGGAAACCCACGTCTCGGTGGCCGACGCGAACGCGTTCGTGGGCGGGCTGGAAGCTCTGGGAGTGGATCCCGGCGGGTTCGGGCCGTTCACAGCGGCGAACCCGAACACCAACCTGTTCGGCCGGATCGACGCTCAGCTGAACCCGAACCACTCGCTCACGGTCCGCCACAACTACGTGCGGGCCGAGGACGACGTGGTCCCGAATCGATTCGGGGGATCGACCTACTCGCTGTCGTCGAACTTCTACTTCAACGAGTCGACCACCCACTCTTTCGTCTCGACGCTCAACTCGTCGATCGGGGAAAGCGGCTTCAACGAGGCGACCTTCGGGTACACCCGGATCCGGGACGTCCGCACCCCCGTCACCAGCTATCCCACCATCAGCGTCGAGAACCTCCCCGACGCGGACGGATCGGGGACGGTGACCCTGCGGGCCGGGGCCGAGACCTTCAGCCAGGGGAACTCGCTGGACCAGGACATGTGGGAGTTCTCGGACAACTTCAGCTTCGACATGGGGGACAACCATCGGGTCACGGTCGGGATCAACGACCAGATCTTCAAGTTCCGCAACCTGTTCCTGGCGAACAGCACGGGCGGCTGGGTGTTCGACAGCATGGAGGACTTCCTGGCCAGTAACCCGAGCGAGTTCTCCAAGTCGGTCCTGGTGCCGGGAGTCGACGATCCCAACGCCCGCTTCACGGTGAACAACCTGGCGATCTACGGGCAGACCGAGTATCGGGGGTTCGAGAACGTGGTGGTGACCGCGGGACTCCGCTACGACCACCCGACCATCCTCGACGAACCCCTGCGGAACGCGCCGGTCGAGCAGCTGGGCCGGAACACCAGCGAGATGCCGAGCGGCAACGGGATCCTGTCTCCCCGCCTGGGCTTCAACTGGGACGTGAACGGCGAGGG
>CAZUIY010000075.1:0-4177 GCA_964619975.1 uncultured Gemmatimonadales bacterium
GGAGCCGGTCAGCCCCGCCGGCAGGAGCCCGCTCCACACCGGCGCCGCCAGCGCCGCGTGCAGGAGGATGGAGACCGCCAGCGCGGTCCTGGAGACACGGTCGTCGGGCATCGGCCTCGCGGGGTGGAATCGACGGGAAACGACCAATATACCCCGGAGGGTGTAGGCCGGTCCCGGCGGGCCCGCGGGAGCTCAGACCGGGATTCTGTACGCCCGGAACGTCCGGTCCATCAGCCGGACCTCGCCGGCCGGCGCGCCCCTCGCCATGATCGCCTTGGATTCCCGACGGGACTCCAGGAGGTAGACGTACACCTCCGGGTGACCCATCTCCCGGCTCCATTCCAGCATGTCCCGGAAGATGGCCGGTCCGTGTCCCCAGAAGGCAGGGTCCAGGACGATGCCCAGGTCGTGCCGCCCCTCCTGGACCTCGCTCGACCACTGCGGCCGCCCCACCTGGATCCCGCACCAGCCCGCCAGCCGGCCATGGATGAGTACACCTCGGACCCTGCACCCCACCGTGCGATCCATATCCGCTTTGGAAGCGACCCACTTCTCGAGACCCGCCGGGTCAAATAGGGGATGATAGACCAGATGCCTCCGGACCCGCGGGTCGTTCAGGATCTGCTCGAGGGCGGTTCGGTCACACTCTGCAATGGGGATGTATCGGCGAATTTCTCGGTTCTCCGGGGTCACCTTCCCGCGTCGCCGGGAGCTCCTCGGAGTGCGTCTTCACGCCGGTCCTCAAGGATCAGGGCGATGGCTTCAACCAGGCTCTGACGCGCCTCTTCCTTTGTCCTGCCCTGTCCGTTCGCTCCCGGGATCTCGTCACAATGAGCGACGACCCAGTCGTCCGCCTGTTCGAAGACGAGAGTCAATTCGTCCTTCGTAGGAGCCCTTCGGAGATACTCACGCGGCGCGGAGGACATCTCGTGCTTCGGCGAGGATCCGGGGGCCGAGGTACGGCGAGAGAGCCTCGGTGGGCACGAGCTCGACACGTCGACCCAGTTGCGCCTCCAGGAGGTCGGACAACGCCAGGAACCTGGTGTAGTTCTTGACCCCGGCCTCGAACTGGACCAGAAGATCCACATCACTGTCGAGGGAAGTGCTGCCGTGGAGAACAGAGCCGAAAACGGCCAGTCGTTCCACACCCAGGGAGCGGATCTCGGGCTCGACCGCGGTGATGCGCTCCACGGTCTGCTCCAGGGTTTCCACGGGCATCATGGAATCAACGTAGCGCGGCGGAAAGCCGCACGACAACACACCGCTTCAGGGGGCCAGCGCGACCCCTTCCTGTGGCGTAAGTCGAGCAACCCCACTACTTTCTCGAATCGTAACGTCCTTCCGCTCCGCCCCTCTCGTCCTGCCGGTTTGTATGTTAATCCCGAGGTGGTCGATCATTCTGCTCGCATGGGCCTGGGGGGCCTGTGCGGAGCCGGGTGTAGCGCCTCAGACCGCTCCAGAGATTCCCGTCACCCCACCCGTGGAGCGGCGAGTGGATTTCGTCAACCCCCCGCATGCATCACTGAACCTCCTCCTCCGGGATACGATCCGGATCGGAGGGACCGGTTTCGAACCCGGCATGCAGGTGCACTTTCAGACCGTCATCCCGCCCTCGGGGCGATGGCAGCAAGTCGGGGATGTCCTGGAGGTGTCGGACACGCTGATCCGGGCTCTTCCGCCCCTCCCGCAGGTCGCATCAGAGGTGAGTGTCTGGGTTCTCTGGCCACCCGTGCGGGTATCCCGATTCGAGAGCAAGCAGGACTCCATGCGAGCGCCCGGCTCGTTCGCGTTCGTAGGTCCCGATCTGGAAGACGAACGGGTCTACGACTACGGTTTGCACGCCTTCGATCGGTACGAGATCATCCGATGGCGATTGGAGGACCCCGAGCTAGCCGTCTGGTTCGATCCGATTTTCCCTCCGGCCTATCGGGAACAGATCCTCGCGGGGTTCCGTCGGTGGCAGGGGATCCTGCCCGACACGCTGCTGGATTTTCGCGAGATCGACCAGCAGGGCGCGGCGGACATCCACGTCATCAGCCAGGCGCGCATCTCCGCCTATCCGACCATTGACCGGGAAGCCATGCGTCTCAAGCGCGTTACGATCGACCTGCCATTCCCAGCCACGGATCCGGCGCCTCCAGGGAACTATCTCTTATCGGCGGTCCACGAGATGGGGCACGCACTGGGCCTCTGGGCCCACAGCCCCTATGTGGGAGATGTCATGAGCACATTCCAGGCTGCCTCCGTTCCGACCGAACGCGATGTCGCGACTCTGCGTCACCTCTATGAACAGCCACTTGGCATCACCGACCGATGAGGGCGCTCGGCAGAGTATGGCTGGCATGTATCGCCGCAGGACTTGCGTGCGACGACGGTCCCACCGGGTCCGACGACGATGGCGGTCTCGAATTCCGCCACATCGCCACCGTCCCGGTCGGGGACTTTCCGACCGGCCTGGCCCTCTCGCCGGATGGCGAGTGGCTCGCCGTGACGGGGGAGAGCGACGGGATGTTCGTCCTGCTGGAGGCCGACACCTACGAGGAGGTGGGGCGAGTCGATGGACTGGGCCTGCCGCGGGGCCTTGCTTTCTCCAACGACGGTGACCTCCTGGTGGTGGCCGAACGGCTCGGCTTCAGCCGGGGCTTTTCGGTCCCCGATCTGGAAGAGCGATTCAAGGTCAGCTTCACGGCCGTCGAGGCGCTTACCGATCGAAACGGTGGCGGATTCTTCTTCAGCGGCCGGATCGGGGACGTGATCCGCACGGATGACGAGGGCGTGGAGACCGCCCGCTTCGCCGTCGATCCGGTCCGGATGGCCGTGTCGAGGAGCGGCGAATTCCTGTTCGTAGCCAGCGAATTCCCCGACGACCGGATCTACACGCTGAATGCGTCGTCGCTCGACATCGTGGATGAACAGCCTCTCCCATTCTGGTTGGGTGAAGGCGTCCTGGTCCCCCTGGGATCGGGGCGGGTGAAGGTGATCGGAACCTTCCGCCCCAGCTCGGGGATCCCTTCGAGACCGGCCCTTTCGCTGATGTATGATCCCGCCACCGGCCAGCTCTCCGAAACCGACACGATAGCGACAAGTCAGGAGCCGCTGATCACGGGAGGTGGAAGTCCATATGTCATCGTGGAGGATCTCACGCTGGTGCCGATCAGCCATGGGGTGATCGTTCTGGACGGCGAAACGGGCGACGTGGTCGAAGTGCTGGGGATCGAACGGTTCCCGGAGTCGACGTTGGCGAGCCCCTGTTGCGACGCCGTTTACGACGAGCGCCGTGGCCGGCTTATCTTCACCCGGTTCTGGGCCGACGAGATCATCGTCTACGAGATCTCGGGGCTATAGGCCTCACGCCTCAAGCGGCCAGCGCGACCCCTTCGGCCAGCGTCCGCGCCCGGGTCACCGCGCGGTGACGCCGGAGCTCGTTGACGTCGCCGGTCACCAGCGTGGCGACGTCGGCGGAGACCATGACGAGGAGGGCGAGCGCCAGCCAGGCGCGGAGCGCCGGTGGCTCCACGGTCAGGACCAGCGCCAGGAGCAGCGCGTGCGGCGCCAGCACCAGCCAGAGCCGCCAGACCAGCACCAGCCCCGGTCGCGCGGCGAAGCGCTCGCGCCGCCCGGAGCGGAGCGCGGCCCGCGCCGGGAGGAACGGCAGTGCGGCGACCAGCGTCGCCACGGCGTAGAGGAACGTCACCGGCAGCATCGCCCACTCGCGCCAACCACCGCCGGCGGAGGCGTGGTCGGGCCGGCGGGCGCGGGCGCGGCGCTGCTGGATCAGGTCGAAGGCGCGGAAGTGGCGGAGCGCGTAGTCGCGCGCGGCCGTCACCTCCTGGATCTTGCCGGTGACGCGGACGGCCTCCTCCGGGTCGTGGACGAAGCGGTCCGGGTGGAGCCGCCGCGCGCGGGCCTTCCACGCGGCGCGGATCTCATCCACCGTCACCGGCGGAGAGACTCCCAGCCGCTGGAGCGACTCACGGTAGGTCAGCTCGTCGTACCGGTCCCGGACCTCCCTCTGGAGCGGCCGGTCGAGCCTCATGGGACGGGCCCGGCGTCCACCTCCGGCGATCCGGGGGGCTCCGACTCGGCCGGTGTGGAATCGCCGGGCTCCGTCATCCGGGCGGGCGCCTCCGTCTCGACGGGCACCGCCATCTCCTCCGCCGGCTCGTCCGGCATGTCG
>CAZUIY010000076.1:0-47720 GCA_964619975.1 uncultured Gemmatimonadales bacterium
CTCAGTGTGAGTCGCAGGCAGGACACCAGTCAACGCGCGCAGGTCAGTCTCCAGCTTGCGGGTCTGCTCAGCGGTGCCCTCGTTGGTCTTCATCACCCCAGCCCACGCGGACTCCCAGTCCATCGCGGCCTTACCAGCACCAACAGCCAGAGCGGTCAACCCCAGGCCGATCCCCACGAACGTGGTGCCGACCTTCTGCATCGAGTCCGAGTGCTTGGTCACCGCAGCAGACAGACGACCAAACTTAGAGGTAGCCTCGGGCAGGCCCTTGCCCAGGCCCTCCCCGATCCCCTTACCCTTCTTCGACGCCTGGTCCGCAGCGTCACCAAGCTTCTCGGTGGCCTTAGCGGCGTCACCCACGTTTTTAGTGTACCCCGAGGTCTCAGCTTCAAACCGTACCCGTACGGACTCGTCAGCCATCGGTCTGCTCCTTCTTGGTGCCGTCCGGGTTGTACCCGTTCTGTTCCTTCCACCAGTCCGGTGCGGACGCAGCAGTCGGGTTTACCCCACCCTCGTGTTCGATCTTCACCGCAGTGAGGACCACCCCAGGAGGTGTCGTCTTGTTCTCCTTACGCCACCGCTCCACAGCCGCAGTGGGCTGGCAGGTCCTGGTCTCGACCTTGTACGAACCCGAACTACACTCATCAACCGGACGTCCACAGTCCCCACACAAACCGGACTTGTAAACCTCGTGTGCCAACGTGAGAGCCCTGTCCTTCTCAGTCCAACTACCGTCCCCACCAAACCACAAAGAGGGGGGTTGCTGGTACTGGGCAGACACCCTCAACACCGCACGAGCTACCGCTGACTGTGGTCGGGCGAGGACGTCAACGAGAAAGGGAGCCCCACCACCGCCCACCTGTCACCGTGCGTGACCTGGTTGTAAGCTTCAACGAGCTTCTGCCACTGCGACTGACCGATGGCCGGGTGCAGACGACGCAGACCGTCCTGCGACAGGTGCTGACCGTTGACCCTGCACGCAGCAGCCAGCAGGGCGATAGTCCGGTCGTAGTCGTCCGACGACTCCACCGACTGAACAGCAGCCTGGATCTCCGGGGTGATCAGGCCAACAACCTCCAGTTCACGACGAGCACCCCCGACCCGCTCGATGGCCTTCTCCATCCGGGCCTCAACGTCGGCCAACTTGGTCTTCACCGCAGCCGGTCCCGCGTCAGCAATCGACCTCTCACCCTTGGTGGCCTTCAACGACTCCAACTGGGCAGTGTACCGGTCGTGCTCAGCACCCAGCTTGTCCAACTCTTCACGCAAACCAGGGCGCACCACGTACACCTCCACCGTGGTACGGTTACGGTAAGCGTCCGGGTCGTCGTTACCCATCCACTCACTCACGTCGAAGGTGTCCGGGTCCAGGTTCTGGGTGCTGTCAGTCATTAGTCTCTCCTGAGGTCTTGGAGTTGAGGTCAAAGTCTTGGTACTGGAACACCGCCACCCCGGGGACCTCAACCCAGGGTGGCGGTGTGTTCAGTGTCGGATCAGATCCCGGTGGCCACCACGCCGTTCAGCACCGCGTCCTTGACGGACAGCGGAACCACGAACTTGATGTAGCCGGTCGTCTGGTCCGAGGGTCGCTGCCAGTTGTCGGCGTCGACCAGGAAGGCGGAGTACTCGTCACCCGCAGCGAAGTCCTCACTCCACTTCTTGTTGACGTGACGCTCCACGAACGCCACCCGGTTCCCACGGTCCTTCAGTGCAGCGAACAGGGCATCGCCCGTCGCGTCACCGGCACCGGGAGCGGCGTCGTCGAAGAACCGGAACCCCGTAACCTGGGCCTCGTAGTTGGACGAGCCGAACACCGCAGTGGTGTTCACCTCGCAGATCGCAGCCTCGGCCACGGTCTCAGACGCGGTGGCCGAGAAGCGGGTGCCCTCGGACAGTGCACGACACGAGACGTCGAGAGCGGCGTTCAGTTCGGTTGCCGTCAGGTCCTCCAGGGACTCGGGCGGGTCGACGATCGCCACCAGGCGGCGGTTCAGTTCAGCGAAGGTCTGCAGCGGCAGACTGGACATCGATTCAGCGGCCACGGTCAGGCCTCCTTGTTCTCAGTGTTGGGAAGGGCGACAGGTTCCTGCACCCTAACGGTCTTGGGGGTGGCGGTGGGCTTAGCCACCGAGGACGGGGGAAGCTTGAACTTCGACGGGAACGAGGCCAACAGGTTCGGATGAACCCTGACCTTCTTACCGTCACGAGTCCGGACGACCCAGATCTTGCCGTCTTGCGTGTGTCCACTCATTGGTGTCTCCTACTCGGGGTTAGTGTTGGTCTGCAACGTCCACGCCAGGGGGATGAACAACCGACTGGGAGTGACCCCCGTGTCCGAAGACACGGTCGCCGCCTCCTGCTGTAACGTTACAGCCCTCACCACACCTGAACCGACCGCTAGACCTGAGAGGTGCGCCTGTACACGTTTAATTGTACCAAGCAGAGCCCAGATCTCGCCACCAGCAACAGTCGTAGTGAACCGGACGGTCAGCCCACCAGTCACCGGGTCTTGACTCACCGGGCGTTCCTCGTAGAACGAACCAGACCCAGGCCACAACACCACGTAAGGTAACACCGTGGTCCCGACCGTGGGCACCGGCTCCTTCACCGAACCCGTGAACACCCGACCAGGGCCAAGCCCAGGAACAGACTCCAAACTCGGCTCCAGAAACTTGAAAACAGCGTAAGCGTCAGTCACGTCAGCTCAGCCCCAATCCTCTTCATCGCTTCGACCCACTTAGCCGAGTGCTTCTCAAACGCAGGACCCATGTAGGGCTGTGGGGCCATCACCGAGGTGCCCCGCTCCACGTACTTAGCGTAGCTAGCAGCAGCAGTGACCTGACCCTCAATCAGGGTCCCAGTGACCACCACCTCACCCTCGATAGTGCCCATCAGGTGGCCAGTGTCCACAGGTGCCAGGACCTTAGCGTTAGAGGTCGTGTCGAACACAGCCTTGCCGGTGGCCAGAGCCACCTTAGCTGGTGCCTTCTTCGACGCAGCCCTCAGTTGAGCAGCGAACTCGTGTGGTGTACTCACTGGGACACCCCGTTCGTCAGGTCGTCCACGCAGATCAGGTCACGCTCCCACAACAGGGAGCCCTTCTGGACCGAGACCACCTTGAAAGACCGACCCACCAGGTGGGGGTCGACGTCACCCTCGTACCCCGGGACCACACCGGTAAGAGTGACCCAGGGGGTGTCGTTAGAGACCGACAGTGCAGCCTCGGGGACCAGAGCCACCGGCAGAGTGACCAGGTACTCACGCAGTGCCACACTCTGGCCCACGACTGTGGGTTCCTGTGAACGCTGCAACTGCTGGACCCTACACGGGACCCCCGTAGCGTACCGTTCACCAGGAGAGGGTGTCTCGGACGGCCAGACAGGAGCCCCATCAGCCTCGTGCAACTCACACAGCATCGACATTGAGGTGGCCACCGAGGGACGGTGGTGAGCCGCCCACCCAGGGGGGACCATCCGGTGGTTAGAGAGCGGAGCCAAAGCGGAATTCCTCACCCTCAAGGTACGACGTGTTGTGGACAGGAGCAGCGAACCCAACGAAGTCCGCCTCACCGTCCTCTTCCAAAGCAGCAGACTTGTAAATCCCCGCCAGCTTCAGCAGGGCGTCCGCCACGGCCACCCCGTCAGTAGACAGGTCCTGGGTGCGGATCTTCTTCGAGACCAACACCTCAGAGGTGGCGATAGTCACCAACGCCCAGTACGAGGCCCAGTTCGTGGAGTCCCCGTTCTGCTCCAACCAAGACTGGATCTGGGCGTCCTCCAACAGCAGCGCAGACTCATTCGTGTCCGCAACGTTCAGCCGGACCCGGCCAACGTTCGTAGTGTAGTCGATCACCGTGTGCCTTCTTCCCTACGAGTGGGACCCGCACCCACACTTGGCGGATGCGGGTCCCACTGGTGACCTAGTTGGATCAGGCCGTGCCGTTGGAGGCGTAGACACCAGTCGTGAAACCAGCGTCCACACCGAGGGTCGAGCGCCCACGGTACCAGATCGTGTCGTCGTCAAACGACCCATCGTCCACCGAGACGTCCCCACCGTTGACCGACTGCCCCTGGTCCCGCTTCACACGGATGTCGACGTCGGGGTGACCGGCCAGCTTGGTGCGGATGATCGAGGGCAGGTCCGAGCTGTTCGACTGGAGCAGAGCCCAACCGGTGGCACCCGAGGTGCCCAGCTTGGTCGCCAGGGTCAGAGACTCCAGCGGGGTGACCACGTTCAGGTATGGGTTCGGGACCCGGGTGGTCGTGGTGCGGGAACCCGAGGTGACCTTGACCTCCAGCTCGGTGGCCTTCAGGATCCGGTTCACCTCCGGACGCAGCGCAGGACCGTGGACCAGGATCAACTGGTCGGTGCCCACGAGCTCGTCGCGGTGGTTCTTGCGGGTGGCCAGTTCCTTGATCGCGGCGTCCAGGGCGTCACCCGAGAAAGCAGCGGTCGCGACCGTACCGAAGAAGTCAGTCGACCAACCGTTGGTGGTGGTGAGCAGGTTGGCCACCGCCGAGTTCTGGCCCTTGACGGCTCCCTGACCGAGCATCCGGGGGAAGTTCGCCAGGTCCGAGAACCGACGACGCAGTCGCAGCTCCCAGGTCAGGCCGTACACCTTGCCGTACTTGCCGGTGCCGTGGTACAGGTCGGTCTCCTTCAGGATCCCACCCTTGTACTCTTCACCTTCCTCGACCTCTTCGAACTCGTCCGCACCCCAGAGGTCGACGAGCTTACGACGCTCGAAGTCGTCCACCGTCACGTCCGTGAGCAGCGGCTCGAACTCCAAGTTGGTGTCCCGGTACGCAGCGAGGGCCTGCTGCTCGAAAGCAGCGCCCAGCAGGACCGGGAAGTCGGACGTGGAGAAGGCCTCCAGCAGGACAGCCTGGGTCAGTGCGCGGGACGCGTTACGTCCCTGACCGAACAGGCGAGCCGCTTCGAAGACGCGTTCCTCACGGGTGGTCGCGCGGCGGAAGCCTTCGCGGTTCAGATCGATGCTGTTAGTAGTCATCACTGCTCTTCCTCTCAGGCTCCAGCCGCAACAGCGACTGCGGGGTTGTTGCCGAACGGGGCGACTTCGGCGTCACTGGTACCAGCAGCCTTGGCGAGAACGGCCACACCCCAGGGGTGGTTGGTACCTGCGGTGGCGGTCAGCGCACCAGCGGAGGTGATGTAGACGACCTGACCCTCGGTCAGTGCGCCAGCCACCTCGATGGTGTAGGAGCCGTCGAGCCAGATCGTGACGGGCTCACCCGACAGGGCGTCGAACTTGGCCACACCCGCGACACAGCCGACACGGACGGGCGAACCCGAAGTGACGTCAGCCGGAGCGGTGACCTTGATGTGCTTGAACTGGGTGTAACGCTGGTTCATTGCCACCAGACTCACCGACCTTCCAGAGCGGAGATGAAGTCCTCAGCGGTACGGGTGACCGGGGAGGACGCGGACGAAGACTCGACAGAGCGAGTCTCACCAACACCGGACGGACGACCCGCACCAGCGCTGGACTCACGAGCAGCAGCGGCCTCGTTCACCTGGGCCTCGAAGGCCTCCTGGTTGAAGTCCTCAGCTCGGGCTGCACGCCGAGCCGATTCGAGGTAGAACGCGGGGACGTCGTCCCCGAACGCAGTGGTGACAGCGGACTCAGCCGAACGGACCCGCTCGTTGAGAGCAGACTCGGCTGCTTCCTGCACGAGGCGGTCACGCTCAGCAGCGATCTCGTCCCGCTCAGCCTGCAGCGCGGTCGCCCGGCTGGCAGACTCCTGGAGCTGCACCAGCTCCGCGTCGTCGATGGTAGCCATGGTGGTACCCTCCTGGGTTGGTTGATCTCCAGCCGGTGTTGACGGAGACTCCTGCTCAACTGGTACGAAGCTCACCACACGGGTAACCTCGACCGGCGAATCTTCAAAGGTGACCTGACCCTCGGCCACCGTGTACGACTGTTGGTAAAGTGCTGGTGCCGAGTCTACACGTTCAAGGGTAAACCACACCACCTCTTCGTTCGAGTCCTCCACCCAGACGTAGTGGCCATCGGCCTCGTACGAACTGCGCAGAGCGTCGGACAACTGGGTACGGAGGTCGTTGTGGGTGACCTCCCGTGCGGACTCCAAAACCGTGGTGATCCGGCCACCACGACCAGGGGACGTGACGTAGTCCACCGAGTTCAACGGGTCAGGGATCATCCGCACCACAAGCTGACCGTGCTGACCCTCAGCCTCCCCGATCTCAGCCTCAGTGAGAGTGTAAATCGAAGTGCCGATGACGTCCTTGAGCTCCTTGAGCGTCTCACGCCAGGCCGGGAGTACCCGAGCCTCAGCCTGTACCGCCTGCTCCCGCTCGTTCCACACCGCGTCCTGGGTGAGGTGAGCAGCGATGTCCCGGATCGACCGGGCTGGGCGTTCGGCCTGCTCAGTGTAGGTCGGGTGGTCAGCGTACATCCGGGTCCCAGCAGGCCAGACCTTGTCCTTCACGGCCTGCTGCAACACCTCCGCCGAGTAGTAACCCGACGAACCCCAACCGGGGGTGATGACCGTGATCAGTTGACGAGCACCGGTCAAGGTACCAGCGGAGCCCGTAGCCTCCGAGATCCTAACCTGAGTCATCAGTCCTCCAGTGTTGGTAGGTCGCGTACGTTGGTCAGCCTGTAACTTGGACGCCAACCAGGTGTCTCGACCCGCGTGGAGAGGTCGTCCCAGCCAATTTTACCAGACCTGAGCAGCTCAGCGCGTGTCTTACCCAAAACGTCGTTCTGTGACTCTGGTGTAAGGTTACCCCACCAAGCGTCACGGTCGGGCAGGTCGTAAGGGTTCGGCTCGTCCAGGTCAGCCCACCTCGGGTCGATCTCTCCCCAGTCGAGCGTCTTGTCGATGAACGTACACCGACCCTGTTGGTGGTCTGCAGGTCCGAACGCGTCCACCGGCCACTCAGTCCCGTGCTGCGCCAGGCACGACCCGCAGGTCCTGGAGTCCAGGGCAGACACCCAGATCTTGTTCTTGATCAGCTTCTGGTTGGCCACCGAAGACCGCAGGTTAGACTGCCGGTAGGCGTCCAAGGTCTCAGTCCGAGCGATAGTCATCGCCCTAGTCAACCCACCGTTGAACCCACCCTCCGCACCGCGCACCATCCGCCTAGCCGTGACCCGGGGGTTCGCCCCAACCACCACACCACGAACCAACTCACGACGCATCGAGGCCACAGCGGCTGGGGTCAGGGCGTAGGTCGCAGCGGTGACCTGCTGTGAGGTCCTGGTCACGATCTGGTCCACAGCCCGAGGACTCAACCTGACCAAGTCGGTGTCGTTGAACTCCGGTGGGAGCTGGGCCTGCAACGAGGCTAGGTGGGACTCCGCAGCGTCAACCACCGCGCCCCTGAGGTCCCCGTTAATTACCGACACGGTCTGACCGGTCAGGTCTTCCAACGCCTGCTCGGCCTGCTGCAACGCCTGGGCCAACCTGCGACTCTGCGCCAGTTGGGGACCAGGCAGGGGACCCGGACCGTTCAGGGTGAACAGCTCGTCCAACGAGTCTAGGAACTCGTCGCTCAGTCCGTCCCAGGCCTCCACCCAAGCCCGGGTGAGGGTGAGGACCTGTTGGTCAGTCAGCTCCACCACCCGGGCTCGTGAGTCGCGCATCGCTTCAACCGCGCGTTGGGTTAGTGCCACCGGTCAGTCCTCTTCCTGCTCGTCCTGGTCCGCAGCGGGAGCAGCAGCACCACCGGCAGGGGTACGACCGCGCCTGAACTCGTCAGCGGCAGCGTTACCAGCGGCAGCGTCAGCCGACACCTGAGGGTCCAACCACTCACCGGTCTCCGGGTCGGTGTACTTCTCCAAGATCTGCTCGGCGTCTTCCAGCTCCAGAGCCCGCAGCAGCAGACGCAGGGTCACCAACGGGGGCAGTTTACCAGTAGCGTCCGCCTTGACGATCGACTCCACCAGGTGCTCGACGTTGTTATCCTCAATCTCCGGGAACACCACCTCGATGGTCGGGTCCGTGTCGTCAGTGAACTGCACCACCTTACGGTCCCCAAGCTGTACCACCGTCCCCTTCAAGGGACCACGCGGAGCGAACACCGCCTGCTCCACAGCGAAACCACAGGACGCACGGTAGAACTCAGCCCACAACGACTGCCGACCCTCGATCACCAACCGCATCGGCTTGTCCAGCGTCTCAGCCACCGCCCGTGCACCCTCCTGACCCGGGTCAGCGGTGAGGATCGTGACCGGGACACCAGTGGCCATCGCAACCATCGAGGCGAACGGACGACCGTGGTTAGGGTTAATCCCCGAGAAGTTCGGAGTCTGCAACTGCAGGTCCGACCCGTAGAGTACACCACCAGCGGGGGAGGCCTGAGCCTGAGCAGCGGACCGCGCCATCTGGGTTTTGTTCTTAGACCCGGACACCAGGTGGGCGATCTTGGCCAGCGACTGGTAGAGCTTGGCACAGTCAGACAGGAACCCCGAGTAGGACTTAGCCCAGGGCATCGCAGCGAACCCGTCGCCCACACCCCAACGCCTCGACCTACCAACAGTGTTAACCTTCAGGTGGTAGACCGCAGCCCCACCGCCGTAACCCGCAGTCACCTTACCAGGCCACAAGATCGGGTGGCCCTTCAAGGTGCGGATCTTCGCTGCAGGCTGGTAGTCCAGGTCAGGGTACCAGGCCTTACGCTGGACGTCCTGCCCGTTGTCGTTCTGCTCGGTCCACTGCCGCAGGTAGTACCAGGGTACGGTCTTATCCCCCGGTGCGGAGTACACCTCAGTGACCTCGTCAAACGGCAGGGTGCGGACCTGCACCTCACCGGTCATCGGGTCAACCCAGTGTGCGAAAAACAGGTTGCCGTCGTCGAAGTTGTCGTTTTCCAACTCGATTCGGACCTGCTCACCGAACACCGCAGCCTGGTTGGCCGGGTCGTCTACGAACTTGGTCACGACCTCGGACACGTCCTGAGCTACACCCTCGTCCTCGGTACCGGTGGTCGCACTGATGTCCACACCAGACCCGAACACGTAGGACGACCTCACCACCTTGGCCCTGATCATCAGGGGGTTCATCCCTGAGAACGCACGGACCAGGTTGGCGTTGTTGACCAGGGTGTCGTGGGACGGGTCGGAGTCCAACCCAGCACCGATCTGAGCCCACCCGACGTTCTCACGCTGCAGGTCTTGTACGGACTCCATCGCCTGTTCGAGTTGGAGGGTGGCGAGTTGCAGTTCGGACCTGAGCTGGGACTCGGTGTTGGGTGCAGCTTCGTTGGTGGTCATCGTGTCTCCTAGTAAGGACTGATCTGCCAGTCTTCAGTGTCGGTGACCAGGTCGTGTACGGACTGGGTCTGCTGTCCGGTGATCGGGCGGAGCAGCAGTTGGTTCACAGCCTGGGTGAGTGTGTCGATGGAGTCGTCGTGTGCACCGTTGGGGAAGTTCACGGCCTCGTCCCTGACTGTGGCCACCCTGGGCAGTAGTTTGGCCGTTGGTAGGTGGACGTTGCCGGAGTGGACGAACGGTGAGATCGCGTTAGCTCTGGCCACCTTACCACCCTCCGGTTCGACTGGGATCAGACCTGGGACTGTCCGACTCAGGCTGTTAATCACTGCGGTACCGTTGGCTTTGTCCTCGATGAACTTGGCCCCAGCCTGTGGCCACTTAGCGGTCAGGTCGACCAGGGCTTGACAGGAACGGTTGAAGTCCATCCTACCATGGACCATGTCCAGTAGGTAGACGTCCGCACCCACCCTTAGCCAGACCTGACCACACACGAAGTCACTGTTCTCGGTATCCTTGAAGGCCATGTCCCAGGACTGGACGAGTTCGTAGCCGTGGTGTTCCGCACCGGCCACCCAGTGTGTACCGTCTTCCTTGACGACCCACATCGGCTGTTCGTAGGTTGGCCAGTCTCTGGGGAAGATCCCTCCCTCGGTGGGTGCTGGTTTGCCTTGGTACAGTGCAGCCCAGGTCCAGGGTCCCGAGGCTCGTTTGCGTTTCTCCCACTGCTCGTCGGTGGTGCCCCTGACGTCTCTGAGCCACTCGCCTGGTTCGCGTCCGAGGGGGTCGTCTTCACCCTCGTCGGGGTTGTGGTCTGCTTGAGCGGGGATGTTGACGAAGTCCCACACGCCGGGTTCGTGGGCCATCACCTGTCCGGCTAGGTCGAGCTCAGACCACCGGGTGAGGACCATCACCACGGGTGCACCTTGGGCACCGGTTGTGAGGCGGGACAGGGCTGAGCCGGTCCACCACTCCCAGTTTCGTTTCTGGATCGTCTTGGAGTTGGCCTGTTCGTGGCCCTTTACGGGGTCGTCGATGATGAACAGGTCTGCTGACTTGGAGGTCAGGGCACCGCCCACACCGGCTGTGAACATCCCTCCCCTGTGGTCTGCTAACTGCCACTCGGTCTGACCTGAGAGGTCCCCTCGGACCTTGAGCCCGAGCGCTTCACTGTGGTTTTTGAACTCGTCCCTGACTTTACGACCGAACTGACGTGCGATCCCTTGCTGGTAGGAGGCGAGGATCACCCTGGTTTCGGGGTCTTGGGTTAGTGCCCAGACGGGGAACCAGTGGGAGCACAGTTCGGACTTACCGCGCTGTGGGGGCATGGAGATGATCAACCGGTAGTCTGGTGTGTTGTAGGCGTGGACCAGTTTGGCGTTGATGAGTTCGAGCTCGGGTGACCTGCGGACCGTGGGGTCGAGGGCTTGGGCGAGGTCGAGTGGTGTGGGGTACTGGATTCCGGGTCGTTCGAAGTAGCCAGCTACGGTGTCCCACACGTTGAGGTCGGTCACTTGGGTTCACCTTCTCGTGGTAGGTCGGGTCTAGCTTCCCAGTTTACCACGAGAAGGTGTCCTGACGTCAGCCACTCTTGTGTTTGACCGACTGGTAGACCCGTACCACTGCAACTACGCACCACCCCATCACTAACAGCTCGGCTCCGACTACGGCCACCGAGACTCTCTGCACGACGCTCACCGGCAGTTCTCGTTCTTGAACCCGACCAGCAGGTCGTGGACTTTGAGGGAGACGTAGGTGCGGTGTCCGTTGGCGATCCCTGAGACGTACCCGTTACTGAGGCCGACGCGCTTGGCCACCAGGGAGTAGGGGAACCCCTCTTCTTTTAGGCGGACGAGGGCTTGCCTGGACTGCTCTGAGTTGACTGAGGTGGGCTTCTTCTTACCCTTGGCTGTGGTCTTAGCCTTGGTTGCGGGTCGCCCCTTGAGTTGGGCTCGCAGTCCGTTGATCTGGGCTTTGAGTTCGGCGGTCTCCTTGACCAGGTCGCTGTTGACCTGCTCGACCTGTTCGAACCGTTGGACCAGGTAGTCTATCCGTGCGGACAGTTGGTGTAGGGGTGAGTCTTTCTTCTGGTAGGCGTAGCCCACGGTCACCACTCCTTGGGGGTGTCGAGTTCGGTGTGTCCGGTGGTGGTGATCAGCCTGAGGGCGTCACCGTAGCGAGCTCCGACGATCAACCACAACAGCAGGCACCTTCGGCTGAGTGCTGGGTCCAGTGCTGGGACCACTCTGCGTAGGGACTCGTCTGGTCCGTAGAGGTAGGCGTCTCTGAGGTACTCGGCTGCGAGGACGAGGTTGTCGTCGTGTTCGGCCTCGGTGTCTTGGTTGAACACCAGCTCGAAGGCGTGGGCTTGGCAGGCCTTCATCGGTCGGATGTACTTGAACAGGTCTTCGGTGACCCCGTAGGGCCTGGTCTTGTGTTCCACAGCTTTGTCCCCTTCGCGCTGTTTGTTGCTGGTGAGGTGTTGATGGACTCGACAAAGGATGCACTTACCTTGTGGGTCTAGTCCGACGTTGGCTTTGTTGCACTGTTGGCACTGGCCTTGGTGGGTGTTGCGGTTGCTGACTTCGTCTGGGTGCTTGACGCGTCCGATTTGGGAGCGGACTTTGACTGCTATTTCCACGTTGGTTCTCGTTTCGGGTAGGGGTGTGGCCCCAGCTCGGTGCCCTTGTGGGGGTGTGTGAGCTGGGGCCACTGGGTGTCTCCTGGGTTTTGGCTGGGTTGGTTCTCCTAGTTTACCAGCCTAGTGCGGTCCTGTCAAGACCTGGGTGTTTTAGGTCCCGACCCTGTAGCCTGGGCACTCGCAGGTCCCTCCTTCGGGGTTGTTGACGTAGATCCCGAAGGCGTTCTCGACCCAGCCTACTGAGCAGCTTGCGTCGGCGCAGTC
This sequence comes from uncultured Gemmatimonadales bacterium, assembly GCA_964619975.1. Lineage (GTDB taxonomy): Bacteria > Gemmatimonadota > Gemmatimonadetes > JACCXV01 > JAHWKZ01 > DATLFF01. The sequence goes on from CAZUIY010000076.1 coordinate 12,162, forward strand.
GTGTTGTACCAGTTCGTGTCCGCAGTTCTGGCAGTGGTGCCCGTTCTGTTCGGAGGTTGCGGCCTGTTCGACTCCTACGACCTTACAGGGGCACAAGGTGTCACACTGGTCCCCGTGTCGGTGTTCGGCGTCGACCTTCTGCCAGCACCACTCGTTCCAGGCTGGGCAGATGGTCTCGTTCGCGTAGGAGACGTGGGGTTGGGTTCGGGCTGTGTTGAGGGCTTGTTCCCACTGTTTGGGGTTCACTCTATTACCTCTCCGCTGAGCACGTTCTCTCCCAGGGACCTGATGATCCCGGGCACCACCTCGGGCACTCGTTGCTGCTGTGCCCTGGTTAGTTCCAGTGAGTCTAGCACCTTGCGGATCACCCCGACCAGCACGAGTGCTTCAGTCTTCCTGATCTCGACCTGTTTGGCTGCGACTCCGGCCTTGAGTGCGGCTGAAGCGTACTTGGCCAGTTGGTCTTCTGCCTGGTGTAGCCACTGGACCCAGATGTTCAGTCCAGCTTCGGTGACGGTCTCGTCTATCGGTCCTTCCCCTGTGTAGCCGTCGCGTTTCTTGGTTTCGCCCCAGACGAGCTGGTCTGTTCTCCAGGACTCTCCGCCTTCTTCCCCTGAGGGTACGTTCCGGGGGTCGGTCCCGGTGTGCAGGTCTATCATCATCCTCACCCAGGCCACCTCCCGGGCCTTGTCGGACACGAGCTGGGCGAGTACTTCGGCTGGGTCTTTGTGGGCGGCGGTTGGGTCGTACCCCAGAGCCCTCATCGCCTCCAGGGATTTGCGGCTGGTTTCGGCCACCTGGAGTTTTTCGAGGGACTTCTGCCGGTAGGACTTACTGCCTCCGCCGTGGTAGACGCAGACTTTCCCTCCTTTGACTGGTGCGAGTCCACACTGCAGGCCGGTCCTTCGGCTGGGTGACCAGCAGCGTTTGGGGTCCCAGCCTGTGGTGTCGGTGTCTTTGGCTACCACGGTTCCTACTTTCCTGAGGACCCGAAACCTGCGGTCCCCCGTACGGTCTTGCGGTTGAACCCGTCGTAGGCGAACTGGGGTACGGTGGCTTCGGTGGTGTTGGTGTGGATGATGATCTGGGAGAGTCGGTCGCCTTGGGCCACCCTGACCACACTGCTGGTGAGGTTCTGGACTCCTGCGTAGAGTTCTCCGGTGTAGCCTCCGTCGATCACTCCTGGGGCGACGAGCAGGCCGAGCTTGCGTAGGGTGGACGACCTTCCGACGAGGTAGCCCCAGGTGCCTGTGGGTAGGAGCATCGCGATGTTGGTGGGTACGTCGAGGAAGCCACCCGGGGGGATTTCGACGTCCTCGCTGGTTGCGAGGTCGTAGCCTGCGTCTTCGGGGTAGGCCCGGTCTGGGGCTTGCCACCACTCGTCCACGCGTACGGGCTTGTACTGGAGGATCTTGTAGTCTTGCAGTTCGTGGTTCACTTGGTGCTCCTGTTCCGTTCTTCGGCTTCCAGGTCGTCGATGAGTTTGGTGAGTTTGTCCCAGGCGACTTCTTCGCCTTGTTCTTCGAAGGTTGCTTCGATGGTGACGAGGCGGTCTAGGATCCTCCCTAGGGACCAGGTGGAGACGGGGTCTTGGCTGAACTCTTGACGGACCTGGTTGAGTTCTTCGACCAGTTCGTGGTTGCGTTTCAGCAGTTTGGTGCGGTCCTGCTCCCACTCGCGGCAGAAGGTGAGCCAGAACTGGGAGGGTCGCTTGCCGGATTTGGGCCGGTCGGGGTGAGCGAGTTTCTGGTTTTTGAGGACGGCCAGTTCGGTGCTGTTGGTGGCGATCTGGGACTGGACGTCTCGGAGTCGCTGCAGTCGGGTCGTGGTTGTCACGTTGTCTTCCTGGTTGTCGAGTTCTGAGTGGGTGTGGGGTCCGGTGTTGGCGCAGCAGTAGGAGCCTGGGCCACAGCAGTCGCCGTTGGTGCAGCAGGGTCCGAAGGTGCCGCTCACCGCTGGTTCACCCAGTTGCCGGTTGCCCTGATGACCTGGACCATCCGGACGTAGACTCCGATGTCGAACAGGGTGTCGTCTGAGACCTGTTTGCCCTGTAGGACTGCGTCGTTCCAGCGCTGCATCTTGCCGTTGAAGTAGGACCAGCAGGCCAGTTCCATCCGCTGGGCGTCGGTGCGGCTGCGCTTACCGTCTGGGCGGATAAGGTCGAGCTGGGTGCCGAGGTTGATCAGGGACTGTTGGCCGTACTCGACCGCCTTGGGGACGGTCTTCTCTACTTCGTTCTCTGCGAGCTGCAGCCACAGTTCTTTGAGTTTGGTCTCGGCTGCGTGGTCTTGCACGTGTTTGATGTACTCGCGGGTGGAGCGTCGGGTGGTTTCTTTGCCTGGCTGGCCGAAGTTCACGGTGGGTTCCTTCTGGGTGACTGTGACTGGTCGTTGGAGTTTGGTCTGGTCGTGGTTGTGGACGCTCACGGTCAGCTCCTGTTCAGTTCGACTGCGGTGGTCTCTGAGGTCGTGACTAGCCAGACCTGGCAGCCGGTCTCCAGTTCGACTCGGGCCACCAAGTCTGCCAGTTCACGCTGGGGGGTCCACTTGGCGGGGTCGAGCTTGCCGACTGGGGTGGGGTAGTTCCAGGTCCCTTCGAGTCCGGCGAGCCCGGGGATGACTTTGTCGACCATCGTCAGGGCGAGTCGGTGCACGCCTCCTGCGCGTACTGCGTTGTGCACCAGTTCCCCGTCCCACTCTCCTACGCGGCGGGTCTTCTGGGTGACTGTGGTTTTCTCGCTGTCCTGTCCGAGGTCTTCCCAGGTGGTTTCGCCCTTGAGCGGTCCGGAGTTCCCGGCCACCCGGATGGGGTTGGTGCGTGTTGCGCCTGTGACCTGGAAGGTTCCCCAGCGGTCGTCCCAGGGGTTGATCCCGGCCTGTGAGAGGAAGTCGATGGCTTTGGCGTCGTTGCTGGTGCACTGGGGGTAGAGGTCGGTGTGCAGGCCGAGTCCGTAGCCTTGGGTACCTTCGATTACGACGTGGAACCCGCCGAAGTCGAGCCAGCCGTCGAGCAGTTCGACTGTGTCGGTGACCAACAGGATCCCTCCGACTGAGAGCAGTTCGGCGTAGATCAGGTGCAGGGTGTTCCCGGGTTCGTCGTTCCAGACCTGCCCGACTGTCTTGGCTCTGCGCCAGATCCGGTCTGCTCGTGCTGCGCCGATGCCCTTGGCGGTGGACCCGACCTTGGCTCCGAGTTCGCTGGCCTTCTCCTGGTCGATGTGCTTTTGTTCCAGGACGGTGGCGTGGCTGTCGATGACGAGGTGGGGTCGGTGTCCGTTGGCGATCAGTTCGGTGACTTCGCGGTGCAGGACTTCGAGGTCGACTTCGGAGCCTGGGGCGATGAGGGAGACTGCGTTCCAGATGGCTCCTACGGGCATGGACCTGAAGGCGTACTTGTGGTTGGTTTCGGGGTCGCGGACGCAGTGTCCTGCGTTGGGTCCGCCGACTCGGACGCTGATGACGGTGGAGCCGACTCCTTCGGTCTGGTTTCGGATGTACTGCCGGATGACCTGGTCGGTGACGTGGCCTTTACCTTCGGACCCGTACTGGGTGCCGACGACGACGTCGAGGGTGTTGGGCTGGGCGAGGCTGGTCTGGTTCACTTGGGTGAGCTCCTTGGTAAGGGAGTGGGGGTCCCGGTTAGGACCCCCACCTGGTTTCTCTATCCTACCACAGTCTTGCGGTAGTAACAACCCCCTGTGTCGGTCAGTTGTTGTTGATTGCTCCGACGTAGACGAGGTGTCCGTAGGCGGCTTGCTGGGCGGACCCGTCCGCTACGCTCCACCGACTGTACCAGCCACAGATGCAGCTGGCTTCAACTGCCCAGCTTCCCTCGGCGGTACGTTCGGAGGTTTGGTGCTGCTGGCCGTCTGGTGAGGTGTAGACCGGCCTGGTCGGGTTGGGTGCTACCTTGTTCACTGTTCGTCCTCCTTGGTTGCTTGCAGGAACTCGACCGAGTCCTCGGGCCAGACTCCGGGTGCGACACCTGTGGGCATCAGCCGGTCGCCTGAGTTGTCGAGCCAGTCCCACCTGGTACCCTCTCTCTGCTCTGCACGCCAGACCAGCCAGACGTGGGAGAACACCGAGGGCCTGCCGTCCCTCATCTTCATCTTGCGCTTGTTCATCAGCACCTCCCAGAGGGGGTACTCCTGGAACAGGCCTTCGGCTCGGCGCACGGACTCCAGGAACCCGGAGTTCATCAGGAAGGCCACGTTGGGGGTGAACTCCAGGGCCTTACGGGCGAAGGCCTCACCCGCTTTGTAGGGTGGGTTGGTGATCACCCAGTCCACCCTCCCTCCTTCGGGCTGGACGCCCTTCAGGAAGTCGTCGCCGGAGAAGTGCAGGTCGTTGTAGAGTACGGTGTCGAACCTCTGCCTGAGGTGTTGGACCAACCAGCCACCACCAGCGCAGGGGTCCCAGACGACGTTCTCCTTACCGAGTTTTAGCCGGTCGATCAGGGGTAGGACGAACCCTTCTGGTGTGGGGTAGTCGTCGAGTGGGTGGCGTTTCTGGGTGGAGCCGTTGGCGTAGGCAGCTTTGGTTGTGCGGAACTGTCGCTTGGGTGGGTCGTCGGGGTCGTTGCCGAGTGGGGAGTAGGGGTTGGGGTCGGTGATCCTAGGTGCCACTGGGGGTCCTTGCTAGTTGTGGGGTGGGTGACCTGGTTGGCCACCCACCCCCTGTGGTTAGTTGTTGGTTAGGCGTAGAAGCAGCTGTACAGTTCCCAGCACCAGGGTGAGACGACTAGCCACCAGCCCTTACTTCGGACGTTCCGGTAGAACCTACGAGGTGCGCGGTAGGTCCACATCTCAGTGGATGTCGTTGTGGTAGAACCACTTGCCCTGAGGGTAATACTTGTTCTTCCCCCAGACAGCGATCTTGGTCAGGTGGCAGTACCCGGTCGCCAGGCACCAAGCCGACTTCGGCTTGTGAGTGTGCGTGCCGTACCTGATGTACTCGGTGGGGTTGACCTGAGTGATCTTGAGGGTCCATGCGGCGGCGGGCTCAGCCGTGGCCAGGGCGGCACCCTGCACACCGCCGAACGTTGCGAGGACGAGGGCTCCGGTGGCCAGAGCGGACCCGATCTTGGTCTTGAGTTTCATTGCTGTCTCCTAGTAACGGTCGTAGCCGGAGTGCGCGAGTCGGCACGGTGGCGGGTTGGTGTAAGCGATGGTTGGGTTGCCGCAGTAGTAGTGGCGGGTCTGGCTGCAGATCCCGAGGTACCTGCAGTGCCAACGTTGTGGCTTGTGTTCACCTGAGGTGGTCTTACTGACCCAGGCGGCTTCTGCTGCGTTGGCGGTGACCATCCCTCCGATCAGGCAGGCGGTCGCGGTGAGTGCTGCGACGGCTATTAGGGAGATCCAGCGTCGTGCCTCGTACTGTAGCTGGACCAGGCTTCGGGTGTTGTCCTTCAAGGTTTAGTACCTCCAGTTGTGGTTGTAGGGGTCGGGTTGGTGGCCGAGGCAGGCCACCTGCACCCAGACTCGTCCTCGTGGGGTGTACCCAGGTAGGAGTCTGGAGTCTTGGCCGGTGACGTAGAGGGTGCTGTCGTCGGGTGCCAGCCCGGAGTCGACTAACCCGTCTACTAGGTGTTTGGTCATCCGGCTGAGGTTGATGGGGTCGAGTGCGCCTTCACCCCTGGTGGGGAATCCGTAGGCCACCACCAGTCTGACTGGGTAGAGGGCTGTGGCTTCGACTTGGACGAGTTCGCCTTCTGGGTCTTGCAGTGACCAGTAGAGTTCGCGTCCGAGTTTGCGCCAGAAGGACTTCTTGTTCTCGTGGGCTTCGTCGTCCTTGGACCTGCGGTTGAGGCTGAGGACCTGGGACTGGTAGGAGGGCAGGTGTACGGCTTGGGCTGCGCTCCCTAGGACCACTAGGTTGGCTTCTTGTGTGAGCATCGACTCCAGGTCGAGTGCTGCGTCGGAGGGTTGGGTGTAGACTGCTGGGCGGGTCATCCCCAGGCCCCACTTTCCCAGCCGGTACGCTCTCGCTGTTCAGCGTCCGTACGGTGGTTTTCTTCGCACTCTCGTGCGAGTGTGGGGTTGGACCAGCGGTGTCCGCAGGTGACGCACTGGTCAGGGCTCCAGGGGTCGAGTTTCAGTCTGGTCACGGGGGATCAGTCCTTCGGGTGCGTTGTGGTGGGTGGGGTCCAGCCGTGTTCGAGCAGGACGGGGAGGGTGTTAGCCAGGAAGGCTAGGGCTTGGTTGTGTAGGAGCATCACCGTCCCGGGGTCTATTGAGCTGAGGCTGGTGGGTGAGGTGGCGTGGTTGACGAAGGCGTGTTCGCAGATGTCTCTGGCGATCCGGTTCAGGTACTGCTGGTCCAGTTTCTGGGTGCGTTTGCGGAGTTTAGCCACGGCGGGTCACTCGGCGTAGGAGCGGCACTGGTTCTTGGCCATCCCTGAGGGTAGGGCCAGGTCGCCCAGTTCTTCCTGGATCCGGGACCGGGCGAAGGGGTTTTCGAGTCCTTCGATCACCAGGTCCAGGACCTGCTCGGAGTAGTCGATGTACTTGATGCAGGCCTCGGGGGTGCGCTCCTGGTTGGCTGCTGAGCTGTGCCCGATGACGCCTCCGAGCAGGCCTGCTGCGAGGGCTGCGGCTCCGACTGTGGCGGTGGCCTTCTTGTTGATCTTCACTGGGTGTCCTTTGGTTGTTGGCTAGTTGTTGCTTTGGTGTAGTTCCTACCCTACAGTATCCGTGCGTCTGTGTCAAGGCCTAGTCTCCACCGCCCCACACCTTAGCGTCGACACCACCAGGTACCCCGGTGAAGGTCTTGTCCCACAGGTCAACCCCGACCTGCTGGACCAGCTCCACCACCTTACGGTCCAGCCCGTCAGCCTTGGGCAGCAGCAGGACCATCGAGTCGTGGATCAGCATCACCAGCCCGACCCGCTCCAGCTCGTCCCCGTAGCCTGCGGTTGTAAGCTCGCGGTCTATTACCTTCTCACCCTCTAGCCACCACGAGGCTCCAAACTGGGCCAGGTTGGACTGCACCCGCTGGTTGAAGGCCTTGTGGGTCTCTTCGTCCCGACCGAACCACCGCCTCTCCCCGTTGAGTGCCTGCACCCAACCCTTGGCGTGTTTGATCTGCCTGTTACGGACCACCCGGGAGGTCATCCGGATCGCCCTCTGGTACTCGGGGTAGAGGTTGTTCCAGTCGTGGACCAGCTTCTGGGCCTCCAGGTCAGTCAGTACGACCCCGGTCTGGGTGTCGATGTCTGCCTGTAGTTTCTCCCAGCCGACGCCGAAGATCAGTGAGAAGTTCGCGCGTTTAGCCACACCTCGGATCTTGCCCCAGTCGCGGCTCCCGGGGTGGGCGTCGAAGAGCTGGGTGGCGGCGTCTCCGTGCAGGTCTGCTCCCTCCCCGATCAGGCTGAGCATCCGCTGACAGCCAGCCATCAGGGCAGCCACCCGCAGTTCGGCGTTGGCCAGGTCAAGCTCCCAGAGTTGGTAACCCTCGGGCACTCCGAGCCCGATAAGGTCCCTGGGTGTGGGTACCCCCTCCAGGACTGAGTAGCCCTCCAACCTGAAGTTGTGGGGGATGGCCTGCAGTTGGACCCGGCTGATCGAGAACCGACCGCTGACTGTGCCGTTCTGTCGGATGTTCCCTCGGAGTCTGCCGTCGTCTCCGAGCATTGACCCCCAGCCGGAGTACCAACGTTCGTTGGCGGTCTTGACCTTGGTCAGGTTGCGCCAGACCTCGACACCTGGGGTGCCACGTTCGGCCAGTTTGCGTACGACGTAGGCGTTCAGTTGGGGTTGTCCGGACTCGGTCAGGGACAGGGCGTTCATCCCCAGTCCCTGCACCCCGGCTTTGTTCTTGCCGTGCCCGAACCAGTAGTGTTTGGCTGCGGGGATAGTCGCTGGGGTGAAGGGCAGTTCGGTGACCAGCTGCTTCTCGCGTTTACGCAGTTCGGCTGCGACCCTACCCACCTCCTGGGCTGCGAAGGGCAGGCCGCGCAGCTCCATCCGGTAGAGCATCTGGGAGACCTGCAGTCTACGCTGCACCGCGTCACTCACGTGGAGTTTGCCCTGGGTACCGGTGAGCCACTCCCCGTCCAGTCCCTCGTCTATCACCCACTGTTGGTACATTTGCAGGCGCAAAGTGAGGAAGGCGTCCTTGTCTGCGTACTCTCCGATCACGTTCCAGGGCAGCAGGTCCCACCTGCCGGTGGGGAGTTTGTTCTTGCGCAGGTAGTCCTTGACCTTCTGTTGTTCGTCGTCTGCTGCGTCTCCGAAGATCCGTTGGCTGGTTGCCTTGAGGGCGGTGGTGGGTTCCCAGCCCCAGAGCAGGTCGGCTACGTTCTGGGTGTCCCAGGCCACCAGGTCAACGAGTTCAGCTCCGCTGGTCCGGCCTCGGGTGCGCAGTCCTGCCCGGGTGATGTGGGCGTCGAACTTGAAGTGGTGGAAGACCAGGTAGGGTCCCTTCTTGGCTCCGAGTAGTTGCAGCCACTCCAGCAGGGCTGTCCACTCTTCGGGGTCCAGGTTGGGTGCGTCTGGGAAGATCGTCCCTTGGCCGTGGTCTTCGGGCTTGCCGGTGTAGCTGAGGCCCTGGTCGAAGGGCCAGGCAACTGAACTGATCTCGCGGCTCTTCTTGCCCACTCTCGTGAGGCGACGGTTGTGGGTACCGTCTCCGGGACCCTCTCGTAGTGTACGTTCAAGGAAGACCCCACCGGGGTCCTCCCACGCGACGGAGGCGGTACTGGCTCTCGCTCCGTCGTCCACGAACAGCCCAGAGGTCTCAGTGTCGTAGGCCACCAGACCTTCGGGGTACACCCCCCTCTTGGCGAGTGCGAGTAGCGTGCTGGGTAGTGGGGCTCTGTCCATGGGTGCTAGTCTACCACAAGTCTTGCCAGCCGATCAAGTGGCAGTCCTGGGCCGGAGTAACCGTTTCCCGAGAGAACGTACCTCCCCGTCTGGAGAGAACCCCCTGGAGAGTAGGCCTCTTTTGCCCTCTGAGCAGCCTACCTCTAGCGTTACACGTGACGCACTTCCCAGCGCGGTTGCTTGGTCACATTAGTATCACCTTACCCCCTCATCGCCCCGAACGACGCGGGAAAAACGAAAAAACACATGTAACCATATATCTATATATCTAGATAGGTTACACACTAGGTTACGTCCTCTAAAAGGCTCTTCCACCAAATCACTACACCAAAAGTTATTTGCAACTGCAAACATTGACAGACTGGGAAGAAGAGCTGTGTAACCCCCCACCTGTACCCGATAGGGGGTTACTACGTCCTACTCCGCTAGGCGTGCCACCAGGACTCTCACAGGTGTCGAGTCTTGTCCTCGTAGCTCCGACGTGGTAAGCTAGTCCCATGCCCAACAAAAGCCTTGTGAAGAACCAGGACGTCGTACGCGCAACCGGCCTGTCCCCCTCGGGGATCAGCCGGATCCGCTCGGGCGAACGTCACCCCCACCTCAACACGATGAAGAAGATCCAGGAGGCCTACGGCTGGTCCGCCGTCGAGCAGTGGAAGCTGATCGCCTTCGGTCCGCAGGACGCCTACCGCCAGGAGCTCGAACGTGTCCTGACCGACCATGTGATCAAGGAGCTGCAGGAAGACCGCCAGAAGTGACCCGCCCACCCCTGCGAGCGCACCAGGCCACAGCCGTCGAGTGGATCAACACCCACGGTAGAGGACTCCTAGGTGACCCACCCGGACTAGGTAAGACCCGGGTAGCGATCGAGGCCTTCGACAAGCCAGACACCAAGGTACTGGTCGTCGCACCCTCCCTGGTGATCGCAGGCGGTACCTGGTCGGACGAGATCGAACGGTGGGCCGACCACCCGGAGTCGTTCACGGTGGCACCCTACTCGATGCTCAACGCGAGGAACGGTGCCACCACGAACTTCGGTACCAAGAAGAACCCCTCCTACCGGCTGCGACCCGAGTACAAGCAGGTCTGGGACGCGGTCGTGGTAGACGAAGCCCACTACACCAAGGGGCGCAAGACCTCCTGGACTTGGGCGGTGCAGCAGCTAGCTAAGACCACCCCCCGTCTACTGGAGATGACCGGCACCCCCGTCCCGAACTGGGCACACGAGATCTTCACGATCCTGAGGGCTGTCTACCCTGAGCGAGCCAAGCCAGGTAAGGAGCTGGGCTCCCACAACCGTTGGCTCAAGGAGTGGTTCGAGGTCCTGCCCAACTACCAGGCAAAGTCTGAACACGCCACCCTGGTGGGCGGTCTCAGGGCCTGCCAGTTGGCCTGTGCGGAGCGTCCGCCCTGGGACCCCTGCGAACACTACACCCAGTTCATGGACGCGAACCTGGGCGGTCGTTTCCTACGTCGTAAGCGCGAAGACTGCCTGGACCTGCCTCCCGCGACGGAACAGACCGTACGCACCCCGATGTCCAGGGACCAGACGCGCGTTTACAACGAGCTAAGGGACGACTTCATGACCGAGCTCGACGGGCGGGAGCTGATCACTTGGACGACTGGTGCCCGGACTGTCGCCCTGGACCGGGTCACGGTCTCACCCTGGTTGCTGCAGGACCCGGCCACCCGTAAGCCTGTCCCCCACGGTGGGAAGTTCGACCAGTTGCGTTTCGACCTGGAGGGTCGGGACCGTCCTACTGTTGTGTTCGCCCACTACCGGGACACGGTCGAGGCCTGCGCTGCTGTAGCTCGGGACCTGGGTGCTCGTGTTGGGTACGTCCACGGTGGGGTGTCCAGGTCTAAGGCTGGGCAGACGGTGAAGGACTTCAAGGAGGGTCGGTTGGACGTGATCGTCGGCTCCCTGGAGACGATGGCCGAGGGTCTGCAGTTGACTGCGGCGGACACGCTGATTCTGGTGGAGGTCTCGTTCAAGCCCTCCCGGAACGAGCAGGCCCGGATGCGGGTGCACCGGATGGGGCAGGAGCATCCGGTGACTATTAGGGAGTACCTGACTCCAGACACCCTGGACGAACGTAAGCGGGAGTTGCTGGCCACCAAGACGGACCAGCAGATCCGGTTGATGTCGGCTCGTGACTTCGCCCAGATTCTCTAGGTCTTGACAGCTCAGCACGAAACTGGTAGGGTAGAGATATGTTCACTACAAAGACCAAGACCCCAACCACCAAGTGCGGCTTCTGCAGCACCGGCCACCACGAGAACTGCCCCTCGGGGACTCGCAACGGTAACGGCTCGATCCACCAGTGCAGGTGCGGTTGTGAGCGCTCCACCCAGGTGAAGTGCACCGACTGTAACAGTCGGGACCCGCAGGAGGTCAACCCGGAGACCTGGAAGTGCATCGACCGGGACGGGTGCGCTGCCCGGATCGAGACTGCCCTGAACGCTAATCCTACGGTTGTCAAGATCCGGCAGATCCAGGCGAGTTCCCGTGAGCGGATAGCCGCTGAACGTGCGGACCTGCGGGAGAAGAAGGCCACCCACGCTCTGCGGGTGGTAGCCACCTCGGGTGACGAACAGCCTCCGGCTCCCACCCCTGCTCCCCGGTCCACCAGGGTTCGGGCTCCGAAGTCTCCCCGTCCCTGCACTTGTGGTTGTGGGGCCACGACCAAGGGTGGTCTGTTCCAGCCTGGTCACGACTCCAAGTACCTGTCCCAGTTGGTCGCCCTTGCGGAGACTGACCGGGAGTCTGCCGTCACCAAGGCCACCCAGGTCTCGGAGACGTTCGCCGCTAAGCTGGAGAGGAAGCTCAAGTGACTGCACCGTTCGAGGTCCCGCCGTTTGACGTCAGCACCCTGGACACGACCCGGGACGTGATCACGGTCGACCCGGGGGACGAGCACGTGGGGGTCGCCGTCTGGGGGTGGGTCCACCGAACCAAGCGGTGGCAGTGTGACCTGGCCCAGGAGGTCACCCCGATGGAGTTCGTCCGGCTGTTGGAGGACCACCTCTACAAGGACCAGACCGCGTTGGTGGTGTTCGAAACGTTCCAGCTCTACGCGGACAAGGCTGGTCAGCAGACTGGGTCGGACTTCCCGACTCCGCAGCTGATCGGGATAATCAAGTACCTGGTGTCACTCTACCCGGACGTGGGTCTGGTGGGTCAGCCTGCTTCGATCAAGAAGGCCACCCTGGCTGTCCTGCGTAAGAAGCGAGTGGTGTCGGTGGCTAAGACCTCGGGTCGGGACCCGGACGGTCACGGGTTCGACGCGGAGACTCACGGCTACCACTTCTTCGGTCGTAACGAGCTGCCGGTGCTCTACCCGACGAAGGTCAAGAAGTGACTGGTCTGGAGACTGCGGTAGCGGTCTGGGCTCTGGTAACGGTCTGGTCGGGTGCCGTGGGTTTGGTCAACTGGTCGACCTCGGCCCACGGTACTCTGGCTCGGAGGCGGTGCGCTCGGTACGTCCTGACCTGTTGGGCTTGGCCGTTGTACCTGGTGGGGTTCCCGCTCTACGGGCTCTGGTTGTTGGTCTCGGCTCTGTTCAGGTCCGCTTTCGAAAAGACCGAAACGAGTACTTGACGTTGAGGCAAGGGTAGTGTAAACTGGAGTTAGAAGGCAGGGGGAAACACCCCCACCGCCACCGGAAACACAAGGAGTTGGACGCCATGACCACCACCGAGAACACCACCCAGGACTTCACCGGCCAGACCCAGCACGGCCACGGGTGCGCATGCGGATGCGGCCTCCCGACTGGTAAGTCGCTCTACCGCCCGGGTCACGACGCCAAGCACGTCTCGGTTCTGGTGGCCGACTTCTTCGCCAACCGCGAGAGCTGGAGGTCCACTGAGGACCAGTTCGTCCAGGAGCTGCTGGGACGTCGGGACCACCTCACCTCCTACGCCCTGAAGAACAAGTTCATCGCGGCAGTCAATCGCCGGACCTACAAGGAGTTCGACCGCTGGGCCAACCAGATCAACCGGGCCAAGGGCAACCCGGAGCGCGAGGCCAAGATCGTCGCCCCGTTCGAGTTCCACCCGGACGACGCTTGGGCTCACGTCAGCAGCAAGAACACCGTCTACGTCGCTCGGGAGTCGGAGACCACGGAGCTGCCGAAGGTCACCGCAGTTGAGGACCTGGAGCCGGTGAAGGTCGGACGCTGGACCTACCCGGCTCGTAAGCGGATCTACACCGACGGTGCCGAGGTCGTCGAGCGCAACCAGAAGCGGGACGGCTCGGGTGAGTGGCTGGTGATGCTCTGAGACCAACCTCCCGTTCAACCCAGGGGATCGGCTAAGCCGGTCCCCACACGGGTGTCCAAATACTTGCGCGACTGACAAAAAACTGGTAAAATAGAGGTACAAGGTAAAGGAAAAACCTAAACCGCCAGGAGGCACCAAATGAACACCACCACCGCCACCGAGATCGTCACCCACGACCACCTCGCGGACTGCGACTACTGCTTCTCGAACGAGGACGCTGTCGAGCACGTCACCGACCTGCTGGAGGTCGACGGCCTGGACTACCTCCCCAACTACATCAAGGGCGACGACGCCGAGCTGGACGAGGCCTACGAAGTCTTCGCCAACAACCTCTGAACACCACCCCCACCCACCAGCACCACCCACACAAGGAGCACACCATGAACACCAACCAGATGACCTCCGCCGAGTTCCACGCTCAGGTCAACGCAGCCCGTGAGCGTGAAGAGCAGCGCAGCGCGACGACCTGGATCCTGCCCGAGAACGTCACGGTGGGTGACGTCCTGTTCCGCCACGACGGCCTGTGGACCGTGACCAGCGTCCGCCTCGGCCAGAAGTGGACCGGGGTGAAGGCCGAGCGCCAGGGTGACGGCGAGCTGCTGATCATCGACTTCCACGAGGACCACTCGGTGCAGGTCGTTCGCCGCACTGTCTGACTACCCCCGGTGCCAGCCTCCCAGCTCTTGTGGGGCTGGCACCTCTCTGGTAGACTTGGACACACCGATTACCACTAGGAGCACACAGTGAGCACTGAACCGAACACCCAGGACCAGAAGGTCCAGCGCACCCGGGACGAGGTGACTGCAGCTTGGAAGAAGGCCAACCGGTCCCAGGTCAACTGCAGTTTCGTCCCCTCCCACGACTGGTTGGTTGACTTCGTCGACAACCTCGGTATCGAGTTGGTGCAGGGCCACCCCAAACCGGGGGTCTACTACACCAAGAAGAAGGACCTGCTGGTAGTTAGCACAGACCGCCTGTCGGACTTCCCCGACACTCTGGTGGCCGAGGGCACTGTCTACAGGGTCGACACCTCCAAGGGTAACGAGAACTGGGAGGACCTGGAGCCTGCCGCAGTGCTGACGGCGAAGGACCTGCGGAACCTGCACCAGGCCCATGAGGATCGGGCAGAGTCGGACGGTAACAGGGTCGCTGAGCTGGAGGATAGCGTGCGGGACCTGCAGGCGACAGTCCTGGAGCAGCGGCAGTTACTGGCCTCCAAGCACGAGGTGATCCGGGACCTCAAGACCAACCGTAAGTCTGACGCAGACTACAGGGTCAGGGGTTACCAGGAACTGGCCAACCACCCCTTCTTGAGGGAGTGCCACGGCCAGACCGGCACCTGGACTGAGAACGCAGTCCGCAAGCTGGACACCGCCCAGTCTCGGGAGCGCGGCTTGGTTCAGGCGGTGCAGGAGTCCCAGCGACTGGTCGACTCCCTGAACGACCAACTCGACAAGGCCAAGAAGGATCACAACGAGGACGAGCGGATCAAGGTCTGGGACGAACTGGCCAGCCACCCGTTCTTCAAGTCCTGCTTCAACGGGGGCACCAGCCTGAGGGACGCAATGATCGCCAAGCTGGACAGGACCTGGGACTCAGGCCTGGTCGAGATCCCCAGCAAGGAGGCCCTGGTGGTCGCAATCACTGAAGGGTTCTACCGTTACTCCGGCAAGACCTCCCGGGACAGCCTGGTCGACTCGGCCCAGGCCGTGCTGGACCGCCTGAAGGGGGACCGGAAGTGAAGGGCCACACGAACGACCGAGACCAGTGGGTGTCCAACCTGCAGGTAGGGTCCCAGGTCGCAGTGATCACCCAGTACGGAGCCAAGCGGTCTAAGCTGGTGCGGGAGACCAAACACTACTGGGTCACCGCAGCCAACGCCAAGTTCCGTAAGGAGGACGCCAAGGCACCAGGCGACTACTCGTTCAGCCACCCCAGGCCCTACCTGAACAACCCAGACTTCGACCACGTCAGGCGGGACCTGTGGGAGACCCAACTACGTACCCTGCGTAACAACATCAAGTCCGCGTTGGAGGCCCTGGAGCGAGCACCCAAGGACCCGACCACGGCGGACTACCTGCTCACCCAGGTGCGGATCTACACCCGAGCGTTAGAGGCTGTGGCCTACTACTCGCCCCTGGCCGACGCAGACGCAGGTGAGTCCCGTGGCTAAAGACCCCCGCCTGGTACAGGACCTGGACACCCTCGCTGAGCACACCTGCTGCTACTCAGCTAAAGACCTCAACCGACTGCTCAGTAGGGTCCGGCTGCAGGCCGTCTTGCAAGCGGCGGACTACTTCAGCGCAGCCCACGCCAGACTCGGCGGGGAGACCTACCCTGAGGACCTCAGGGAGTACGCACAACAGACCTACGGAGTGACAGAGTGAACCAGGAAGAGCGAGAGACCAAGCTGCAAGAGATCGTAAACGAGAGGCTCGACCAGATCCGTAACGTGCTCGACAACCGGGACGCACACCCCGCGTTCTACAAGAACCAGACCAAGGAGCCCTGAGTGTGAGCAGCCACGGGAGGAAGTGCCCCTGCGGGGGTGGGCGTGGTAGACGTACGGAGGACGCAGCGATGCGACTCTACTGGACGATGACTAAACACCTGGGACTGACCACAGCTCCAGACTTCACCCGCTGCCAGTACGGACTCTGGCACTGGGACACCACTAAGGAGAACCGATGAGTAACGAAGAGTTCAAAGCCCCAGAGGTCAAGAACACCACCGACCCCTACTTGATTGGGAAGGGCCAGGTGGTCCGGGTTGAGTTCCCCAAGTCGGTGGTGACCAACGTCGAGCACCTGACTTTGGACCAGGCCTACAAACTGCAGGCCCGGTTGAACACACACCTGTGGGGCCTCCGGATCGAGCGGTACAAGATGTTCCAGGGTCGACAGGACCTGGACCCCGGGGTGATCCTGTGAGAGTGCGGGACCTGTCCCCGGCCTACATCGGTACCCAGGTCCGGGTTGAGTGGGGACCAAACACCCTGGTGGGGACACTGACCAACCTGGACGTCGTGGTCGACCTAATCAACGAGTCCACCTTGCAGAAGCCCGAGACCTACTACCCTGTCCTAAAGGCAGTACGGGTTACCGTGGACGGGACCTGGGTCACACTCACTGGTGAAGAGACCGTTACCCCTTTGGGATCGAGGACCTGATGGACCTGAACACACTGGTTCCGCTGGACACCCCGGCCCAGAGAGCACGGGCGATCCAGGCCCTACCCCGGACCCTCGAACTCGCCCTAGAGGGGAACCCCTTCTACTACCGCCTACTTTGGGAGACGCAGGTGGGTTTAGCCACCTACTACTCCTGTTGGTGGATGTGGTTCTACCCACCCACCCCTAACCCGTTGTTTCACGACTAAGGAGAACCTAATGCCAGCACCGATCATCGTCAGCTACTCAGAGCTCGACACCTACCGCCAATGCCCGTTGAAGCACTACCTGGGCTACAAGAACCGGTGGCGCAAGCCGGTCGAGGGAGGGACTGCCCTGTCTAAGGGCTCCCTGTGGCACCTCGTGATGGAGGACCACCACCGGGTCCTGATGGAGTCCTGGGACGACGGGACTCTCGGGCTGGGCGTCTCCCTGGACGGACAGCAGGTTACCCTCGACCGGGCTCGTGAGTTGGCCAGGACGAACCTGCTGGACGACAGGGGGGACTACGTTTCGGACGACGCCGAGCTGATCGACTGGATGTACCAGGGTTACGTCGAGCAGTACGGGGCGGACCTGGACTGGAGGCCGGTGGCTGTCGAGTACCCGTTCCAGATCCCGTTGCCCACCCCTGAGGGTAGGGACTCCCACTACCACCTGAAGGGTAAGATCGACGTCGTCCTTCGTCACGTACCTACGGGCCTGCTCTGGATTGAGGACCACAAGTCCTGTTCGAACCTGCCCTCGAACACGGACATGGAGATCGACGACCAGTTCGGTCTTTACACCTGGGCGATCCAGCGGCTGGGCCACCAGGTGGTGGGGTCCATCCACTCGGCGGCTCGGACCAAGCGGAACACGGCAGACTACCCGGGTTACTCGGGGAAGCTCAAGCCGCAGGTTCTGGACGACCGGTTCAGGCGTACCCTGCTGAACAGGTCGGACGCGGAGGTGAACGCGGTCGCGGCTGACGCCTACGCTGCCGCGCGTAACGCCTACCCGCCCAAGTCCAAGGAGCTGCCGTTGTACTCGGCACCGGACCCGCGCCAGTGTGGCTGGAAGTGCGACTTCAAGGAGGTACACATGCTGATGCGTCAGGGTAGCTCTGACGTTGAGGCCCTGGAGTCCTACGGGTTCCACCAGGACTTCACCCGCCACAACTGACCGTTGACCTACCAACACTGGGTGTCCCCACTACTTGCTACGAGGACACCCGGTGTGGTAGGCTAGAGGAACACGAACACCCCCACTAGGAGAACCGATGCCCCGGATGACACCCACCAACGCGCAGAAGGCAGGAACCCCTGCCTCCGCCAGGCGCAAGCCAGCGCAGAACCTGGCACCCAAGGCCACCAAGGAGGACAACGAACGGATCGCTGCTCAGCCCACCCTGCAGCCCGAGACCAACACCGGACTAGGGGGATTCGTCTCCCTGGACGAGACCACCGACTACGTCAAGTCGATCTTCTGGGGTCGGGAGGGTTCCTCCAAGACCACCTCAGCCTGTCACGCTGCGAACCACGGACGAGTCCTGGTGATCAACGCGGAGGCCGGACTGAAGGTCAAGGCCCTGAAGCGACAGGGAGTGAACACCGCCAACATCCAGGTCTGGCCGAACCCCTCAGACCCGGACACCGAGATCACCCACTCCAGCCTCGAAGCCGTCTACTACCAGGTCAAGTCCGACCTGATCCGGGACCCCTCGTCCTGGTTCGCCGTTGTGGTAGACTCGGTGACCGAGGTCGCAGACGCCCTGGTCGGGCACGTCTCAGACCACCGCGTAGACAAGGCCTCAGCTCGTGCCGAGTCGCAGGGGATGGAGCTGGACGAGTACGACCGGTGGATGACCGACCGCAACGACTACGGGGTGATGGGTAAGCAGTTCAGGGACCTGCTGCGTAAGTTCCGGGACCTGCCCTGCCACCTGATCCTCACCGCTCTCGAACGTCGGGACGTGGACGAGGACACCGGCAAGGTCACCTACGGACCTGCCCTCTCCCCCGGGATCCAGAAGGACGTCCTGGGCTACATGGACCTGGTGTTCTACTTCAAGGAGGCTGAACCCGCCACGAAGAAGGACCCCGGCAAGCCCTACAGGGCAGTCACCCACCTCGCGGGGGTGCGCCGGTCGAAGGACCGGTACGGCCTGCTCCCGCAGGTACTCAACGAGCCTACCTTCACCCGGGTGCTGAGCTACCTGGACGAACAACTCGACGAGACCACAGACCCAGTGCAGGGCGGACAGGTCCCAGAGGACCCGGAACCCGACACTGAACCGGTCAAGTCCGACAAGGACGAGACCACCAAGACCGAACCCACCGCTGCAACCAGCACCGATACCAAGGAGTAACACCAAATGCCCAAGCTGCCTTCCAAGGTTTCCAAGACCGTCGACTCTTCCGAGCAGGTCTCAACCTCCTTCGAGCTCCTGAAGCCCGGCAAGTACGTCACCAACCTGTTCGAGGTCGACGTCGAGGAACACCCGAACTACCCCGACCACGTCTCAGTCTGGGTGGCCTCCTTCAACAACCTCTACGACGTCCACGGCAAGAAGTACCCCGGTCGTCAGTGGCTGCGCCTCAACGTCGTGATGAACGACAAGATGCCCGCCAACTACCCGAAGACCGAGGACAAGTGGGCCACCTTCGTGCGGATGGCCAATGGTCAGATGAAGGGGTTCTTCGAGAACATGGGGTTCACCGCCGACTCCGACACCGACGAGATGATCGGCTCCCACGCCCTGCTCGACATCGGTATCCGCACGATCCAGCGCGGAGCCCGGACCGGAGAGAAGGTCAACGACGTCAAGGGTGTCGCCCAGATCCCCGACGAGCTGGCCGACGCGATCGCTGACGGCAAGTTCGACGGCGAAGCTGACGAGGACGCTGACACGTTCTGACAGGGGGTTGGTAGTCTACCAGCCTGACACCCGATAGCGTAGACTGGGGCCTCCTACCACACCAGGTGGGAGGCCCTAGGCGCACCTCTACAAGGAGTTCTAAGTGAGCGAGACCTCAGCGGAGACACGGAAAACCGGTCACCTGACAGCAGCACTGAAACTGGCAGAGCAGGGCTGGAACGTGTTCCCCCTGGTGCCTGGTTCCAAGACCCCAGCGATCAAGGGAGGACGGGGGTGCCGCGACGGTACGACCGACCCAGCCCAGATCCGTAAGTGGTGGGGACCGAACCCCTCACGTGGGATCGGTGCCAACCTGGGCGACGACCTGATCGCGGTAGACGTGGACCTGAACCACGGTGGCTACCACCTCAAGTCTTTCCCCCCGACCCTGACCCACCACTCCGGGCGGGGTAACGGCAACCACCACCTGATCTACCGGTACGAGCCCGGGTCGCTGGCCTCCAAGTTCAAGTCGGACGCCAACGTGATCGGCCAGGGGGTGGACGTCCGGATCGGTCGCGGTGGCTACGTGGTAATGCCTCCCACCCTCCACGAGGACACCAACCAGCCCTACACGGTCGGGGACGAGAACGACCAGAAGATCCACACACTGACCGACGAAGAGGTGAAGGCCTGGTACACCGAGCTCTGCTTGGACCTGCCCAAGAACCTCACGAGGAACACCACCCCGGCCCAGCCGAGGCAGATCCTACGGGCGGTGCCTGCTGGAGCGGACGCCCTGCAAGACCTCCTGGACAACCCACCCTCCGAGGGTGGCCGGAATGAGTGGCTCACCCGGGTCTGTGGTTACCTCGCTCGGACCCACCGTGCGGACCAGCAGACCTACAGTCAGCAGGTGGACGCAGCTAACGCCCTACTGCCGGACCCGTTGGAGGAGTCCGAGGTTGAGAAGACCAAGCACTCGATCTTCGAGAAGGAGAAGGAGCAGCACCCAGAGCGCGAAGCTACCTCGGCCACGGGGTGGCTGTCACCTGTGGGCAGGCAACTGAACTGCGTAGTGCAGGAGGGCTCAGGGGAGAACGGAGCCTGGGTGCTGAACCCCTGGGCGGACTTCGACCTGAAGACTGACGGGGTGGCTATCGACGACGAGGGACGTAGGGTCTTCTGGGTCACCCTCTACTGGGACGGGCAGGAGATCCAGACCACGGTAAGTGGTGAGACGCTGTCCGACGAACGGGCCACCCGTAAGTGGTTGGGTGGGTTCGGTGCTTCCTACGACACCCCGGTGAACGTGGTGCACAAGATGAGCCCCTCGACCCGGATCTTGCGTTACCTGAACAGCCAGAAGCCCCAGCGGGTCCACGTGGTGCAGACGATGGGCTGGCAGGACGGCGACGGTTGGGAAGGGTTCGTCACTGGTGAGGGCCTGATCACCGAGCACGGACCGCAGACCAAGGAACAGGCCGGTGTGGTGTTGGACCTACTGGTGACCCGGTCGAAGCTGGCCAACTACCGGTACGGGTTCGAGCGTGACCGGCAGACTGCGGTCGAGGTGCTGCGCCAGGTGCTGCAGTTCCAGGACCCGGACGTGGTCGCGGTGTTCTCTGCCTGGTGGGCGGCTTGCCTGCTGAAGCCCCAGGTCTCGGAACACGTCTCGCTGTTCCCGATCCTGGGGGTGGAGGCTGCGTCGGAGTCGGGTAAGACCACCGGGTTCTTCGACCTGATGGTCCAGTTGAACGGCAACACCCTGGGCCACGTGACCCCGACCAAGCCGGTACTGCGGGACTACGCGTCCTCGAACCGGAACGGGATCGTGTGGGTAGACGACCTGGACGACCTGAGCCCTTACGAGGAACTACTCCGAGCGTCCACGACGAACGGCTCCGTGGCTAAGATGGACTCGGACAACAACGGAGTGAAGTCCTCCCAGATCGTCTCCCCGATCCTGCTGTCCGGTGAGTCTCTGGGGTTCTCGGGCCAGAAGGCACTCGCGGACCGGGCGGTGGTGCTGAACGCACCCAGTCCGAAGGAGCGTCGTAACGCTGCAGGCCGTCTGCAGTGGGAGGACATCGTCGACCTGCGTAAGCGGTTCCCCGACCTGACGGTCCTGTCCGGGTGGTTTGTCCTGGACTCGCTGCGCTGGTCGGACCGGGTGACCCAGGCAGTCAAGAAGTACAAGACCTCAGGTCGGTCGGGCTCCAAGCACGGGGTCTTGATCGCTGGGGCTTGTTTGCTTGAGTCGATGCTTGCTGGTGAGTGGGTCGAGTCCGGGGACACGGTGGACCGGGTGAACCGTTGGGTGGCCTCGCAGGTCGACAGTGACCTCGCGCAGGACAACTCACTGACCAGGGACCTGCTGCCGTGGGCTCTGCGCCAGTGGGGTAACCCTGGGTCGATCACGGTCCAGCAGGGTGGTCGGTTCGACGGGTTGCGCACGCCGGTCCTGGTCAAAGAGGGTGAAGAGGTGTTCGGTGCGGACGTGGAGATCTGGTACTCCCCGACTCTGCTGGCTGACGCCTGGGAGCGCCACAAGAACGGACGGGTCCGGGTGCGCACCGAGTCAGCTCAGGCCCTGGTTGACCAGGCTGCTGCCTTGGGTGGCCAACGTAAGGCGCACCGGATCACGGGTACCAAGCAGGTGGTGAAGATGCGTCGTCTGCCGGATGACTACGTCGGGACGGTCCTGGACCGAGTCGGAGTAGAGATGGGTTGACAGGCAAGCACAGAGGGTGTAAACTAGGGGTAACAGGTCAAGGAAAGGACCCCCAAGTGAAGACCACGACTCGCAAGCTTACCTACCTCGGTCGCAAGGCCTCGGTCACCACCACCTACCACGGTGGTAGCGCTACCGGCCTGCGGACCATCGAGACCACCTGGATCGACCAGGCCGACGAGGCCAACGGCGGGTACCCTGCCGGAACCGTCACCACCGAGACCGTCCGAGGCGACGGGCGCAAGCCCAACTTCGAGGTTGTTAGTCCGGTCACCGTCAAGGCCTAAAACTCTCGGGGGGCACCAGTGCACCGTCTACCTGGGCTCCCCGAGCACCAACTCCCAACCACCCACCTACCAGGAGAGCCAGTGTTCCGACTAACCCGAGAAGAGGCCCAACAGCTGGGCCTCGTTTCCGACCAGCGGGGTCAGTACTCTACCCCGCAACGTCTGTTCCAGATCTGCGACCGCTGCAACTACGACCGGCACTACTGCCCAGGCTGTGGTGGGTCACTCGACCACGGCGACTACCACAAGGACGGCGAGTGCCAGTGAACACCCCGAACCCCAACACCCACACCGAACACACCAACCAGGAGAACCCGATGACCACCCAGAACGCACCCCAGCCCCACGTCTACAACGTACCCAAGTACGTCGACCCGCTCGCCCTGGACCCCAACACCCGTGCAGCCACCCTGGACGACCGGATGCACGCCGCAGAACAGATGCGCGGCCTGTACGAGGCCACCAAGAGGCAGAACGCCCAGGAGGACTACGAGAACCAGCGTAAGTCCGAACCCCTGGTCTACGCCCTGTGGTTCTTCCTCGGCGTCTTGGGTGGTCACCGGTTCTACACCCGCGACACCGGACTCGCCGTGGGACAGTTACTCACCCTCGGTGGCCTCGGGTTCTGGACCCTGATCGACGTGTTCTTCATCGGTCGACGCGTCCGGGAGCTCAACCAGCAGATCCGCCGAGAGGTCAACCGGGACCACGGAGTGGGTGGTGCCCTGTGACCCGCGAACTGCTGGCCGACGAACAGGAAGCCGCACGGCACCTGCTGTGGTTCGAGGGCTCGGAGTTCGCCTGGGAGCCCGGGTCCTTCTCCCAGCACCTGGTCCGAGCCCTGGTCGCAGCCGACTTCAGGAACACCCAGAAGCTGCTCGAAGCCTTCCCCGCCTACTGCCTCCCCTACCAGGTCCTGACCACCCAGGGTAAGGCCGAGCTGGAGAGGCTGCTGCAGTGAACCGCGCGTCGGTGGTCCTTCTCCGGGTGGCCGGGTTGGCCGTGGCTCCCCTGGTCGGAGCCGTAGCCGGACGAGCCCTGGTCGCGGCAGGCAACCGCAAGACCAAGCGGGACCTGTTTCGCCAGCTCGACGCAGACCTGCAGGCAGCACCCAGCTCGCGCTAACTGAACACCGAACCGCAACCCCCCGAGCAGAACCTGGGGGGTTGCGCGTGTGTCAAAGATCTGGTAAACTAAAAGTTACAAGATCAACCAAGGAGCACACAGTGAAGACCACCGGCACCCAGAACACCACCACCGCAAAGGACCTGCTCTGGGTCGCAGCGGACGCCCACGACGGACGCCGCATCAACGCACTGGCCGACGAGGCCCTGGAGCAGAACCTCATCACCGAGGCCGAGCACACCGACCTGAAGGTCGCCGCGCGTAACATCTACCGCAGCCGTCCGGGCACCGCCTCTTACCGGTCCGCAGCTCTCGTGCTGCAGGCCTGGACCAGCAGCAACTGAACTGGTAAGCTACTAGGAACAACCTACAAGCCACCTGGGGACTGAGACTAATGACCACCACCTTCGAAACCACCACTCCCACTACCGTCAAGGTACCAGTCCACTGCGGACAGGAGATGCGTCCTAAGGAGTCCTTCGTTACCCAGCGTCTCTTCTTCCAGTGCACCGCCTGCCTGCACAACACCTACAGCGTCGGAGCCAGCTCCCACGCCCACACCGTAAGGAGCTGACCCCCGTGGCCTTAATCAAGTGCACCTGCCGTTGGAACGACCAGGTCGAGACCGTGGTCCTGGTCGACCCGTTTTGCACCGCCCACTGCACCTGCCTCCCCGAGCTTCTCGACCCGACCTGCCCACGTCACCCAGGTACTTGACACCCACGCACCGAACTGGTAAAATTAAAGTACAGGCAGGGGGAAGAACCCCCTCCCCCGAAACACCAGGAGACACCAAATGGCCACCACCCAGGGAACCCAGATCGAGTACCTCGAAGACCGCCTCGCGGACCTGAACGACCAGGCCACGACCGCCATCGCCAACTGGGCCTCAGACGAGGTCCTGGAGTCGATCACCAACGACTACAACGAGGTCGCCAACGCCCTCAACCTTCTTCGCCAGGAGCGCTGAACCGTGGACACCAACACCAAAGCAACCACCGCACTCGCCACTCTGACCACCGAGGTCCTGGACAAGGCCCAGGCCGAGATGGAGGCCGAGGGCCTGACCTACGACGCCACCCCGACCGGCCACTACTACGTCGACGACGCGGGAGCCACCTGGGTCCAGGTTCAGGACCACGTCAACCAGAACAACACCTACTGGTTCTCCCAGGACCGGGAAGACCTCAACGGGATCTGGCAGATCGCGGGGGTTAGCAACCTGGACGAGATCACCGAGCTGGCCGAGGCCCTCGACAACTGACCACCAGGACCCCCGGGTACACAGCCCGGGGGTCCACCTCAACACCAACCAGGAGTACACCGTGAGCACCCAGAACCTCCCCAACACCGGCACCGTGGCCACCCGGATCCTCCGCGCAGTCGAGGACCTCAAGCCCGGAGACGTGATGCGTTACTTCGGTCGCAACGTCCAGATCCTAGCCGTCTCGAACACCTTCACCCGAGGGAACGAGACCTACATCACCTTGACCTTCCTGGACTACGTCGACCTTTACGTCGAGGCGGACGTCTGGAGGGTCGGTAGCAAGCGGTCGATCACCAACCCCTGAACCTGAGGCCCTCGTGTCGAGTACTTGACACGGGGGCACAGGACTGGTAAAATTGAATTACAGGCAGGGGGAGAGACCACCAGCCGAAGCCACACCAGGGAGACACACCATGAACACCAAGGCCATCACCACCGAGACCACCACCTCAGTCCTCCTGGAGGTCGCCCTCAAGGCAGACCAGGCCCAGCGTCTGGTCCAGTACCTCACCACCGAGGCCACCACCGCAGCCGCCACCCTCGCTCGCGGAGGCAAGGTCTACCACACCAGCGACGTCACCCGCGCAGCCGCCGAGTACGCTACCGCAGTCACCGAACTGAACCAAACGGTCATCGTCGCCGGTCTCTTCTTCGAGTCCGACTCCCCCGAGCTGCACGCCGCACTCCGAGGAATGGACGCCCTGCAAGAGCTCCTCAACAACTGAAAACACGACAGGACCCCCGGACACCAAGTCCGGGGGTCCCGCTTTGTCTCCCGTGAAGGAACACCCACGAGGGGTGCCCGAGCCGGTCTGGCCCCAATCAGTTCACAGGACGACCGGCCTCGTACCTGCCGTACTGCTCCTGCTCCTTCTCCACCCCGGTGCCGAGCTTCACAGCCGCCCAGAACCGCTGGAGCTTCGGGTGGCTCAACAGCCACTGGACCCCTGCGGTCACCAGACCCCAGACTGCCAGCGAGAGCGAGTTCACGATCTCAACCTCCAGTCCGGTCAGGTCGACGCCCAGAGTCCGGGCCACCCAAGCCAGGGCCAGACCCACACCCGAGGCGACGAACGTACGGACTAAGGCCTTCCAGGGGTGAGCTACCTGAGTCGGTGTGCCAGGTTCAACAGTCTTCACTTCAGTCTCCTAAGGGTCAGGGGTGGGTGGGGACCCCGAGCATCGAGCAGAACACTCGACCGGGGATCCCGTCGACGACACCGTTGTAAGTTCCGCCGAGGTTGTTGGTCTGCAACTGCCGGACCCGAGAGACGCAGTAGGCGTCGTAGTGACCGTCCACCGTCATCTTCGAACCCTTCCACAGGTTCATCGTCGACTGCAGCTTGACCACCCAACGGTAGTGCCCTTCGGTGGTCTTGCCCCAGTGGCGGTCCCAAACGAGCTGGAACGGGGACTGCTGCTGGTGCTGGTAACGCTCGATCAGCAGACCAGTCGAGGTGCGCTCGTCCCCCAGGCCAGCCTTCAAACAGATCGCCCGAATCGAGGCGTCAGAACGAAGGTTCTCCTTACCACCCGACTGCCCGACCTCGGGACGGACGTCCGGAGTCGGAGTGGGCAGAACCGGGATCACGACCTCGGTGACCGGCTCGGTCCAACCGACGACGACACCCTTACCGCGCAGCCACTCGTGAGAGTTAATCCAGCCCGGGTCACCGAACCACCGAGCAGCCCGAACAGGGCGCGCGTGGTTCTGACTGACACCGAAGTGCAGGTGGATCGCGTGGTCGTTCTGGCCGTTAGCGCCAGACCCACCCATGTAGCCGATAACCTGACCAGCCTTCACGAACTCACCCGGCTTCACCACGTACTCGTCGAGGTGCCCGTAGTGAGCACGCATCCTGTCTCCACCAATGTCACCCAGGTCCTGCAGGACGGTGAGCCCGGAGTGCCAGGGGGTGGGCCAGGCGTCAGCTTTACCGTTACCCCGACCGACGCCGATCACGTAGCCGTCAGCAACAGCCAGGACCGGACGGCGAGGAGTGCCTGCCACGGGAGGTCCGTAGTCGGTGCCAGCGTGGAGAGTGCCCCAACGCTGACCAAAACCGGAGGTAAGTCGAGTTCCTACTTCAAGAGGTGCGGAGAAGATCACAGCGTGTCCTCGCCTTCCTGCTCTTCAGCGTCCACGGGGACCGAGTCGCCGTGGGTGTCGCAGTCCACGTCCAGTTCGGGGACGGCGAACAGGTCTTCTGGGTTGACACTCATTTGGAGGTCTCCTTCGTTGGTACGGTGTCGTCCAGTTTACCACAGAAGTGACAGAAAACCACAGTAGGGTGGTGGAACCATCGCTTGTAAACAACCACCCCCACCCACTGCAGAAGAGCCAGGCAGAACAGAGTCAACAAACCCAACTCTCGCCACTCGTCCTGTCCGTTCAGGGCCTCCAAGATGAAGTGGCCGATCAGCAGGACCAAGACGAAGTGAGTAACCCAAATAGACCTACCCGACCTCGTCCGCCACCAGGTGGAGAACGTAAACAGGGTTAGGGCAGACAGACCCAACACCCCGGCTACCACGGTCAGCACGTCGATTAAGTCCCCAACAGCGACTCCAAACAAATCTGGTGTACTCACTTCTTCTTCCCCTTACTGAACGACCGTTCAACGGACGGACCGATGTGGTTCTCCTTGATCACCGGACCAATCCAGGCTAAAAACCTGTTAGCTTCCCCTACCTGCTTCCAGGCCTGAGCGGACTGCTGCTGTGCGAGCTGCAGTTCGTGTTCGGCGTCTTCCAACCGCGCTTGGTGGTCGACGTCATCGAACTCAGACACAACTGACCCCGGGGGTGTCTTAGCCCACGGCCAGCGAGGTAGCTTACTCATGCGACTCCTGCGCCTCCTTAGCGTACTTCTGGATCTCACTCAGACTGTACGCAGTAGACTTACCGTACTCGTCAACCAACCTGCGGTTAGTCTCGGTCAGGGTAGCCACCGTCGCCCTCTGGTGCTTCAGAGCTTCAGCCTGTACCCTGTTGATCGTGCGCTCAGACTTGATCACCTCGTCCTTCATCGCCAACCACAGAGTGACCGTTCCCTTCGGGATCAGCCGACCCCAAAAGACCAGTGCACACACTAGAACTCCGACGCTGATATTGCCGACGATACTCCACGGTACTTCAGGTCCCACAGCCAGTCCTCCCCCCTCAGCGAGTACTCGTTTTCCCAGCAGGTGCCACAGCCACAGTCCACAGAGCAGTCATCCCGGGCAGGTGCGGTGCCCAATCGTCCTGCGTCGTGTGGCTCAACTGACAGAGGTAAACAACCCCCAAGTGACGCCTAAGGTCACCCTTAGTCACCGCCTGCCCGGTGGCCCAAAGCTCCACAGGCCCCGGTGGCTCGACAGTCCGCGCGTACCCGAGAGGGTACTGGGACGGAGAAGCAGACAACCAAGCGTGCGACACGTTCCGGTACTCCACCCCGCCCTCGACCACCTTCTCCCCGGGACCCACCACCAGGCCAGGAACCCAGTCCCTGGAAGGTCGACCCACGACAGCTTCCTCGTAGCGAGTGGCGATAGACTCCGCCTGTTGCTGGAGTGCAGACAGCGAGAGTTTCTTGTCGATAGCTGCAGACAGTTTCTCGTAGGCAGCTTCCAGGTCTGCAAGCGGCAGACCGTCCAGGGCATTAGTGTCGATGTTCACAGCGCGAATCGCATTCCGTCGAAGCTGACCCACGCCGGAGCCGAGGTGAGGCCCGTGTGGACGATGGTCCCGTTAGTGTTGACGTTGAACCGCCAGGCGGCAGTCTGGCTAGTCCACGCTGTAGGCTTGATCCACCGGATCACGGAAGGCCGAGCCGCTGTAGGCAACACAGCCACCGCTGAAGTGTACGTGCCAGGGGAAACTGCACCCCTAAGTTCCACGGTGGTGTTAGAACACCGGAACTGGAGCGGACCTGAGCCAGACCCAGTGTCCGACCAACCGTTGGTGTAAGTCAGGGACTCCCACTGAGACCAGGCCTCCAGCTCCGCCCAAGGACGCCAGCTTCCCGCGTAGACCTGACGGACGTAAACCCTAGGCAACCCACTAGCGGTAGCCCAAGTCGTGTACCTCTGCTCAGCGAACAGGTCCGCGAAACTGGTAACCACCAGGGACCCCGCCGACGCGACTGGGTAGCCACGAGAAGTCGAAGTGTTACCGTTACCTAACACGTGGTAGGTACCACTGCGGGTCAAGTCGTCCAGGTGGACCAGGGCGTCCATCTCCACAGACCTCGGCTGCAGCTTACCCACCACCACGTTCTTACGACCGTAACGCAGGATTACCACCCGGTCCGAAGGGACCAGGCCAGGAGTCGTGTTCAGGGGAGTGGTGTCCGTACCCTCAGTGTCCGTGTCAGGCAAGATCCGCAGAGGGTTGACCGACACCACCGTGGCCGTACCAACCAGGCCCTGACCCTCAGGTTTGGCTAGCACCGGCATCAACGCGTCCAGTGGGTTACTCATCGTTGACCTCCCTTAGCGTGGTCTCGCAGAGCCCGTCCTCGAACATCGACATCCGCATCGTCTGAACGGTCGTGAGGGTGTTCACACCGTGCCGTTCCCGGGTCAACTCTACCACGTCGTTCAACTGCATCGGTAACGGCAGGTGCCTAAGTGAGTACGTCGAAGTGGGTCGCTGCAACTCCCGCAGACGACGCGCGGCCAACGCGTCCAGGGTGGCCTGGTCACTAATGTCCACGTTCTCTTCAACGTGCGACACCCGGATCCGCCTGACCTCGTACGAGTACGGACCCCCAGTCTCGTCCCACACGTTCGACTTCAACGGCGGCTCGTCCGACCCGACCGAGGACAACAGCTCCACGTGGTTGGGGATCAAGTAGGTGTCTGACACGTGCTTGACCTCAGGACGGTAAATAGACTTACCCCCGTCCCGCAGCGTCCACTGTGCGCCACGCTCGTGCGGGGGGTAGTAAGGTCGGGCCACCAAGACCCCCATCGGGTCAGCTGACATCGAGAAGTAGTTGATAGCGGCCAGAGCCTCGTTCGCGATCTTCAGGTAACGAGTACCCGCAGGCCAGAACATGCAGGTCCTGGTTGTAGCGTCCGAGTCCTCCAGGGAGTGCAGGTAGTTGGCGTTGGTCAGCAGCGTGCGCACCCGGTTCACCACGTTAGAGCCACCAGGGACAGACCAGGCGTTGGCCGTCGAGGACTGGATGTCCAACAGGTACAGGAAGTCGTAAAGCTGGACCTCCCTAGGCACCAACTCCGAGTCACCCAGGTCGGACTCCGGGCTGGCAGGGATGAACGTCCCCAAAACCCAGGACCTCTCCTGACCGAACGCCTCCAGGTGGTACCGCACCCGGACACGGTGGGTCATCCAGTTGATCGCCGCACCCGTGTACCTAAGGGTACCCTTAGTCCGGACCACCGAGTTGACGTTCCACTCCAGGTCACACTTAGACACCCCACCCAACGGACGCAGGTACTTACTACGGTTGTCCAACAGCTCCAACGTCCACCACGCTCGGCGGTGTTGGGCGTACAACGGGTCACCACTGTCCCAACCAGGAAACACAGCCACGTCAGCCACAATCACTCACCCCCAAACTCGTCGTAGTGGATCTCAGTCAGGCTGAGTTTAGCGTGCGCCCAGACCCGTTCCTCATTACCACCCACCGGGTGCACAGCCACGAACCACCGACGACCCTTAGGGTCCCGGTAGCAAGCTGGAGCCCAGTTCCTACGAACAAACGACTGCACCTGCGCCAGGGTAGGCTGACCCAAGGTGTTAGGCTCCAACCGGACACTCAAGTTCAACGACCGCAGCGCAGGACCCTCAGCCACCGTCATCGCCCCAGCTTGGTTAGCGATCGGGTGGACAGAGAACGGCTGGCCCTCGTTGGAGTCAATCTCCAGGTTGTCCTTCAACCAGACCACCTCACCGAAGTTCGGCCCACCGTTCAAGTAGGCCCGACCCTTAGGGTCAGTGTACACCGGGTCCGACACGACCTCGTTAGTCGAGGGCAGAGCGCTGACCGTGACCACCTTGTACAGGACGTCAGTCAGCAGTGGTGGGATCGGGTCGCTAATCGAGGTCACCAGCGAGACGTTAGTGGCCACCTCAGTCCAAGTCACCCCACCGTCCGAAGACCGGTAGACCTCCACGTACTCCGCGTCGACTTCGTCCACACCAGGAGCAGGGACCAAGATCCCCACCACCACAGCACCCTGGTCCACGTCCCACACCACGTCCAGTGTCGCTGCAGGTGGCTGAGCGTACGAAACCTCGAAGACCTGCTCCGACAGGTCCGACCAGAGCATGTCCCCGTCCCGGACCTGAACCTGGGCGGTGTAAGTCGCCCCGTCAGCTAGGACCGCGTTAGGCTGTACAGTCTGCTGGGTCGAACCACTGGACTGCCACAGCACAGGACCAGTCGAGCCTGCACCCTCGCGCAGGTAGGCACGCCAACCAGACTGTCCAGTGTCCTCCGGGTCGAAGTAGTCCCACGAGACAGTGACACGGTCGCCCAGGACTGCAGCCCCAGGGGAGGTGATCGTAGCGGACGGCTTAGCCGAAGTCTCGAACGTACCAGTCGACGAGTAAACCGAGTAGGTGGCGTGTTCACCACGAGTCCGGGCCTGCCACTCCACCACGTCCCCCGGGGTGAAGGTACCAGCCGCCACTACGTGCTCGGACGTAGACGAGGACACGTTCGCAGGAGTGACCCAGGAGCCGCCGTTCACACGGTAGCGCACCCCGTAGGCCACCTGGGCGGTGGTGTCCACTGAGTTGTGCAACCAGCTCAAGGTGATCGGGTCAGCCGGATCCCTAGCCGTGGTCGGACCCAGCAACGTCGGCGGGTTGGGCGGAGCCAGGAGCAGAACGTTGTTCGACTCGACCCAGTCCGAGTTTAGGGTGGTCGCGTCCAGAGCAGCCACAGCCCGGACCCGGTACTGGTGGGGAGTCGATGTAGACGGTGACGCGTGAGTGTACGAGGTGGTCGGGTGAGACACCGACGACTTGAACGCCCACGAGCTACCACCGTTAGTCGACTCGTCCACGTGGTACCCAGTCACCGCATGGATGTGTGAAGCGTTCCACGAGACGAGGATGTCCCCCGACGAGGTCTTAGAAGCCTGAACCGAGGTGGGCGGCAGTGGAGTGGTCGAAACGTAAGGACCAGTCGCGTCAGACGAGGTACCCGCCGAGTTCTTCGCAGCAACCTGGTACCGGTAACGGCGGTTAGCTACCGTCGAGTTATCCGTCCAAGAAGTAGACGACCCACCGACCGTGGCTACCGTCTTGTAAACACCACCAGCCGAGTCCCAACGGCGGATGATCTGCTGCTCGTACGGACCACCCACAGTCGAGTTACGGGTCCAGGTCAACGACAGCTTCGAGTCCGTGACGTAGGTCGTGTCCACCCCAGATGGAGCGTTGGGCACCACGGGTGGCTTCTTCTGGACCGTGTGAGTACCAGACACCGAGGCCGTACCAGGGATCGCGTTAATCCCCGACAGGCTGGCCGAGAACGACCGGTTCACCGACCCCGAGAACTGCGGAGCCACCGAGATCGTGTCGTCAAACACCACCGTACGGTTCGACGTCGACCAGGCCGAGCTCGACCCGTGGCTGATGCTGACCGACTTCGAGCTGGCCCACCAACCACCACCAACAGTGAACGTGTTAGTCGAGTCGAAGACCGAACGCTCAGTCCAGACCGTGACCTTCAGCCGGACCGAAACAGACGAAGTGCCGCTGTTGACCGTGCTTGGGGTCTGGTAGAAGTCGTAACCCAGGCGTAGCCCGTTGTCACCTGCGTTTAGTACCGGACCCCAAGTAGTCATTCCAGCTCCTGTCTGTTACGAGCCGTAGTAGGCCCTGTGGTCCTTCGCAGTTTGGTCGGCCAACTGCGCCAGCCGAGCGTCTCCAACCTCCTGGACGTACGCGGTGAACTCTCGACCGTCTACCTTCAAAACCACCTGAGACGGGAGCGTCTGACTGCCGCCCATCTCCCGAGCCAAGCTGTTGTAGTCGATGGCCACCGAAGAGGCAACACCAGACCACTGACGTGTAGGGTCAATTGTACCACCCGAGAACGCAGCCAAACCACCGGAGCCCACGGTACCGCCACCAGCGTAACCCGCCAGGTGTCGCACCGAGGGGTCGTCCCGGTTGATCGCAAACAGGGCGTTACGGTACTTCCTGGTCATCGGCTCCTGGACCACCATCTCCCCGTCGTTCACCCAGGCCGTGGCCAGGCCCTGAGAGTTCAGACCGAGGATCTTGTCCACACCCAGACCAGTGTAGGGCAGAACCCCACCACCCTCGTACCCGGGCAGTTTCGCCTTGGGGACCACACCACCGTGAGCCAACCGCGCGTTGTAGTCCTTAGTGGCCTTAGCACCTGGACCAGTCAACGCGACGTGAACCCGAGCGTAACGGTCCCGAGCCACCCGAGCGAGAGCAGCCTCAGCAGCCGCAGTCCGAGGGTCAGCGTGCACCAACACTGAGGTACCGTCGATGTTCTTAATCGCCCTCTGGGTGGCCACCACCGTCCCGTCGTCCGTAACGTAGATGTACTCGGTTTTACCGTCAACACCCTTGATCTTCTGCTGGGTAACAGCCACCGTGCCGTCGTCCGTAACGAAGATGAACTCTTCCTTACCGGAGACCGCGTTGATCCGCTTCTGCACCTGACCCGGGGTCCCGTTGTCCGACACCGCCACGTCAACCTTCTTGAACCCAGGCACCGCCTTGATCGCCGCAGCAGTCTTGAACGCCTGCTCCTGCGCCTTAGTGTCCATCGAGGACACAACCGCCACCCCGTCCGGGACCTTAGCCAACTGGTCCGCAGTCAAGGTGGCCACGTTCGCAGCCTCGTTGCTCATCCAGGTCTCGATGTTCACGTCCGAGGGGATCTCCAACAGGTCCCGAGCCAGCAGGTCCGCAGCCTCAGCACTCAACCCCATTGCCTGGGCGTTAGCAACCAAGTCGTTGTAGGTACCCATCAGGGCACCCTTCAGTTCTTCGTGGCCAGCACCCGACTGAGCCATCGCCACAGCGTTGTCCAACCCAGCCTGGGTCAAGTCACGGAACGCCTGCCGGTTGTTACGACCCTTCTCAGTCGAAGCGTCCAGACTGTTACCGTTCTCCTTGATCGAGGCGGTCATCGCGTCCAAACTCGCCTGGTAGGCGTCGTTCGCGGCCTGCGCGTCACGGCTGATCAGACCCATCTCCGACAGGCCTCGCAGCGCGTCCGACAGAGCGTCAGCCAGGGCGTCAGCTTCCTCAGCGGTCACCCCCATCGCCTGACCCGCAGCGTCCAAACCGCCAGCCGACTCCTCAGCGGTAGCACCCACCTTGTCCAGCTCAGGATCGAGCAGACCGACCGCAAGCTGCATCAGCTCCGCGTCCGTACCAGCCAGACCCATCGCGGACGCAGTCTCACGCACCTTGTCAGCGAACCCAGGTAGGCTCTTCTCCAGCTCCTGCCAGGTCGAGAACTCGATGTTGCCAGTCTTCTCCGCCTCGATCCGCAGGGCGTTGAAGTCCTCCTGCGCACGCTTGAACTCCATCACCGACAGGGTCTGGTCCAAGCTCTCCAGGGCGTCCTGCGACTGCTTGACCGAGTTCTCCATCCCGAACAGGTCAGCCATGAACGACTTAGCGTGCTCAGACAGGGTGTCGACCCTGACAGCGTCCAGGGCCTCCCCCAGCCCGTTCACACTGGTGATCGCGTCCTCAAACTGGAACATCTCGTTCAGGTGGGTCGCGTCCCCGGTGGCCCGGAACTTGTCCAGTTGGGTGGTCAGCTCAGCTACCCCCATCGTGGCGTCCTGGGTCGAGTTGTACAGGGCAGTCAACCCGGCCAGCAGACCAGCCGCAGCAGCCACCCCGATGGTCAGACCAGCAGCCACACCGCCGAACTTCTTCAGTCCGTCGATAGCCCCAGGTGCAGCCTTGGCCAGCTTCTGGAACGCGGTCACCGTCTCGAACGCGGCAGGGGTCAGCTTGAGCAGGCCACCCAAAGCGAGGAAGGCAACACCCGCCACACCTGACAGGACACCCATCGCGGACTTGACCGGGTCCGGCAGTTTGTTGAAGGTCTGCGCCAGGGTAGCGACCCCCTCAGCGAAGGTGGCCACCACAGGCAAGATCGCCCCGCCAGCGTCAATAGCTGCGTCCTTGATCTGGTTCCAGGCGATGGCGATCTTCGACTCGGCGGTAGCGTACCGAAGCTCAGCCTCCTTAGCCAGAGCGGTGTTGTTCTTCCAAGCCTCCGCACCGACGTCCAGAGCCTCAGACAGCAGACCCGAAGCAGACGACAGACGGATCAGGGTGTCAGCTTCACGAACACCCTTCACCCCGAGGTCGGACAGCATCGCGTTGACGTCGCCACCCTTAGCGGAGACCGCACCCAGACCCTCGGTGACCAAGACCATCGCCTGGGCCGGGTCACTGCGCCAAGCCTCAGCGAACTCCGCAGCGCTCACGCCAGCAGCCTCAGCCCAACCGGTCAGACCGTCGCCACCCTCACGGACAGCGGCGTCAATCTTCTTCATCACCATCGTCAAGGCCGTACCACCGGCCTCGGCCTCAATACCCACCGAGCTCATCGCGGTGGCCATCGCCAGGACGTCCGCCTCGGTCATCCCCATCTGACGGCCAACACCCGCGATCCTCATCGACATGTTGACGATCTCTTGCTCGGTCGTGGCGAAGTTGTTACCCAGGTCAACGATCGTCGAACCCAGCTTGTCCGCGTCCGAGAACGAGGTACCCATGATGTTCGAGAACCGAGCCAGCGCGGTCGCCGCCTCGTCAGCCGACAGGTTAGTCGTCTCACCCAGGTCGAGCATCACCTTCGAGAACCCGGCCACGTCGTCAATCCCGACGCCCAACTGACCTGCAGCCTCAGCCACAGCAGCGATCTCAGTGTGAGTCGCAGGCAGGACACCAGTCAACGCGCGCAGGTCAGTCTCCAGCTTGCGGGTCTGCTCAGCGGTGCCCTCGTTGGTCTTCATCACCCCAGCCCACGCGGACTCCCAGTCCATCGCGGCCTTACCAGCACC
>CAZUIY010000077.1:0-1460 GCA_964619975.1 uncultured Gemmatimonadales bacterium
AGAATTTCAGAAGGTGAACGTCGACACCACGGTGCAGGAGAAGGCGATCGCCTTTCCGACCGACGCCCGGCTGTATCACAAGATGCGGGTGGCATTGGTCAGGCGGGCTAGATCCTTGGGGATCGTCTTGCGGCAGAGCTAGTGTCCGTCCAGAAATGCGGATGGCTGGGTGATTTCCGAGAAGTTTTGCGAAGATTGTCGGCGAAGAGGGAACCTTTTTCACGTCCAGAACGTTTAATGCTCGACGTTGTTGGCGTGGACACGAGGTTATCTTCGAGGACAAACGGATGCGAAAGGCGTTTTCTCAGCAGCGGCGGTTGGATGGTCGGGGGATCGATGACGTGCAACTCAATCTGGAGTGTCGGCACGAGAGCATTCCCATTCTCAAGGCCTTACAGCATGTCTATTCCCGCCCCGAGGTGCGCGATC
This sequence comes from uncultured Gemmatimonadales bacterium, assembly GCA_964619975.1. Taxonomy (GTDB): domain Bacteria; phylum Gemmatimonadota; class Gemmatimonadetes; order JACCXV01; family JAHWKZ01; genus DATLFF01. The sequence goes on from CAZUIY010000077.1 coordinate 430, forward strand.
ATTTGTTGCACTTGATCGCTGGAGATGTCAATCAGCACTCGCGGCCCGATTGCGGACGCGAGGGCTTCGACTACTGGCAGGTACTGGTGCTGGCGGCCGTGCGGTTGGGGTGCAATTACGATTACGACCAACTGCAGGACCTCGCCGAGCAGCATCGGGCCTTGCGGCAGATGATGGGCATCGGCGACTGGGACGAAGACACGTCCTTTAACTGGCGACGCATCCAGGACAATGTCTGCTTGCTCCAGCCCGCGACGATCGACGCCCTCAGTCAGGCCCTCGTCGCCGAGGGACACCGTGTGGAGCCGGAGGCTGCCAAGAAGGTGCGGGGTGATTCGTTCGTCGCCGAAACCAACATTCACTGGCCTACGGAAAGTTCGCTGATCCGGGACGGCCTGCGAAAGATCCTCGCGTTCGGCCTGACGCTGGCGGCGGCGATCGGCCAGCGCGGTTGGCGGCAGCACGCGCATCTGCTGACGAAAACGAATCGCCTGGCCCGCGACATCGATCGCATCGCGGCGAAGAAAGGACCGAATTACGAGCAGCGGCTGAAGCCCAAGTATCGTGCGTTGCTGAAGCTCAGTGGCAAGCTCACGCAGCGGGCGCGGAAGTTGGTGGCCGCGGCCGAGTCGCACGGCGGCGGCGGCGGCGACGCGGCGCCGCTCGAGGAATTGCGCTCGTTTCTCCAGTTGACGGAGCAAGTGCGTGACACGGCCCGGCGGCGGGTGCTGCGTGGCGAAACGGTGCCGAACGCCGAGAAACTGTTCAGTCTGTTCGAGACCCACACGCAGTTGTACAAACGCGGCAAGGCGGGGGAGCCGGTGCAATTAGGCCGGCTGGTGCTGGTGCTCGAAGACGCGGCGGGATTCATCGTGCAGCACCAAGTGATGCCGCGCGACGCGACGGACAAGTCGGTGGTCGTTGAGCAGGTGCGTGTCACGCAAATGCGGCTCGGCGGACGGATCGAATCGGCGTCGTTCGACCGCAGCTTCCACTCGCCCGAGAACCAGGTCGAACTGGCGAAGATCATC
>CAZUIY010000078.1:0-1745 GCA_964619975.1 uncultured Gemmatimonadales bacterium
GTGGCCACGGCCGCGCCCTCGATCCCCATCTCCGGGAACGGACCCCAGCCGAAGATGAGGGCGGGATCCAGCACGATGTTGAGCCCGTTCGCCACCCACAGGACCCGCATCGCCACCGCCGCGTCGCCCGCGCCCCGGAACACGGCGTTGACGACGAAGAGCATCATGATCACGACGTTTCCGCCCAGCATCCACGCCATGTAGCGCGAGCCGTGCTCGATCGTCCACGCGTCGGCCCCCATGAGGCCCAGGATCTCCTTGGAGAAGAGGATCCCCACGATGGCGAACGGGATCGACGCGACCACCGCCACCAGGATCGACTGGGCCGCGGCGTCGGCCGCCCCGGCGGGGTCCTTCTCGCCCGTCCTGCGCGAGACCAGCGCGGTCGTTCCCATGGAGAACCCGATGGCGACCGCGTACACCAGCGTCATGACCGACTCGGTGAGCCCCACCGTCGCCACCGCCGAGGCGCCGAGCGAGGAGACGAAATACACGTCGACCACGGCGAACACCGACTCCATCACCATCTCCAGGATCATCGGGACGGCGAGAAGGAGGATCGCCCGGCCGAGGGTCGCCTGCGTGTAGTCGACAGACGTGCCGCGGATGGCGTCGGCCAGGTCTCGCAGTAGCCCGCGGGACGGCGGAGGCAGGTCTCCGGCCGGCGGCGCCGGGAGCGCGTGTTCGATCGGTCCGGACATGGTCCTCGGGCGGCCGGCGGAGGAGCGCCGGGTCACGCCCGGCGGGAAAAGCCGTCGAAGATAAATCGGAGGGGGGCCTGGAGCATGCCGCCCGGCGGCTTGTCACCACCGGGGGTGGGAACGATCGTGGTGTCGTGGCCTCCCACGCAGCCCCGATCGACGGCGCCCGCGCCGTGGCCCCCGGACTCTGGCGCTGGACCGCCTGGCACCCGGAGTGGGAGCAGGAGGTCGGCTGCGTCGTCCTCGAGCGGGACGGCGCCCTGGTCCTGATCGACCCGATGATCACCGATGACGGATGGCGGTCTCTTGATCGGGCGGTCGAGCGGGCGGCATCGCTGGCCGTGGTCCTGACGGTCCACTTCCACGACCGGAGCGCGGGGGCCGCCCTCGAGCGGTGGCCGCGGGCCGAGCTGTGGGCGGAGCGGGAGAGCGTGGCCGAGGTCACCGCCGCCGTGTCCCGCCCGTTCAGGGTGGGCGAGCCCCTGCCGGGCGGCCTGGAGTCGCTGGCCACCCCGCGGCCCGGCGAGGTCGTCCTGTGGGACCCGGCCACCGGCAGCCTGATCCCCGGCGACGTGCTGCTCGGCTCCGACGAGGGCCTCACGCTCTCCCCCGCGAGCTGGCTCCCGGACGGCGTCGGCCTGGAGGACCTGGCGCGCTCGCTCCGGCCGGCGCTGGCGCTTCCGATCGAGCGCGTGCTCGTTTCGCACGGCGAGCCGATTCTCTCGGGCGGCCGGGCGGCGCTCGCCCGGGCCCTCGACGCCTGAAACGCGAACGCCCCCTCCGGCATGCCGGAGGGGGCGTCGCTCATCGGCCGACGTGGGCCGATTTCCCTGGCGGGTCTACCAGTTCTGGTTCGAGCTGGCTCCCGAGCCCGAGACCTTCTTCACGTTCGCCGCCTGGGGGCCCTTGGGGCCCTGCTCGACGTCGAACTCGACCTCGTCGTTCTCGGCGAGCGACTTGAAGCCCTCACCCTGAATCGCGGAGAAGTGCACGAAGACGTCCGGGCCGCTCTCCTGCTGGATGAACCCGAAACCCTTGGCGTCG
>CAZUIY010000079.1:0-3442 GCA_964619975.1 uncultured Gemmatimonadales bacterium
TGGCATTCCTACAGGAGTCTGGACTGGCGAGCCTATTAGAGATCTGGAGCAAGCTTACTGCCAAGAAGCGAACCGCCTAGTGCGGACCCGCTTGCTAGGTGGTGTGGGAGGGGTCCCGGGCAACCGGGCCCCTATCCCGATGCATTGTTCGGCCGTTTCCTAGTACTACAGCGCCCCGTTCTCTTTCTACTTCGCCGCCGCAACTCCTCGCGTCTTCTTGCCTCGTGGCATTGCTTGGCGACGCGATTGCGTTCCATCCGCCAGTTGCTCCACGCAACGATTTCTTCCTCGTCCCACTCGCGAAGATCCAGCAGGTGACGAAGAACCGCGCGAACTTCCACCACTGTCATCTGTGGCTCTTTTTTTTTCCATTCGCCGTTTTTGCAAGACCAGAAACAAGAGAGCTAACACCGACAACGCCGTGTGATGATGCCAGCCGGTCCAACCTCGCGTCTCATATTCGTCCAATCCACATTGGCCCTTGCTCGCTTTGATGTCTTCTTCAACCGTCCAACGACAGGCACGTTGTTCCGCGAGACGTTGCAACGCGATCTTCTTCGGTGCGTTGGAACGATGGTATTTGGAATCACCATCCTGATTCAAAGAACGACGCACAAGTAAACGCTCACACTCCTCCGCCGGATATCCTTCTTCCGAAAACCAGACTTTCATTTCTGCATACTCATACACGATCGAACCTTGACTGCCTTCCGAAACCGCGAGGCGTCGAAAAGCGGATGGGGACAATTGCGCGGCCGCCTCCGCCACCGAGATCGGTTTGGTCTTCGGCTGGGCGCGCCCACCACGCGGGCCTGGCTTACCGAACTCGGGCCGAGCCAGCCAGACATGCGCCTCCGAGGAAACATCCAATACATACCACTTTTTCAGTTCACGTACGCCTTGTACGAACGTGGGATTGTCACCATACACACTATCGCCGCCAACCCACTGAAAGGGAACTTGTTCGTCGCGGGCCGTGCGGATCATTTCCAAACCCAACTCCGGCTTGGTGCGGAAGACAATGCTTGGGGGAACGCCTGCTTCTTGGCGGCGCGGGAAATCCTGGCACCATTCTTCCGGAAGATAAATCTTACGGTCCAGAAACGTGTGTCCCTTGATGGAGCAATAGTTGGCAAACACGCCAATCTGACAGTTGTCCACACGTCCCAAGGTTCCGGAGTATTGCCGCTTCACGCCGACGGACTTCTTCCCTTTTTTGGGAAAGCCCGTTTCGTCTACGTTGATCGTCCCTTTTTCATCACCCAAGGATTCGGTCACGTGCTTCCGCAGTTCCCGTAGTACGTCGGCACCTTCCCAAGAACCTTGTGAGATAAACTTTTGCATGGTCCGGACGACGCCGCCTTCGACGGCTTCGGCGAGGTTCTCGGTGTTACGTCGTTCTTGGGTTCCCAGTAAACCATGAATGAACCGTTGGGCGTGTGGCTGATTTTCCTCACACCCGAACAATGGCAAGTAACGCTTTACAAACGTATCCAACTCCGGCCGCAACCGACGCAACTGCTTCCCGTCCATGAGATGCCTCCCAGTGATGCAACAAGTGATCCTTCACAAGTCGGTCTTGTACCATATCTCACAATGGCGTAGAAGAGCATTTACCAAGGCGCTGTAGTACTAGTCAGGGTGGCCTCTAGGTGAAATATCCGTTGGAATAGCCAGCTCATCCCAGTGATCGAGCTGCATCTGGAACGTATTATTCGGATCAGGATCGAAACCACAACGACGCATGTAATCAACCAATTGCACGACGACTTCAAGGACAGACCGATCATTCGTCATCCAGGCGCGCAACTTAAGTGCGAGCAGATGAGGTGCCATTGAACGGAAGGCCCTATGGATCTCGTCTTCGCACATTCCTTGATAATGAGCGCTGCCCTGGCTGCAATGCGGCGGTTGACCAGTTTCCCAACTGATCAACTCAATGTACCGAATCTCGCGGTAGTCAATATTTCTTTGCTCTGCGTCGAGATACGGTTTAATGCAAGCGTAGGCTTGACGCGAGAATTCAGCGTTCGCCAAATCTAACGTCGACCAACTGAGCAATGGAGGGCCAATATTAACACTGCGAAAACTATCCGTGATCGCTTCCGTTTTAGGATCGATGCCACGATGAGTCTTGTTTTCAGGATCGAGAAGTAGCTCAATTTTATCGTAGCGACTCTCAAGAAGTGCTTGAGACAGTCGGTGTGCAGCGTAGAGATCGATCGCCGAGTCCGCCTTTCTGACGCTGCCGATGAAGTATGGCAATTTAAGGGTCTCTAACCATCTTACTTCGTGCTCTTTAAACTCGACCTTCTTGTCGGTAGCTGATTTGAATTGCACGAAAAATGAATTCTCGGCGATCAGAAAGTCATTTGGCCCTTCACGAAGCAAAGTTGCGATCGCATCGACTCCAACATCTTCGGGCCTCGGGACGGTGGCGACGGCCGCGATGCCCTTCAGGAGAAGTATTCCGAGCTCCTCGTTCAAGTCGCCGCTACGGAAATCTCTGTGACGTCTTCCTGCCACGGGCTACTTCTCCGCAACTCTCATCAAAGGCCGAACTTCATTAATTCACCCGGCAACTCACCGGGATAAAACATTTATCCCGGCTTTATCCCGGTCGAATGCCGGGTTTTGCCGGTTTTATCCCGGTCCGGGATAAACCATTATTTCCGGTTTTATTCCGGTCTGTCCAACATCCTACTGCCGCCCTCAAGCCACCGCAATCAGGGGAAAGTTGACGTCCCGACGGAGACGCGCAGAGGACTGCGACACGTGACGTCTACGCAAGAGTCCCGACGCCGGCGCCGTGATTCTGCTTTACACGTTTACAGTGAAACGCGATGGAGGAAGAGCGTCCGCGCCAAGTGTCCCAAATCTTGAACACTGGCGACACTGCCGCGAGGCAAGTCAGGCGGCTGAATTAGGAGGGAACGCGCCGTCTCGCCCTCGACGACCGTTGGCGGCTCGGCCACCGAGCGACAATAACCACCGGAGCGCGTTCACCATGCGTCCACGCCACTCGGGGGTAAATCGAAGGCCGCACAAATATCGTACCGTATTCTTCGGGCGGAGGTTTCCTTGCTCCGTGTTGCACTCACGCCATGAATGTACGACGGCCTCCGAGCCAGCTCGGAGGCCGTCGAGTTTCGCATAACAGTTGGACAACGCCACTTTCGGCCCGGATACAAGCCCGAAGCGCAAGCGAGTGAACCACATACGGCGAAGTTCACTCGCTTGCGCTTCGGGCTTGTATTTGAGCGTTTCGCGCGAAACTGGCGCTGTCCAACTAGATACCTCGACGGGCTCGGAGGCCCGTCGTACGCGTACGGTAGCTCAATGCATCGGGGCACGGTACGATACGGGATTCGAGATCGAGCAGAGGAGCCAACCGTGCCTGAGGAATGCATTCGAGTTCGTGGAGTCCGGGTTCATAATCTGC
>CAZUIY010000080.1:0-6193 GCA_964619975.1 uncultured Gemmatimonadales bacterium
CACCCGCCCGAACCCGCGCTTCGCCCAGTTTACGTGGTGGTTTACGCCGACGGGGGGCGACGTGTAGCGGATTACTCGAAACATGGTATCCGACGCCGGCCCACCCGAAGAGACTCGGGCGGGCCTTTTTCGTTGCAGGACGCGCGTGAACCACCTGGAGGCATGGATGGTGATCCCTTTCGATTCCGGCCGCGAGATCGCCGCGGACCTCGACACGCCGGTCTCGGCGCTCCTGAAGCTCCGGCCGCTGGACCCCGTGTTCCTGCTGGAGAGCGTGGCCGGCGGCGAGCGGGTCGGCCGCTACTCGTTCATCGGGCTGGGTGCGCGGGACGAGATCGAGCTCTCCGCCGACCGGATGACCGTGAACGGCGAGGCCCGGCCGACGGACGGCGACCCGCTCGGCGCGCTGGCGGCGTGGCTCCGGTCGGCGGACCTGCCGGGGATCGGGAGCGGCCGCGGGCCGGCCGGGCTGGTCGGCTACACCGGGTACGAGGCGGCCGGCTGGTTCGAGCGGCTTCCGTCCCCCCCCGGCTCCCCGCTGGGGCTTCCCACGGCGGCCTACGTGGTGCCGCGCGCCGTGGTGGCGTTCGACCACGTCCGTTCCACGCTCCGGCTCCATCCCCTGGTGGACGGTGACGCGGCGCGGGAGATCGAGCGCGACGTGACGCGCGCCCTCCGGAGCGGCTCGGCCCGCCCCCCGGGGCCGGCCGCGAGCTCGGCCCCCCGCGCCAACCGGGACCGGGACGAGTACGGGGGCATGGTAGAGGCCGCGAAGGAGCGGATCCGCGCGGGGGACGCCTTCCAGATCGTCCTGTCGGTCCGGTTCGACGGCGAGAGCGAGGCCGACCCGCTGGCGGTCTACCGGGCGCTCCGGCTCCTGAACCCGTCGCCCTACCTCTACTGGGCGCGGGTGGGCGGGGCCGACGTGATCGGGTCGAGCCCGGAGGCGCTGGCCCGGCTGGACGGGCGCCGGGCGCTGCTCAGGCCGATCGCGGGCACGCGGCCGCGGGGCGCCACGGCCGAGGAGGACGACGCGCTCGCCGAGGAGCTCCGGCTCCATCCCAAGGAGAACGCCGAGCACGTGATGCTGGTCGACCTGGCGCGGAACGACCTGGGGCGGGTGGCGGCGCCCGGGACGGTGGAGGTCACCTCGCTCCGGGCGCTCGAGCGGTACTCGCACGTGATGCACCTGGTCAGCACGGTGGAGGGGATCCTGCCGGCCGCGGCGGACCAGTTCGACCTGTTCCGGGCGGCGTTCCCCGCCGGGACGGTCAGCGGGGCGCCCAAGATCCGGGCGATGGAGATCGTGGCCGAGCTGGAGGGCGAGGCGCGCGGCCCGTACGCGGGCGCCCTCGGCTACTTCGGCGCCGACGGGAGCATGGACCAGGCGATCGCCATCCGGACGATCGTCATGAAGGACGGCGCGTTCGCCTACCAGGCGGGCGCGGGGATCGTGGCCGACAGCGAGCCCCGGATGGAGCACGCCGAGGTCCTGAACAAGGCGCGCGTCCTGGAGCGCGCCCTCGAGCTGGCATCGGAGGAGCTGTGACGGACGCGCTGAAGATCCTCGTGATCGACAACTACGACTCGTTCACCTGGAACCTGGTCCAGGCCCTTCAGGCCGACGACCGGGAGGTCGTGGTGCGGCGGAACGACCAGGTGGACGCCGACGAGGTGGAGCGCCTGGCGCCGACCCATATCGTCATCTCGCCGGGGCCGGGCCGGCCGGAGGACGCCGGCCAGACGTGCGCGATCGTGGAGCGGTGGAGCGGCCAGATCCCCATCCTGGGCGTCTGTCTGGGCCACCAGGCGATCGCCCAGGTCCACGGCGGCCGGGTGGAGCGCGCTCCGCGGGTGGTCCACGGGCAGTCCTCCCGCGTCTACCACGACGGCCGCTCGCTCTACGCGGGGCTGCCGAATCCGCTGCAGGCGGGCCGCTACCACTCCCTGGTGGTGGGGGAGCAGGGGCTCCCCGCCGGGATCGAGGTCACGGCCTACACGCCGGAGGGGGAGATCATGGGAATCCGCGTGGCGGGCACCCGGACGGAGGGCGTACAATTCCATCCCGAGTCGATCCTGACGGCGGAGGGGCCCCGCCTGCTCGGCAACTTCCTCCGGGGGGCCGCATGAGCCGCGTGGCCGCGATCCGCGGGGCGGTCCAGGCCGCCGAAGACACGCCCGAGTCGATCGAGGCGGCGACCCGGGCGCTTCTCTCCGAGATCGCCGGGCGGAACGGCCTCGACCTGGAGTCGGTGGTGGCGGTCTGGTTCACCCAGACGCCGGACCTCCGCGCCGCCTACCCCGCGGCCACCGCGCGCGGGATGGGCTGGAGCGCCGCCTCGTTCCTCTGCGGGGAGGAGCCGGCCGTCGAGGGCGCGCTGCCGCGGGTCGTCCGCGCGCTCGTCCTGGTCGACGGCCTTTCGGACCCCCCGCGCCACGCGTACCTGGGCGCCGCCACGTCCCTGCGGCCCGACCTCGACCATTCAGACGAAGACGGAGCCGACCGATGATCGTCATCCTGAAGCCCGGAGTCACCCTGAAGGCGATGGGGGAGCTGGTCCACTTCATCGAGGGCCTGGGACTCAAGGTGGGCCGGATCACCCGCGGCACCGAGCGTACCGTGATCGGCCTGATCGGCGAGGAGAACCGGATCCCGGTGGACCGGATCCGCGCCTTCGAAGGGGTCGACGACGTGGTGCCGGTCCAGAAGCCGTTCAAGCTGGTGAACCGCGAGATGCAGCCGGAGGACACGATCATCCGCGGCGACGGCTGGTCGTTCGGCGGCGGCGGGTTCGCGGTCATCGCGGGGCCGTGCGCGGTGGAGTCGAGCGAGCAGATCCTGGAGACCGCGCGGTTCATCCGGGACTCCGGCGCGCACCTGCTGCGGGGCGGCGCCTACAAGCCCCGCACGTCGCCCTATTCGTTCCAGGGCATGGAAGGGGAGGGGCTCGAGCTCCTGGTGCGGGCGCGGGAGGAGACGGGCCTGGCGATCGTGACCGAGGTGGTCTCGGCGGAGGACGTGGAGGACGTGGCGGCGGTGGCGGACGTGCTCCAGGTGGGCGCCCGGAACATGCAGAACTTCCGGCTGCTCCAGCGGATCGGCCGGACCGACCGGCCGGTGCTCCTGAAGCGCGGCCAGAGCGCCACCATCGAGGAGTTCCTGCTGGCGGCGGAGTACGTGGTGGCGGAGGGGAACCCGAGCGTCATCCTCTGCGAGCGCGGGATCCGCACGTTCGAGCGGTACACGCGGAACACGCTGGACATCGCGGCCGTGCCGCTCCTGAAGCTCCTGACCCACCTGCCGGTGATCGTGGATCCGAGCCACGCCACGGGCCGGCGCGACCTGGTGGCGCCGCTGGCCGCGGCGTCGCTGGCGGCCGGTGCCGACGGGATCATCGTCGAGGTCCATCCCGACCCCGAGAACGCGCTCTCCGACGGGCCCCAGAGCCTGACCTTCCCGCAGTTCGCGTCCATGATGGAGCGGCTGGAGCGGATCCGGGCGGCGCTGGCCGAGCACCCCGCGGGGGTGTGACGGACGTCCGGATCGAGCCCTTCGGGCGCGCCCGCGCCCGGCTCCGCGTGCCCGGCGACAAGTCGATCTCCCACCGGGCGCTGATCCTGAACGCCCTGGCGGCCGGCGAGGCGCGCGTGCACGGCCTGGCGCCGGGTCTGGACGTGGCCTCGACGGCCGCCGCGCTGCGGGCGCTGGGGGCGCGCGTGGAGCCGGACGGCGGGGGCGCGGCGCGGGTGACGGGCGGGGCGCAGTGGCGCGCGGCGGGCCCCGTCGACTGCGGCAACTCGGGCACGACCGCGCGGCTCCTGCTGGGGGTCCTGGCGGCGCGCGCGAGCGGGGTCGTGACGCTGACGGGGGACGGCTCGCTCTCGCGCCGGCCGATGGGCCGGGTGGCGGAGCCGCTGCGGGAGATGGGGGCGACGATCGGCGGCGGCGACCGCCTGCCGCTGACGGTCGAGGGTCGGGCGTTGACCGGCGGGGCCTTCCGCCTGGAGGTCGCCAGCGCGCAGGTCAAGTCGGCGATCCTCCTCGCGGCTCTCTCCGCCGAAGGGGCCACGGTGATCGAGGAGCCGGGCGAGAGCCGCGACCACACCGAGCGGATGCTGGCGGCGATGGGGGCCGACGTCCGCGTGGCGGGACGGCGGGTGGAACTCCGTCCGGGGCCTCCGCTGACGGCGGTGGACGTGGACGTCCCCGGCGACTTTTCATCCGCGGCGTTCTTCCTGGCGCGGGCCGCGCTGGTTCCGGGGAGCGAGGTGGTGGTGGAGGACGTGGGGCTGAACCCGCGGCGGACCGGTTTCCTGGACGTGCTCTCCGCCATGGGGGCGGAGGTCGAGGTGACGGTCGAGTCCGACGGAATGGAACCCATGGGCCGGGTCCGCGTGACAGGGCGGGGGCTCGCCGGCGTCCGGCTGGAGCCGGACCTGGTGCCGCGCGCCATCGACGAGCTGCCGCTGGTCGCGGTCCTGGCGGCCGCGGCCGAGGGGGAGACCGTGATCGCCGGGGCCGCCGAGCTCAAGGTCAAGGAGAGCGACCGGATCGCGGCGATCGTCCGCGGCCTGACGGCGCTCGGCGCCGACGTCGAGGCCGGCGCGGACGGCCTCACGGTCCGGGGCCCGACGCCGCTGAAGGGGGCCGCCCTGGACGCGGTGGGCGACCACCGGATCGGCATGGCGCTGGCCGTCGCCGCCTCGGCGGCGGAGGGCGCGTCGACGCTGGCCGGCGCGGAGTGGATCGACGTGTCGTATCCCGGCTTCCTGGACCGCTTGGCGGCGCTCGCCTCGCCCGCCCCCGCGGGGGCCCGGTGAGCCCCGCCGGACCGTTCCAGCTGGCGATCGTCGGCTGGCCGGTGGACCGGAGCCTCTCGCCGCCCCTGTGGGAGGCGATGGCACGGCGGCGCGGGATCGCGCTCGAGTACGCCCGCTGCCCCATCCCGCCCGACGACGAGGACGAGTGGCCGTCTCTCTGGGCCTCCGGTCTCGCGGCCTTCAACGTGACCGCGCCGTGGAAGGAGCGCGCCGCCCGCCGCTGCGACCGCGTGGCCGGCCTGGCGGCCCGCGTCGGCGCGGTCAACACGGCGATCCGCCGCGGCGAGGAGTGGGAGGGCCACACCACCGACGGCTACGGCTTCGTGCGGAGCCTCCTGTCGATGTCGGAGCCGCTCCAGGGCCGGCGCGTGGCGGTCCTCGGCACCGGTGGCTCCGGCCGGCCGGTGGCGGCCGCCGCCGCCGAGGCCGGCGCGGAGGTGACGCTGGTCAGCCGCCGGCCGTCCCGGACCCCGCCCGGCTGCGAAGCGTTCGACCGGATCGACTGGGAGGCCCTGCTGGACCGCGAGTTCGACGTGGTGGTCAACGCCACCCCCCTCGGGCGGGACGCCGGCGCCCCGCTGCCGTCCGTGCCGTTCGAGCGGTGCTGCGCCGGCGGGCTGGCGGTCGACCTCAACTACGATCCCCCCGTGACCGCGTTCCTGAAGGCCGCCCACGACGGCGGCCTGCGGACGCTGAACGGGATCGGGACGCTGATCCACCAGGCGGCCCTCTCGGCCGCCCTGGTCCTGGACGATGACCCCTCCGCCGCCGAGTCGTACGAGGAGGACTTTCGCGCCGCCGCGCACGAGATCGCCCGGCGCGGGCCGCGATGACGCTCCGCTGGACGACGGCGGGTGAGTCCCACGGGGAGCTCCTCCTGGGGATTCTTGAGGGCATCCCCGCCGGGCTGCCGCTCTCCTCCGCCGACGTGGACGGTCATCTGCTGCGCCGGCAGGGCGGAGAGGGACGCGGCGCCCGGATGAAGATCGAGCGCGACCGGGCGCGGATCGTGGCCGGGCTCTGGAAGGGCCGGACCACGGGCGCGCCGATCGGCATCCTGATCGAGAACCGCGGCTCCATTCCGGACGAGAAGCAGCCGCTCCGCACCGTGCCGCGGCCTGGACACGCCGACCTGACCGGCATGCTGAAGCACGGCCTGGAGGACGTGAACCCGGCGATCGAGCGGGCCAGCGCCCGGGAGACCGCGATGCGGGTGGCGCTGGGCGCGGTGGCGCACCGGTTCCTCCGCGAGCTGGACGTGGCGGTCTTCGGTCACGTGGTGGCCCTGGGCGGCGTCGAGGCGCGGGTCGACCGGAGCGACTGGGCCGCGCTCGTGGCCGCGCGGGACGGCTCTCCTCTCTACTGCGCCGAT
>CAZUIY010000081.1:0-1856 GCA_964619975.1 uncultured Gemmatimonadales bacterium
GAGTAACCGGGGCAGAAGGCCGGGCCGAGATTGAATTTTCGGACTTGGCATCCCGCTTTGGTTGTGATTCAAAGTGATGCATGTTGCTGCCCGGAGACGTCGGGGTCGAGGGCCGCTCGCCCGAGGAGTTGCGGCGGCTGGTGGCCGAGCTGCTCGGCGAGGTGACCAGGCTGCGCGATGAGAATGCGGCACTGCGTGAGGAGATCGCCCGGCTCAAGGGACACAAGGGTCGGCCCAAGATCAAGCCGTCGGGGATGGAGCGGGCAACGCCGGAGCGGACGCCGCGCGCCAAGACCAAACGTTCGCAGCGCGGCACGACCGCCAAGCAGGTGCATGAAGAGCGGGTGCTGGCGATCAGCGCGCCGCCCGGCTCGCGGTTCAAAGGCTACGAGGACTTCGTGGTCCAGGATGTGCGGCTGGAGGCGCGGGTCATCCGCTACCGCCGCCAGCGCTGGCTGACGCCCGACGGCAGGACGCTGGTGGCCCCGCTGCCGGGGGGTGTCGAAGGCCATTTTGGGCCGGAACTGCGCCGCTTCGTGCTGCTGCAGCATCATCAGGGCCAGGTCACGGCCGAGCGGATCACGGCGTTCCTTGCCGGCCTGGGCGTGGCGATCTCCAAGCGCCAGGTGGTGCGGCTCCTGACCGCCAAGAGCGCCGCCCTGATCGCCGAAGCCAAGGCGGTGCTGCGCGCTGGCCTCGAGACCGCGCGCTGGATCACGGTCGACGACACCGGCGCCCGCCATCGCGCCAAGAACGGCGTGACGACCCAGATCGGGGACGATCGCTTTGCCTTCTTCGCCACCACCTTCTCCAAGAGCCGACGCAACTTTCTCGAGCTCCTGCGTGCGGGTCACGAGGACTACGTCCTCAATGGCGCTGCATTCGCCTACATGCACGAGCGCAACCTGGCAGGGCCGGTGATCGAGCGGCTCGCTCAGCATCCGCGCCAGCACTTCGCCAATCGCCTGGCCTGGGACGCGCAGCTCGAGGCGCTCGGTCTGACCCGGCTCGCGGTCACGCCCGATCCCGTCAAGATCGCGACCGAGGGCGCGCTCTTCGGCAGCATCCATCATCACGGTCTGCTCGACGAGGTCGTCATCGTCTCCGACGATGCCGGTCAGTTTCGAATAGGCACCCATGCCCTCTGCTGGGTCCATGCCGAGCGGCTGGTGCACCAGCTGATCCCGTTCAATGAACGCCAGCGGCTGGCCATCGACCTGGTCCGCCAGCTGATCTGGTGGTTCTACGCCGATCTCAAAGCTTACCGACGCGACCCGGGGCGGAAGCGAGCGGCCCAACTGCGCGCCCGCTTCGATCGGATCTTCCGGCGCCGGACCGGCTTCGTGACGCTCGACCGCCTGCTGGCGCGCCTTCATGCCCGCAAGCACGAGCTGCTCCTGGTCCTCGACCGGCCCGAGATCCCGCTCCATACCAATGGCTCGGAGAACGACATCCGCTGTCACGTCACCAAGCGCAAGGTCTCAGGCGGCACCTGGAGCGAGGCCGGCCGCGACGCCCGCGACGCCTGCCTCGGCCTCCTGAAGACCTGCCAGAAACTCGATCTGTCCTTCTTCGACTATCTCGGCAGCCGCTTCGGCGTCCCGGAGACCCCGCTCATCCCGCCGCTCCCCGACCTCGTCCGCGCCCGCGCTTCCTCCTGACCGCCCGGCCTTCTGCCCCGGTTACGTATGCGGCAGCTAAACCATTGATTTGAAATGGTGCCTCGGGGCGGGCAATGGAGGTCAACAGCCTGGCGCCGAAAAGTGTTTGGTTTCAAGGGACTTTGGCCCTGAGCCTCCACTCGGAGAGACAGTTATGGCCTCGGGCAGTTGGCGGAGGGAGCGGGATTCGAACCC
>CAZUIY010000082.1:0-3243 GCA_964619975.1 uncultured Gemmatimonadales bacterium
TCGCCGCCCGAGAGCGTGGTGGCCGGCTGCCCCAGCTCCACGTACCCCAGCCCCACGTCGTGCAGGGTCTGGAGCTTGCGGCGGATCTTCGGCACCCGGCGGAAGAACTCGGCCGCCTCCTCCACCTCCATGTCGAGCACGTCGGCGATCGTCTTCCCCTTGTAGTAGATCTCGAGCGTCTCCCGGTTGTACCGCTTGCCCTTGCACTCCTCACACGGCACGTAGACGTCGGGCAGGAAGTGCATCTCGATCTTGATCAGGCCGTCGCCGGAGCACGCCTCGCACCGGCCGCCGGGCACGTTGAACGAGAAGCGGCCCTGGTCGTAGCCCCGCATCTTCGACTCCGGCAGCTCGGCGAAGAGCTCGCGGATCGGCGTGAACACGCCGGTGTAGGTGGCGGGGTTCGAGCGCGGCGTGCGGCCGATCGCCGACTGGTCGATGGCGATCACCTTGTCGATCTGCTCCACGCCCTCGATGGCCGCGTGCTCCCCCGGCCGGGCCTTGGCGCCGTGCAGCCGCTGGGCCAGGGCGCGGTGCAGGATGTCGTTGATCAGCGTGGACTTCCCGGAGCCCGAGACGCCGGTCACGCAGACGAACCGGGCCAGCGGGATCGCCACCTCCAGGTCCTTCAGGTTGTGCTCCCGGGCGCCCTTGATCCGGAGCGACTCGCCGCTCCCGGCGCGCCGCTCGGCCGGCACCTCGATCCGCCGCTCCCCCCGCAGGTAGGCGCCGGTGATGGAGTCGGGGGCGGCCTCGATGGCGGCCGGGGGCCCCTCGGCGACGATCTCGCCGCCGTCCCGGCCCGCACCGGGACCCAGGTCCAGCACCCAGTCGGCGGCGCGGATCGTCTCCTCGTCGTGCTCCACCACGAGCACCGTGTTCCCCAGGTCGCGAAGCCGCTCCAGCGTCGCCAGCAGCCGCCCGTTGTCCCGCTGGTGGAGCCCGATGGAGGGCTCGTCCAGGACGTACAGGACACCGGTCAGTTGCGACCCGATCTGGGTGGCCAGGCGGATCCGCTGGGACTCGCCGCCGGCCAGCGTTCCGGCCGAGCGTTCGAGCGTCAGGTAGTCCAGCCCCACGGCCACCAGGAACGTCAGCCGCTCCCGCACCTCCTTCAGGATCTGCCCCGCCACCTCGCGGTCCCGGTCCGCCGGCTGGAACTCGCGGAAGAACTCGAGCGCGCCGTAGACCGGCATCGAGACGATCTCGCCGATCCCCGTGCCCCCCACCTGGACCGCCAGCGCCTCGGGCCGGAGCCGCTTGCCGCCGCAGAAGTGGCACGGCAGGACCGCCATGAACTCCTCGACCTGGCGCCGGACGGAATCCGACTCGGTCTCGTCGTGGCGCTTCTGTAGCTGGCCGACGATCCCCTCCCAGGTGCCGCCGTACTTCCCCTTCTTCTTCCCCGACTGGTAGGCGAACGAGAGCTCGCGCTCGCCGGCGCCGTGCATCAGCACGTGGCGGACCGACTCGGGCAGCTCGCCCCACGGCGTGTTCAGGTCGAAGTCGAACGCCGCCGCCAGCGACGGCAGGACCGTCTTCGCGAGCTGCCCCCGCGGCTCGCCCCACGGCTTGACCACGCCCTCCAGGATCGAGATCCGCGGATCCAGCAGGACCAGCGACGGATCCACCTCCATCCGGGTCCCCAGCCCGTCGCACGCCGGGCAGGCGCCGTAGGGGCTGTTGAACGAGAACATGCGGGGCTCCAGCTCCTCGTACGAGATCCCGCAGTGGACGCAGGCCAGGTCCCGGCTGAAGAGCCGCTCGGTCTCGTCCCCGGCGTCCGCTCCGTCGTCGGCGGCGCCGCCACTGGCGTGGACCGCCACCAGGCCGCCGCCCAGGTCGAGCGCGGTGGCGACGGAGTCGGCCAGGCGGCCGCGGGTCTTCGCGTCCACCGTCAACCGGTCCACCACCACCTCGATCTGGTGGGCCACGTTCTTCTTGAGCTTGGGGACGCTCTCCAGGTCGTGAACGGTGCCGTCCACGCGGACCCGCACGAACCCCTCGCGGCGGGCCTCGGCGAAGACTTCCTTGTACTCGCCCTTCCGCCCGCGGACGAGCGGCGCCAGCACCTGGATCCGCCGTCCCTCCGGCCACTCCAGGATCGCGTCCACGATCTGGTCCACCGTCTGGCGCTCCACGCGGCGGCCGC
The DNA here is from genome assembly GCA_964619975.1 of uncultured Gemmatimonadales bacterium. Classification (GTDB taxonomy): domain Bacteria; phylum Gemmatimonadota; class Gemmatimonadetes; order JACCXV01; family JAHWKZ01; genus DATLFF01. The sequence goes on from CAZUIY010000082.1 coordinate 2,153, forward strand.
AGTTGTGGCAGTGGGGAACGCCGATCCGGGCGTAGAGAAGCCGCAGGTAGTCGTACACCTCGGTGACGGTGCCGACGGTCGAGCGCGGGTTCCGCGCGCCGGCCTTCTGCTCGATGGCGATGGCGGGGGACAGACCCTCGATGTAGTCGACGTCGGGCTTTTCCATGACGCCCAGGAACTGCCGGGCGTACGCCGACAGCGACTCCACGTACCGCCGCTGCCCCTCGGCGTAGATGGTGTCGAACGCGAGCGAGGACTTGCCCGAGCCGGAGAGCCCGGTCAGGACGACGAGCCGGTTCCGCGGCAGCTCGACGTCGATGTCCTTCAGGTTGTGCTCGCGGGCGCCCTGGATGCGTAGAAAGTCGGCCATCGAACCGCCGAATGTACCCGTCCGCGGCGGCGCGGTCGAACCCTCTGGAAGCGGGACCTCTAGCTGGCGGCCGGATCCTCCCGGCCGTGGCGGTCGATCAGCCACAGGACGAGCGCGGCGATCGGCAGGACGTGGATCATGCCCCCGAGCGGGAACAGGAAGGCGCCGGCCACCCAGACGGCGAGGAGCGCCAGAACGGCCCGGCCCACTGTCACGCCCGCGGCGCCGGCGGGGGGCTCAGGCGAAGCCCCGCATCTGCTGCAGTGCCTCCACCCGGGCGTCGGTCGGGGGGTGCGAGCGGAACAGGCCGGTCAGCCCGCCGCCACCGCCGAAGGGATGGACGATGAACATGTGGGCGGTGGCGGGATTGCCCTGCATGGGCACCTGCTTCGCCGCCGCCTCCAGCTTCCGGAGCGCCGACGCCAGCGCGCGGGGCTTGCCGCAGATCTCGGCTCCCCCCTTGTCCGCCGCGAACTCGCGCGAGCGGCTGATCGCCGCCTGGACGATCATGGCCGCGATCGGCGCCAGGATCACGACCAGGATCGCCAGCGCGCCGCCGCCGGGCCCGCGGTCCCGGTTCCCGCCGCCGAAGAAGAGCCCGAAGCGGGCCAGCACCATGATCGCCCCGGCCAGGGTCGCCGCCACGCTGGAGATCAGGATGTCCCGGTGCTTCACGTGGGCCAGCTCGTGGGCCATCACGCCCTCCAGCTCGGCGTCGTCC
>CAZUIY010000083.1:0-11249 GCA_964619975.1 uncultured Gemmatimonadales bacterium
AGTCGGCGTGGCCCGGACAGTCCACGTGCGCGTAGTGACGGGAGTCCGTCTGGTACTCCACGTGCGCCGTCGCGATCGTGATCCCCCGGGCCTTCTCCTCCGGGGCCTTGTCGATCTGGTCGAACGGAACGAAGTCCGCCAGACCCTTCTTGTTCTGGATCTCCGTGATCGCCGCCGTCAGCGTCGTCTTGCCGTGATCCACGTGACCGATCGTTCCCACGTTCACGTGCGGCTTCGTGCGCTCGAACTTCTGCTTGCTCATCTGTCCTCGTTCCTCCCGACGCTGTCCCGTTCACGCTGTCGTGCCCGACGATGATGGAGCCCAGGAGCGGGATCGAACCGCCGACCTCGTCCTTACCAAGGACGTGCTCTACCGACTGAGCTACCTGGGCCCGAACGCCTCGATCATGCGCTGGAGCGGGAGACGGGTCTCGAACCCGCAACCCCGAGCTTGGAAGGCTCGTGCTCTGCCAGTTGAGCTACTCCCGCCCGCTGTGCCTGCCTTCCCCGGCCATGGTGGGGGGAGGAGGATTCGAACCTCCGAAGGCATGAGCCAGCAGATTTACAGTCTGCCCCGTTTGGCCGCTTCGGTATCCCCCCGAATCGCCTGGTCCGACCCGGTGCGGCCGGATTCGCTGATCCGCCCCGGAGCCGATGACCAGACTCGAACTGGTAACCTGCCGCTTACAAGGCGGCTGCTCTACCGGTTGAGCTACATCGGCACCGGGAGTCGCGGTCGTTCCGCGCCGTCGCGCGGCGCGCCCCGCGAGCCGTCCCTCGGCCGCTCGTTTCCGGCCCTCGTTCCGGGTCGTCTCTCCGGGCGCAATGAGCCCCAAGAGAAAAGAATGCGGAATATACCCTCTGGACGCCGGGTGTCAACCCGACGGACCGGGTGGGTCGTCCCCGGGCGAAAGTCGCTGACCCGGGACGGGCGGGCCGCCCTCGTGGCGGCTCTACGCGACCCCGAATATGGGTTTTCCCGCCGCCGGAGTCAACCGGCGGGGTTCTCCTCCGGAGCTTCGCCGGACCCCGCGCCGGCGCGCTTCCACCGGACGCCCCGGGGGGTGTCCTCCAACAGGATCCCGCGCGCAGAGAGGGCGTCCCGGATCCGGTCGGCGCGCGCCCAGTCCCGCTCCCGCCGGGCCGCCTCGCGTTCCTCGATCAGCGACTCCACCTCGTCCGACAGGCTGGCCTCGTCGGGGTCCGGCTCCAGCACCTCGTAGATCCGGTCGAAGCCGTCCAGGAACCCCTTGAGAACCGGCCGGTCGGCACGCGTGGCGCCGCCCCCGTCGATCGCCCGGTTCACGTCCCGGAGCCACTCGAACACGGCGCCGAGGGCCCGGCTGGTGTTCAGGTCGTCGTCCAGCGCCGCGTCGAAGGCGGCCCGGGCGCGGCCGGTCCGCTCCGCCAGGCCCTCGTCCGGCGCGTCGCCCTCCGGCAGCTCGTCCAGGCGCCGGGCCAGGTCCCCCAGCCGGTCCAGCGCCGCGGCGGCCTGATCCAGCGCCTCGAATGTGAAGTTCTGCTGGGTCCGGTAGTGGGCGGACAGGAGCAGGTACCGGATCGCCCGCGGCCGGTAGCCGCGCGCCAGCAGGTCGCGCAGGGTGAAGAAGTTCCCCAGCGACTTGGCCATCTTCTGGCCCTCGACGATCAGGTGCTCGGCGTGCATCCAGTGGCGGGCGAACGGCTGGCCCGTGGCCCCCTCGGACTGGGCGATCTCGTTCTCGTGGTGGGGGAAGACGTTGTCCACCCCGCCCGTGTGGAGGTCGAACGTCTCACCCAGGTACTTCATCGACATCGCCGAGCACTCGACGTGCCAGCCGGGCCGGCCCCGGCCGAGGGGTGTCTCCCACGACGCCTCCTCCGGCTTGGCCGCCTTCCAGAGCGCGAAGTCCTTCGGACTCTCCTTGTCGTACTCGTCGGACTCCACCCGCGCGCCGTCCTGCATGCCGGAGAGGTCGACCCGTGAGAGCTTGCCGTAGTCGGGGAAGGTCGAGATCCGGAACCAGATCGAGCCGTCGGCGGTCCGGTAGGTGTGGCCGCGCTCCTCCAGTCGGAGGATGAGCGCCACCATCTCGTCCACGTGCTCGGTCGCCCGCGGATAGCGCTCGGCGGGCTCCACCCGGACCGTCGCGAGGTCCTCGAAGAACGCGTCCTCGTACCTGGCGGTGAACTCCTGGAGGCTCACTCCGGCGTCGCGCGCCTTGCGGATGATCTTGTCGTCCACGTCGGTGATGTTCATCACCTGCTCCACCCGGTACCCGCGCGCCTCGAGGACCCGCCGGAGGAGGTCCTCGAACAGGAACGTGCGGAGGTTTCCGATGTGGGCGTAGTCGTGCACGGTGGGCCCGCACGTGTACATGCGGACCCGGCCGGGCTCGAGCGGCTCGAACGGGACCCGCGCGCGCCGGAGCGTGTCGTAGAGATCGAGCGTCATGTCAGTCCCCCGCCTGGAGCCGGCCCCGGAACCAGCTCCGCCAGGCGGAGCCGGCTTCGGTGCGGCTCAGGTCGTCCTGCTCCCACGGATCCTCCCGGAGCGAATAGATCTCTTCACCTCCGTCGATCCGGCGGACGTAGTGGATCCCTCGCCAGATGAGGGAACGCGACTGGCCGGCATCGTCCAGATCCCGTCCCCGCCGGACCCGCTGGGTGAGCCTGGCCGCGAGTGGCGCCAGACGGTCGCCGCACGGGGCATCCCGCCAGCACGGCGACAGGCTGTTGCCGGAGAGCGCCCGCCCGAGCCCCGCGACCCCCAGCACCGTGGCCGGCACATCGGTCAGGGAGACCGGCGTGCCGACCCGTCGTCCAGCGGGCACCCGCCCGGGAGCCACGATCAGGAGCGGCACCTGGAGGGTGGGCGAGTAGAGATTCTGGCCGTGGCCCCAGGCCCCCTTTTCACCGAACTCCTCGCCGTGATCCGCGGTGACCACGATAATGGTGTCCCGCAGGTCTCCCCGCGTCTCCAGGACACGAATCACCCGCTCGAGGTCCGCGTCGATCCGGCCGATCTGGGCGTCGTACCGATCGATCCAGCGATCGGCGTAGGCGCGCGGGCGAGCGGAGCGGTACGGCCGGTCGGGCCGCTCCAGTGAGTGGAATCGCGCGAGGTCCTCGGCCCGGGCTCGAAAGGACTCGTGCGCGTCCATGTAGTTCAGGAACGCGAAGAACGGGCGGTCCCCGGACTCGTTCAGCCACCGCAGGAACCGGTCGCCCACCTCTTCCGCGTCCTTGTTGCGGTAGAGCGCGATGGGGGCTCCCAGGCGCCCGAGAGCTCCGACGATCGCCCGCCCCAGAGCTGACGCGACCACCAGCTCCGTCGACAGGGAGACGCGATCGTCGTAGGTGCCGAAGCCCCGGTCGAGTCCGGTGTGGCGTCCCGCCTGGGACCAGTTCGCGACGATGCCCGCGGTCCGATACCCCCGGAGCGTCAGGATCTCGGCCAGCGTGGGAGGACGCTCGGGGAGCGGCGTGACCCAGTCCGCGCCGTGGTCCCCGGGCGGGAGGCCCGTGAACAGGCTGGCATGGGTCGGCAGGGTCCAGGAGGACGTCGCGTAGGCCCGCTCGAACACCACGCCGCGCCGGGCGAGATCGTCGAGGAAGGGGGTGGTGGGGCGCGGGTAGCCGAGGAAGCCCATGTTCCGGGCGCGGACGGTGTCGAGCACGACCAGCAGGATGTTGGGCTGCCCCCGCCCGGCCGGTGGGCTCGGCGCTCGGGCCTCGCCGACGCTCCGCCAGGCCGGCCCCGCCAGGACCAGCACCGCCAGGGCCGCCACCAGTGGCCACCACCCCGCCCGCGCCGCTCGGGCCGCCGCGGACCACCGGCGCGCCAGGGCCGCTCCCCCCTGCACCACGACGCCGGCAGACAGGAGGGCGAGCGCCGCCCAGTGGACCTCGGGATGCAGGAGAGGCGCCAGCGTCGCCCACGCGACCAGGACCAGGGCGGTCGCGATCACCCGGGGTGAGGCCGCGACCCCACCTCCCCGGGCCGCCACCGCCAGTGGGAGCGCCGCGGCCGCGAGCACCACCACGTGGGTCAGCGGGATGAGCACCCCCGCCCACGGGTGGGGCCGCTCCCACCTGAGGCCAAGGCCGCTCCAGAGGAGCTGGGTCCCCCACGCCACGCCACCGGTCAGGACGCCGAGAACCGCCGCCACCACCAGAACGTCGCGGCCACGGACCCTCCTGGACGGGAGCCGGTGGTTCCAGTCGAGCTGGAGGTTCACGGGCAGGGTCATCGCGGCACGGGTCGGGATGGAGGTAGGGGGAGGCGAGAAGGCAGTCTAACCCGGGCGCGGGAGGCGGGACAAGTGACCCCCGGACGCTCGCGTCGCTATATTTGGCGGCCGAGGACCTCCGCACGCTCGACGACCGAGGCCCTTCTCCTCGACGAAGGTGGGGCGTTGTACCTGGGACCCGAAACCCTGATGCCCGTGGCGTCCGCGCTGGCCGCCATCGCCGGGCTCCTGCTGATGTTCTGGAGGCGCGTCGTGGGGTCGGCCCGCGCGCTCGCCCAGAAGGTATCCGGCATCTTCTCCCGCTGAGGAAGGGCGCCGGATTCCGTAAGGTCGTCGTCATCGGTCTGGACGGGCTGGACCCGCGGCTGGCCGCGGCCGGGATGGAGCGCGGGGAGCTGCCCGCGCTCGCGCGGCTGGCGGCGGCCGGCGGCTTCTCGCGGATCGCCACGACCCATCCCGCGCAGACCCCGGTCGCCTGGTCCACCTTCGCCACCGGACTCAACCCCGGTGGCCACGGGATCTACGACTTCCTGCGCCGCGACCCGGCCACCTGCCTGCCCGAGCTGGGGCTCGTTCGCTACGAGCAGAAAAGCGCGTTCCTGCCGCCGCGGGCGGTCAACCTGCGGAGCGGAACCTCCGTCTGGGACACGCTGGCGGGCGCGGGCGTGCCGGCGGTGGTGCTTCGGTGCCCCTGCACCTATCCGCCCGACAGGGTGAAAGGACGGCTCCTGTCCGGGATGGGGGTGCCGGACGTCCGCGGCGGATTGGGGACCCCCACGTTCTTCACCCAGCGCGAGGGAGTGGAGGCCGGAGAGAGCGAGATCGTGGCGCGTCTGGAACCCGACGGAGCGGGCGCGCTCGCGGGCCGCCTCCCGGGCCCCCCCGACCCTCGCGGCGGCGAAGACGCGGGGCTGGACCTCACCGTGGTGGCCGACCCCACCGCCGGCCGCGTGACGGTCCGCTCCTCCGGCCGGCCCGACGCGCTCGAGGTGCCGCTCGGCGGCTGGAGCGGCTGGCTGAAGGTCCGATACAAGCTGGGGCGGCTCCAGTACGTCCACGGGATCGTACGCTTCCATCTGGTGGCGCTGGAGCCCGCGGTGGAGCTCTACGCCTCGCCCGTCCACTTCGACCCGGACGCCCCCCGATTCCCGATCAGCGCGCCGTGGGACTACGCCGGCGAGCTGGAGCGCCGGATAGGCACGTATCACACCGCCGGCATGGCCGAGGATCACACCGGGGTCGTCAACGAACGGCTGGACGAGGCGGCCTTCCTCGCCCAGTGCGAAGTCGTGATGCGGGAACGGGAGGCGATGATCTCCAGCGAGCTCGACCGCTTCGACGAGGGTCTGTTCTACGCGCTGTTCGATACCCCCGATCGAATCCAGCACGTGTTCTGGCGGTTCTTCGAGCCGGACCACCCGGCGCACCGGGGACGGCCGCCGGACCCGGATCTGGCGGCGGTCATCCCCCAGCACTACGCCCGTTGCGACCGGATCGTGGGCGAGGTGATGGAGCGGGTCGACGAAGATACCCTGCTGGTGGTGCTGAGCGACCATGGCTTCGGCGGCTTCCGGCGGGGCGTCCACCTCAACACCTGGCTCCTCGAGCGCGGCCTGCTCGCGCTCCGGCCGGGGGTGGAGCCGGGAGACGGCGACGACCTCCTGCGGGGAGTCGACTGGCCGCGCACGAGCGCGTACGCCGTCGGACTCGGCTCGATCTACCTGAACCTGCGGGGCCGGGAACGGGACGGGATCGTGGATCCGGCCGAGGCGAACACGCTGGCGGCCGCGATCGCGACGGAACTGACCGGGCTGCCCGACCCCGAGTGCGGACGCGAGGCGATCCGCGGCGTGCGGCGGGCGGCCGAGATGTGGTCGGGGGAGCGGCTGGCGGAGGCGCCGGATCTCCTCGTCCTGTTCGAGGACGGCTATCGTGCCTCGTGGGCCACGGGTCTGGGCGGCCTCGGCCGCGGCACGTTCGAGGACAACACGCGAAAATGGAGCGGCGATCACATCCAGGACCCGGCCCTGGTCCCGGGGGTGCTCTTCATGAACCACGCGTTCGACGAGTCGTCGCCGAGACTCCTGGACATGGCGCCCACGTTCCTCGACGCGCTCGGAGTACCGGCTCCGGCGGCGCTGGAAGGAACGTCCCTGCTGGCGTGAAGATCCTGGTGCTCGGACTCGACTGCGCGGCTCCGGAGATCCTGCTCGGCGACGAGCGGCTCGCCCACGTGCGCGGGCTCATGGAGGCGGGCTGCTACGGCCGGCTGGAGAGTGTGATCCCGCCCATCACCGTGCCCGCCTGGATGTGCATGGCCACCAGCCGGGATCCGGGCTCGCTCGGCGTCTACGGCTTCCGCAACCGCGGCGACCACTCCTACGGCGGCCTCCAGATCGCGAACTCGCGATCGATCCGCGAGCTGGCGATCTGGGACCAGATCGCACGCGAGGGCGGCCGCTCGGTCCTCATCGGCGTTCCCCCGTCCTTTCCGCCGCGCCGGGTGAACGGGATCTGCGTGGGCTGCTTCATGACCCCGGACACGAGCGGCTCGGGCTGGACGCATCCTCCGGAGATCGCTACCGAGATCCAGGACCTCGTGGGCGAGTATCCGGTGGACGTAAAAGGGTTCCGCACCGACGACAAGGCGGGGCTGAAGGAGCGGATCTTCGAGATGTCCCGGACCCAGTTCCGCGTGGTTCACCACTTCCTGGAGAAGGCGGAGTGGGACTACTTCCACTTCGTCGACATCGGCCTGGACCGCGTCCAGCACGGCTTCTGGAAACACCACGACCCGAGCCACGTGGACCACGACCCCGACAGCCCGTGGAAGGACGTGGTCCGCGACTATTACCGCCGGCTGGATACCGAGATCGGCGAGATCCTCGCGCGGCTGGACGAGGACACGGTCGTGCTCCTCGTGTCGGACCACGGCGCGCGGGCGCTGGACGGCGGCTTCTGCGTGAACGAGTGGCTGGTGCGCGAGGGATACCTGGTGCTGCGCGAGACGCCCGGCGAGCCGACGCCGTTCGCCGAGCTGGACGTGGACTGGGAGCGGACCCGGGCATGGAGCGAGGGCGGCTACTGCGCCCGGATCTTTCTGAACGTGGAGGGCCGCGAACCGAGCGGTGCGATCCCGAGGGCCGAGGTCCTGGCGGTCCGCGAGGAGCTCGCGATGAAGCTCGCCGCCACCGTGGGCCCCGACGGTGCGCCGCTGGGGACGAAGGTGTTCCGGCCGGAGGAGATCTACGCCGACGTCCGGAACGTACCGCCCGATCTGATCGTCCACTTCGGCGATCTGGCCTGGCGCTCGATCGGAGGCGTGGGCTACGGCACGGTCCACGTGCGCGAGAACGATACCGGGCCCGACGACTGCAACCACGCGCGGTTCGGCGCCTTCGTGCTGGCCGGACCCGGCGTGCCGCCGGCGGGCGAGATCGAAGGGGCGCATCTGCTGGACGTGGCGCCCACGCTGCTGGCGCTCGCCGGCTACGACGTGCCGGACGCGATGCAGGGTCGGTCGATCCTGACGGACGCTCCGGCGACGCCCCCCGGGTCGGGGATGAGCGTGGATCAGGAAGAGGTGATCCGGCGCCGACTGAGCGGCCTGGGCTACATCTGAGGCCGCGGCGCGGCGGGCACGTCAGGCCTCGGGCGCCGGGCGCTGCCACACGGTCCGCTGGGGGAAGGGGATCTCGATCCCCTCCTCGTCGAACCGCCGCTTGATGCGCCGGCGGAGCTCGCGGGCCACGTCCCACTGCTTGAGCGGCACGGTCTTGGCGGTCATCCGCACGTTCACCGACGATTCCGCGAACGCCTCCACGCCGGGCACGGTGGGGATCTCCAGGAGGAGCGCCCCGAAGACCGGATCCTCGTGGAGCTCCCGCCCCACTTCCTCGAGCACGCCCACAACCCGGTCGACGTCCTCCCCGTACCCGATCCCGATCTCGAGCACCGCGCGCGACCACCCTTCGGTCTTGTTGGACAGGACCCGGATCTCGCCGTTCGGGATCACGTGGACCACCCCGTACAGGTCGCGCAGGATCGTGGTCCTGAGCTTCACCCGCTCCACCACCCCCTCCACCCCCGCCGTCTGCACGACGTCGCCGATGGCGTACTGATCCTCCACGAGGATGAAGATCCCGCTGATGATGTCCTGAACGAGGGTCTGGGCGCCGAAGCCTATGGCGAGGCCGACGATGCCGGCGGTCGCCAGAAGCGGCGCCAGGTCCATACCGACCTCTTCGAGGACCATCATGAGCGTCACCGTCACGATGACCGCCGTTCCGGCGGCGGTGATGACGCTCGCCAGGGTCTTCCGGCGCTGGAGCCGTTCGTCCGGCGCCACGCCCGCGTCGACGCTCATGTTCGTCACCCGGCGGCGGATTCCCCGGAGGACCACCCACGCCAACGCCGCCCCCAGAAGGACGATGACGATCCGGACCACGCGGCCCAGGAGGTCGTTCCAGTCCAGCTGGAGCTCGACTGGGATCACGGGCGAACGGGGATGACGGGCATGAGCGGTCTCGGCGGCGTCAGGGTCGCGGTGGCGCTGTTGGACGGAGCCGGGAGTGTAACGGAGTCGGGGAGCGCGGACCAACCGGAAGCGCGGCCCGCCGGGGCCGCCGGTGTCACTCCGTGGTGAGGCGGATCTCGGTCAGGGCGAAGTGGCCGCGCTCGCTCCGCGCGCCCAGGAACACCCGCTCCACGTGGTCCTCGTGCCCGTGGCCGTCGCGGTACACGCGCTCGCCCACGGCGTAGCCGGTGCCGCTGGCGGGATCGTACGCGGCGTAGCCCGGGAACCGCAGGGCGACCTCCTCGGAGTCGTCGAACACCTCCTGGAGCAGGTACTGGAGCTGGCTCGGCGAGAGCCGGGCGCCGACGCCCCGGCGCTGGACGACCACGTGCACCCGGGAATCCCGGGCCAGACGGGCGATGGCGCGCGCGTTGCCGTCCTCCCAGTAGGCGGCGAACCGGCGGTAGAGCTCCTGCAGGGCGCCCGGCACCGCGGCCGGCTCGGCCTGGTACGGCACGACCACCTCCCGCGGGCCCACGTCTCCTCCCTGGGCGTGCGCCGGTGCCGGCGCCATCAGGACTCCGGCGAGGGCCATGGCGGCCAGAAGGCGAGCCGCGCTCGCGGATGTGGGTGTATTCATGGCCTTCGATACGCCGCCCGGGGGGCTTTGTTCCCCGCGGCGGCCTCCGCGGGAGCTCAGGCTCCCGGGCGGCTGCCCGGCTTTTCGACCGGCTCGCCCGCCTCGCAGAGAGGACACGCCGACGGCTCCCACTGCACTCCCGCCAGGGTCGCCAGGGCCACCGATGGCACCGGCCACTCCACCGCCCCGCCGGAGCGGTCGACCACCATCGCCACCGCGGCCACCCGGGCGCCGTGGCGCTCGGCGACGGCGATCAGCTCGCGGAGGCTGCCGGCCGTCGTCACGACATCCTCCACCGCCACCACCGGCTCGCCCGGCTCGAGCGAGAACCCGCGGCGGAACGAGAGGCCGCCGCCGGCGTCCCGCTCCGCCCAGACGGCGCGCGCGCCCATGGCCCGCGCCACCTCGTGGCCGAGCACGATGCCCCCGATGGCCGGGGACACGACGGTCGAGGGGCGCCCGGCCATCCGGCCTTCCAGCCCGCACGTGATCGCCTCCGCCGCGGCGGCCGCGTCCTCCGGGTGCTGGAGCAACCGGGCGCACTGGACGTAGTGGGGGCTATGGAGGCCGCTGCTCAGACGGAAGTGGCCCTCCAGGAGAGCGCCCCGCTCGCGCAGCCGGTCCAGCCAGTCCCGGCTCATCCCGCCTCCCCGGGAGCGCCCGCGAGCTCCGCGGCCACCCGGCGGGCCGCCGCCGCCGGATCGGCCGCGGACGTGATGGCGCGGCCGACCACCAGGAGGTCGGCCCCGGCGGCCACCGCCTCGGCCGGCGTGGCGGTCCGGGCCTGGCCGGCGTGGTCGGCCGCCGCCATCCAGCCGGGCCGGATCCCCGGCACCACCAGGAGCGGCGCCGGCCCCAGGTCGGCCCGGAGGGCGGCCACCTCGCGCGGCGAGCAGACGAGCCCGTCGGCGCCGGACTCGATCGCCATCGCCGCCAGCGCCCGGACCGCGTCGGGGATCGCCGCGCCGCCGGGGCCGGAGACGCGCGCCCAGTCGCCGGCGTCCAGGCTGGTCAGCACGGTGACGGCCAGGAGCCGCGGCGGGCGGCGGGCGCCGTCCGCCGCCTCGCGCGCCGCCGCCACCATGGCCGGGCCGCCGGCGGCGTGGAGGGTGAGGAGATCGGCGCCGAGGTCCGACGCCGCGGCCACCGCCCCCCGGACGGTGGCGGGCGTGTCGTGGAACTTGAGGTCCAGAAAGACCCCGTGACCCGCCGCGACCAGCTCCCGCACGAATCCGGGGCCCGAGCGGGTGAAGAGCCCGCTCCCCACCTTGAACCGCCCGACCTCGACGGAGAGCTCCGCCACGGCGCGCCGCGCCTCCGCGGGCTCCGCGTGGTCCAGCGCCACGATCAGGCGGTCCGCCGGGGTCAGCCCGTCCACACCGGCTCCCCGGCCAGCGCGCCGCCCCGATGGGCGGCGCCGACCACACGCTCGATCGTCGTGTCCCGCTCGCGGCACCACCGCTCGAGGCCGGCCACGATCTCGGGCGCGGCGGTCGGGTGGACGAACGCGGCGGTCCCCACCTGGACCGCCTGGGCGCCCGCGAGCAGGTACTCGAGCGCGTCCCGCCAGCCGGCGATCCCGCCGATCCCGATGATCGGCAGATCCGGCAGCGCCGCCCGCACCCGATACGTCCAGTGGATCCCGACCGGGAGGATGGCCGGCCCCGACAGGCCGCCGGAGCCGGTCCCCAGGATCGGCCGCCGGTTCTCCGGATCGATCCGCATCCCGTAGAGCGTGTTGATGAGCGAGACCCCATCGGCCCCCTCGTCGGCCGCGCAGGCGGCGAACGGCACCACGTCGGCCACGTTGGGCGAGAGCTTGACGAAGACCGGCAGCGTCGTCTCCGCCCGCACGCCGCGC
>CAZUIY010000084.1:0-1206 GCA_964619975.1 uncultured Gemmatimonadales bacterium
CGTCGAACGGCGCCAGGTCGTCCGGCCCCTCGCCGAGCCCCACGAACTTGACCGGGATCCCGAGCTCCTTCCGGACCGCCACCACCACGCCGCCCCGGGCCGTACCGTCCAGCTTGCAGACCACGAGCCCGGTGACGGGGAGCCGCCCGGCGAAGGTCCGCGCCTGGACCAGCGCGTTCTGCCCCGTGGTGGCATCCAGGACCAGCAGCGTCTCGTGCGGCGCGCCCGGCTGCCGCTGGCCGGCCACCCGGGCCACCTTGGCCAGCTCCTCCATCAGGTCCGTCTGCGTGTGGAGCCGTCCGGCGGTGTCGACCAGGACGTACGACGCCCCCCGCCGCCCGGCCGCGTCCAGCGCGTCGTAGACGACGGCGGCCGGGTCTCCCTTCGGGGCGCCGGCCACGACCGGCAGGTCCAGCCGCTCGCCCCACTCCCGGACCTGCTCGATCGCGCCGGCGCGGAACGTGTCGGCGGCGGTCAGCAGCACGGTCTCGCCCGCCGCGGCCAGCCGCCGGCCCAGCCGCGCCAGCGTGGTCGTCTTGCCGACCCCGTTCACGCCGACCAGCAGCACCACGGTCGGCGGCGCCTCGGCCCGCGCCAGGGCCGGGTCGGTCGAGCCCTCCTCGAAGATCTCGACGATCCGCTCCCGCAGGAACGACGTGAACTCGTCCTGAGTCCGGATCTTCCCCTGCTTCGCCGCCACCTCCACCGCGTCGACCAGCCAGAGCGTGGCCGGAACGCCGAAGTCGGCCGCCAGGAGCCGTTCCTCGAGCTCCTCGATGGCCGGTTCGTCGACCCCCTTCACCAGGACGGCGACGTCCATCAGGGCGACTTCCTTGATCCGGCGCCAGAGCCCCTTCCGGCCGAACCCCGCCGGCTCCCGCTCCGTCTCCGCCTCCCGATTCACCGCCATCGCGTCCCCCTGCTATGTTCCGTTGCCGTGTCCACTCCCGTGTACTTCCTGAGCGACGCCCATCTCGGCGCCGGCCCTCCCGAAGCGGACCGGGCCCGATCGGCGGACCTGGTCCGGTTCCTCGACGCCCTCGAGCCCGGCGCCGCGCTCTACCTGCTGGGGGACCTGTTCGACTTCTGGTTCGACTTCGGCGGCGAGCCCCCCGACGAACATCGCCCCGCGCTGGACGCCCTCCGGCGGGCCACCGGCCGCGGCGTCGCCATCTCGTTCATGGGCGGCAACCACGACTACTGGGC
>CAZUIY010000085.1:0-13174 GCA_964619975.1 uncultured Gemmatimonadales bacterium
CTCGACGAGCCGCCCCACCTGGTGCCGGTACGACCCCGCCAGCACGTCGACCGTCAGTCCGCGCTCCGCGAAGAAGTCGAACACCTCGCTCGCCCGGTAGTGGCTGGTGGGATCGTAGGTGGCGCCGGCGAAGCGCGACGCCGGCCCGCCCCAGGCCACCCGCCCGGGCTCGACCCGGTCGGTCATCGCCTCGAACTCGGCGAACCAGCCGGTGGCGACCGGGCGCGGGTCGGCCCCGGGAGGCACCCGCAGGAACGCGTTGCCCTCGCCGAGCTGCAGGTACTTGTACCCCCCGCCGGTGACCCATGCCCCCTCGAGGCCGCGGGACGCGAGGCCGAAGGGGATCACGTTCAGCGCGTGGTACGCGTCGACCAGGAGTTCGGCCCCGACCCGGCCGCACGCTTCCATGGCGGCGTCCAGGCCGCCGGCCACCGCCGCGTCGCCGTAGAAGACGGCCGAGACGATCGCCGCCGACGTCCGCTCGTCCACGGCGGCGGCGATCCGCTCGCCCACCGACTCCGCCGGCCGGGCGGCCACCTTCACCACCTCGACCCGCCCCGTCTCCGCCAGCCGGTCAAACTGCCGCCGTGCGGCGTGGAACTCGCCGTCGGTGGTGACCAGCCGCGGCCGCTCCGCCAGGGGCAGCGCCGAGAGCCACTTGATCAGGAGGTCGTGGGTGGCCGGCGCCAGGGCGATCTGGCCGCCCGGATCCTCCAGGAGCCGCCGGTACCCCTCCCGCACCCGCTCGGCCCGCTCGAACGCACGCTCCCACTTGTCGTCAACGTGATCGGCGGCGTCCAGCCAGGCCCGCTGCTGGCCGTCGAAGGCGCGGTCGGGCCACGCCTGGTGGGAATGGCCCGAGAGCAGCAGCCGCTCGCCCACCCGGAACCGCGAATAGTCCCCGGCCAGCGGGTTCGGATCGGTCCGGAGCGCGGCGGCGTCGATCGGCGATTCCGGCGCCGTCACAGCTCCGACCGGATCTCCCACAGATCGGGGAACGCCGGCGCCCACAGCGTCTTCTTCAGGAAGTCGACGCCGCTCGATCCGCCGGTCCCGCGCTTCTCGCCGATCGTCCGCTCGACCATCTTGATGTGGCGGTAGCGCCACTCCTGGAACCCCTCGTCCAGATCGATCAGCCGCTCGCAGAGCTCGGCCGTGGCGCGGTCCTCGCGGTACACGCGGATCAGGAGCCGCTGGACCTCCGGGGACGGCTCCACGCGGGCCGTCAGGTCGCGGCCCAGCGCCGCCGGCGGCACCTCGTAGCCGGCGCGCTCCAGATAGCGGAGGAGCGCGTCCCACAGGGACGGACGCGCCATCCGGGCCCTGAGCCGGTCGTGCGCGTCGGACCCTTCCGGGAACTCGACCATCGCCCGCTCGCTCTTGACCCCGAGGGCGAACTCCACCTCGCGGAACTGCCACGACTGCCGCCCGCTGGCGGTCTCCAGCCGGTCGCGGAACGACAGGAAGTCGATGGGCGTCATCGTCTCCAGCACGTCCACCTGGGCCACGGCGAGCTTCAGGATCGTCCGGACGCGGTTCAGCGTGTGGAGCGCCGACGGGAGATCCCCGGCCTCCAGGAGCCCCTCCAGGTGGTCCAGCTCGTGCAGGATCTCCTTGAACCACAGCTCGTACACCTGGTGGATCACGATGAAGAGCATCTCGTCGTGCTCGTCGGAGCGCGGCTCCTGGAGCGACAGCAGCTCTGGAATGCGGAGATAGCTTCCGTAGGTGAGGGGGTCGCCGGTCATCGCCCGAACTTGGGCCGCGCCCCCTCCGCGAGCAACCGCCGGGGCTCGCCGGACCCCGCCGGCCGCGCTAACGTCTCCTTCCGTTTCGAACCCGCTCCGGAGGGCGCGCACCCATGACCGAAACCTTCGAGACCGTCCGCGAGCCCGCCGGGATCGTCGTCCCGGACGGCCTGGATCTGGACCGCGAGGGCCTGCTCGATCTCTACTGGTGGATGATGCTGAACCGCCGGCTGGAGGAGCGGCTGGTGAACCTCTACCGCCAGGGGAAGGTGGTCGGCGGCGTCTACCGCTCGCTCGGCCAGGAGGCCGAGTCGGTGGGGACCGCCTACGCGCTGGCCGGGCGGGACTTCGTCTCGCCTCTGATCCGGAACCTGGGCTCGATCCTGGTCAAGGGCGCCGAGCCGGTCGACATCCTGAAGCAGTACATGGCCAAGGGCACCGGCCCGTCCCGTGGCCGCGACCTGAACATCCACTTCGGTGACCTCGACAAGGGGTTCGTGGGGCCCGTCTCGATGCTGGGCGACATGATCGCGGTCATGGCCGGCGTGGCGCTCGCCTCCCGCATGAAGGGGGAGGACCGGGTGTGCATGGTGTACATCGGCGATGGCGGCTTCTCGACCGGCGCCAGCCACGAGGGGTGGAACCTGATCTGCGCGAAGCGGCTGCCGGTGATCCTGGTGGCCGAGGACAACTGCTACGCCTATTCGACCCCCACCGAGCGGCAGATGGCGAACCGCGACATGGTGGACCGCGCGAAGGGGTACGGCTGCGCCGGCGTCCAGGTGGACGGCAACGACGTCCTGCAGTCGTACCAGGCGGCCCGCGAGGCGGTGGACCGGGCGCGCGCCGACGGCGGCCCGACCCTGATCGAGGTGAAGACGTACCGGCGGAAGGGCCACGCCGAGCACGACGACCAGCGGTACGTGTCGAAGGAGGAGCTGGAGACGTGGGAGGCGAAGGACCCGGTCGACCGCTACGCCCGCTGGCTGTCCGCGGAGGGGATCGCCGGCGACGACCACCTGGAGATGGTCGACCAGCGGATCAAGGAGAAGCTGGACGCGGCGGTGGACGAGGCCGAGGCGGCTCCGATGCCCGATCCCGAGACCGCGCTGGACGGGGTCTGGTCGTCCCCCCGCTGGACCGCGAAGCATCCGAACTTCCACGACTTCACCGAAGAGATCCGATGAGACTAGCGGCAGTCGTCGCCGCGGCGGCCCTCACCGCCTGCTCCACCACCATCCCCGCCAATTCGGGCAGCGAGGTAGAGTGGCGGCGGACGGTGGACCTCAGGATGAGTCAGCGGGCCGTGGTGGACGGCGGCGCGCTCGAGCTGGTCCTGACCGGCGTGGGGGTGAACGAGGCCACGATCCTGGTCGACGCGCGGGGTGGCGCGCAGGAGGACCGCTTCCGCACCGGCCTGGCCGGGGCGCGCACCTACCACCCGTACCGCATCATGCTGCTCAGCACGTCGATCGCGAACACCGTGACGGTGGAAGTGGCGAAACTGAGATAGACACCGGGCCGCGGGGAAGGGAAGGCACGATGAGGAAGATCGCAATGGTAGGGGCCGTGCTGACCCCGCTCGCGCTGGCCGCCTGCGCCATCGCGAACGGCACCGCCGAGGCGGGCGCGCCGTGGGAGGGAACGCTCCAGGAGGGAAACCAGCGGTGGGTGGACGGCGAGCGGCTGTCGATCTTCCTCCACAGCGTGGACCCGGCGCTGGAGCTGGCGACGATCTACCTGAAGCCCGCCGACGGCGAGCAGGAGGACGAGGCGATGAGCCCGGACGGGAACCGCGTGGTGGACTTCCAGGAGTGGCGGATCACGATCGTGAGAATCGACGGCCCCGATTCGGCTACGTTCCGGATCGAACGCGGAGAGGAACCCCGATGAGCGAGCCGGAACGCGGCGGCAGCACCACCTACCTGGAGGCGATCCGCCAGGGGCTGTGGGAAGAGATGGAGCGGGACGAGTCGGTGTTCCTGATCGGGGAGGACATCGGCGTCTACGGCGGGGCCTTCAAGGTGACCGACGGCTTCCTCGAGCGCTTCGGGGAGGGCCGCGTGATCGACACCCCGATCTCGGAGTCGGCGATCGCCGGCGCCTCGGCGGGAGCGGCCATGATGGGCATGCGGCCGGTGGCCGAGATGCAGTTCATCGACTTCATCTCGTGCGCCTTCGACATGCTGACCAACGTGGCGGCGAAGAACCGCTACCGGTGGGGGGTGCCCGTGCCGATGGTGGTGCGGGGTCCCGCCGGCGGTGGGGTCCACGGCGGACCGTTCCATTCGCTCCAGGCCGAGAGCTACTTCGTCCACACGGCGGGCCTCAAGGTGGTCTGCCCGGCCACCGCCTACGACGCGAAGGGGCTGATCAAGTCCGCCGTCCGCGACGACGATCCCGTCATCTTCCAGGAGCACAAGTACCTCTACCGCCGCATCAAGGAAGACCTGCCGGCCGAGGAGTACACGGTCCCGCTCGGCAAGGCGCGGATCCACCGCGAGGGCTCCGACCTGACGATCGTGACGTGGGCGGCCATGGTCCACGTGGCGCTGGAGGCGGCGGAGGCGCTCGCGGCCGATGGGGTGGAGGTGGAAGTGGTGGATCTCCGCACCCTGGTCCCGCTGGACGAGGAGGCGATCCTCCGCTCGGTGGCGAAGACGGGGAAGGCGATCGTCCTGCACGAGGCGCCGAGGACCGGCGGCTTCGGCGGCGAGATCGCGGCCACGATCGCGGAGAAGGCGTTCGAGTACCTGGAGGCGCCGGTGGTCCGGGTGAGCGCCCCCGACACGCCGGTCCCGTACAGCCCCCCGCTCGAGGAGTTCTACCTGCCGGGGAAGGACGACGTTCTGGAGATCGCCCGCCGGCTCCTCGACTACTGAACCTTCGGTCTTCCCGGCGGCGTATCTCGCCGCCGCCCCCCGCGCTCGTTCACCGTTTGACAATCCCGTGGGCGACGTGGATACTGCTACCCTCTTCAGAGTCGACTCCAACTGTCCAGGAGGGATCCGATGCGCACACAGTCGCTCCTCGCGCGGCTGTGCGTCGCGCTGCTTCTCTTCGGTTGTTCCTCGTCCGATTCCCCGACCGGCCCGACTGACGCCGCTCCCATCCGGTCGCTCCAGCCCGCCGCCAGTTCGCAGACCTTCGTCTTCACGGGCGCGGAGCAGACGTTCGTGGTGCCGGCGGGCGTGACGAGCGTCGAGGTCGAAGCGGTCGGTGCGGCCGGAGCCGACGGCGAGCTCACCGTCTCGGGCCAGCTCGCCGGTCCCGGCGGGGCGGGAGCGAGCGTGACGGGAACGCTCGTCGTGACCCCCGGCGAGATCCTCTACGTCGAGGTGGGCGGGGTGGGGCAGTGCAACGGGTCGGGCTCCGCGGGCGCGGGCACCCAGGCCCGGGGCGGCGACGGTGGCGGGGCGTCGGACGTCCGGCGCGTCCCGGTCGGTGACGAGGGGGGCACGTTCTGTGGCGCCCAGTCGATGAGCTCGCTCGACTCGCGAATGATCGTGGCGGCCGGTGGCGGTGGGGGTGGGGGCGGCAGGTCGAACGACGGCTCCACCAGCGAAGGCGGTGCGGCCGGCCAGCCCGGCGAGGACGAATGGTTCGCGTTCGGTGGGGGTGCCGGCACGGCGGTCGCGGGCGGAGCCGGTGGCACCGGGAGCCTCGGCGCGGACGGCGGCCCGGGTGGCCCTGGGACGGGCGGCGCGGGTGGCGCCAGCTCCGCGGGATCCGGCGGTGGTGGAGGTGGTGGCCTCTATGGGGGTGGCGGAGGCGAAGGAGGGGATCTCGCTCCTGCTGGAGCCGGTGGCGGAGGCGGATCGAACCTCGTTCCCCCCGGCGGCACGGAGACCCTGGCCGAGGGGCCGTCCCGGATCGTGATCACGTGGCTGGAGGCCAGCCCGACCAGCAAGGATCAGTGCAAGAAGGGTGGATGGAGGGACTTCGGGTTCAGGAACCAGGGCCAATGCATCCGCTCCGTGAACGCCCCGACGGAATCCGACCCGCCCGCGGGGGGGTCCAACCCGGACAGCAAGGCCGAGTGCAAGAAGGGTGGATGGAAGGACTTCGGGTTCAAGAACCAGGGCCAGTGCATCCGCTACGTGAACACGGGAAAGGACAGTCGGTAAGGGGACCGACCTCTCGACACGGGGCTACCAGCGGATCAGCGCCGCTCCCCACGTGAAGCCGGACCCGAACGCCGTCAGACACACCAGGTCGCCGTCGGAGATCAACCCCTCCTCGAGCGCCTCGTGCAGCGCGATCGGAATCGACGCGGCGGTCGTGTTCCCGTAGCGCTGGATGTTGCTGTACACCTTCCCGTCCGCCAGCCCCAGCCGCTTCTGTACCGCCTGCGAGATCCTGAGATTCGCCTGGTGGGGGATGACGATGTCCACGTCGGCGATGTCGAGTCCCGTAGCGGCCAGGACCTCCAGGACCGCCTCCGGCATGCGCGTGGTGGCGTGCTTGAACACCTCGCGGCCGTCCATGACCGGGTGCGTGAGCCCGCGCTCGATGTAGTCGGTGGCGATCATGGGGTGGTAGGCCGACGCCGGAGCCTCCATCCACAGCTTCTCGGCGTGCCGCCCGTCGGCGTGGAGGCGGACGTCGAGGACGCCGCGTCCCTCCTCCTCGGAGGGGACCACGACGACCGCGCCGGCGCCGTCGCCGAACAGGACCGCCGTGTCGCGGCCCTCGGTCGACTTCTGGATGCCGGTCGAGTGGACCTCGGCCCCCACCAGCAGGATCCGCCGGTAGCGCCCGATCCGGATCCAGGCGTCCGCCACCGACAGCCCGTAGAGGAACCCGGTGCACTGGTCGCGGACGTCCAGGCAGGGGATGTCGGTGATGCCCATCTTCCGCTGGAGGAAGACGCCCCCGCCGGGGAAGAAGTGGTCCGGCGAGACGGTGGCGAACACGATGCAGTCGAGCTCGTCGGCCTCCATCCCGGCCCGCTCCAGCGCCATCCGGGCCGCCCCCAGGGCCAGGTCGGAGCCGGCCTCGCCGGGCTCCACCCAGCGCCGCTCGACGATCCCCGAGCGCTGCTGGATCCACTCGTCGGAGGTGTCCATGATGGCGGCCAGGTCGTCGTTGGTGACGACGCGGTCGGGGACGTGGAAGCCGGTGGAGAGAATCCGCGGAGCGGGCATGGACCCGTATGCTAACACGGCGCCGGGCCGGCGTCTCCCCGCCTGCCCGATCTCACTCGAGGTCCGGCGAGGTCACCTCCAGCCTCGTCACGTGGACGTTCATCCCCGCGTCGACCCGCAGGCCGACCTGACCGTCCGCCTGGAAGTAGCTCGGCCGGGGGAAGCTCGTCACGGTCTCGCCGTTCACCCGGAAGGACAGGGAGTCGGGCCGGACGGTGACGGCCAGGACGTTGACGGCTTCTCCACCGTCGGGGGGTACCGCCGCCACGGCGGAATGAGCCGTCCACGGCACGATCTCGTGGATCTCGGGTCCGGCCCGGTGATAGAGCCAGTAGTGGCCTTCGCGGTCCACCACGAAGACGAAGTGGTCGGCTGCGGTTCCCTCCAGCCCCTGTCCGCCGAAGAACAGGCCGTAGCCGCCGGCCCCGTCGCCCGGGAAGGCCACCGCCTCCATCTCCAGGTCGAACGCTCCAGCGGCCGTCGTGGCGGGATTCCAGAGGAGCGCGCCCGGGCCCGTGGTCACGTGCCACCCGGGGGGCATCTCGACGAAGTGGAGCGAGTCGTCCGCAGCGCCGTCGTCGGCGCGGACCCGCCAGTCGGCGGGCGGGTGGAGATCCTGGGCGAGGGCCGGGACGGCGGTCGCCACCAGGGCAAGGGCGCAGCTGAGGAGCCGGATCATCGGCGTGGTCTCCTGGAAGAGGTCTAGTTCAGGGCGCCGACGATGGCGCCCATGACGGTGGTCGCGGCCACGGCGTAGCCCGCGTCGATCGCGATCAGGGAGACCGGCCGGGCCTCGAAGGCGTGGATCGTGGCCACGAACATCGCCACCAGCCCTGCCCCGAGAATCGCGCCCTTCCCGGCGCCCGCGGTCGCGCCGGCGACGCCGGAGCCCGCGAAAAGAGCCGCCAGCACGACCGCGACGACCACGGAAGCCACGATCGCGATCGTGTACGCCCGCCCGGCGTTGGCGTTGGCCGACTCGAGGGTCACGCCGGCTCCACGCATCCACGGTTTCCCGAACAGGACCGGCGAAAACCAGAGCGCGCCGACCGCCATGTTGGCGACGGCCGCCAGCAGAACGGCCAGCCAGTCGAGCTGAGAGAAATCGAACGCCATCTGTTACCTCCATCGAAAGACGGGTGGGTCACCGGAAGAGCCGCGGCCCGGCGGCGGTTGAACGATCAATCAACACCCGGTGGAGAGCCCTGTCAACCCCTCGATCCGGTGGGAGCGTTTGCCGGCGACACCCCGCGGGCCGACATTCACCGCCCGCGCCGAGAAGCGCGACCCACTTCAGCACCCGTTCCGGGCCCTCGGAGGAGAACCAATGCCAGTCGACGTCATCATGCCGCAGATGGGCGAATCGATCGCGGAGGGAACCCTCACCACGTGGTTCAAGAAGTCGGGCGACCGGGTGGAGCGGGACGAGAACCTGTTCGAGATCTCGACGGACAAGGTGGACGCCGAGATTCCGTCTCCCGCCTCGGGCGTGCTGGGGGAGATCCTGGTGGAGGAGGGAGCGACGGTGGAGGTGGGGACCGTTGTGGCGCGGATCCTGAAGGAGGGCGAGGCGCCCGCGGGCGGCGGGGATGCCGCCGAAGGAGGCCCCGGCGACGCCGTGGAGCCCGAACCGCAGGCGGACGGGGCGCCGAAGGAGACGACCGCGGCGCAGGGGGAGAGCCCCGGAGAAGCGGGCGGGGCCGCTACAGCGACGGCCTCGGCAGAGGGGAATGGCCGCTCGGGGATTCCCACCAAGGAGGAGCTCCGCCGCACGCGCTCGTCGCCGCTCGTACGGAACATCGCGGCCGAGCACGGCGTGGACCTCTCGGCCGTCACGGGCTCCGGCCTGTCCGGCCGGGTCACCAAGAGCGACATCCTGGCGTACGTCGAGGAACGGGAGAGCGCGCCGGAGGCTGCTGCCGCGCCGGCCGCGCCGGCCGCGAAGCCCGAGGCCGCTCCCCGCGCCGCCGCCCGGGTGGACCCGGCCGCCGTCGCCGCCACGGGCGACGCGCCGCGACCCTTCGGCGACTCCGACCGGGTCGAGATCGTGCCGATGTCGGCCATGCGGCAGCGGATCGCCGAGCACATGATCCAGTCGCGGAAGACCTCTGCCCACGTGACCAGCTTCTTCGAGTTCGACCTGACCCGGGTGGCCGAGCTCCGGGCCCGGAACAAGCCGCGCTTCATGGCGGAGAGCGGCGTCAGCCTGACCTACATGCCGTTCATCATCAAGGCGGTCGTGGCGGGGATCAAGGAGTGGCCGATTCTGAACGCGTCGGTCTGGGGCGACAACATCGTCTACAAGCAGGACATCAACGTGGGGCTCGCCGTGGCGCTCCAGCAGGACCGCGGGTTCGGCCTGCTGGTCCCCGTCATCCGGCACGCGGACGAGCTGTCGCTGGTGGGTCTGGCGCGGACCGCCAACGACCTGGCCGAGCGGGCCCGGACGAAGAAGCTCTCGCCCGACGAGGTGCAGGGAGGCACGTTCACGATCACCAACCCCGGCGTCTTCGGGTCGATGGCGGGAACCCCCATCATCAACCAGCCGCAGGTCGCCATCATGGGCGTGGGCGCGATCGAGAAGCGGGTCAAGGTCGTGGGCCCCAACGACGCCATCGGCGTCCGGACCTGCGCGTACTTCTCGATCAGCTACGACCACCGGGTGGTGGACGGCGCCACGGCGGATCACTTCATGCTGGTGGTCAAGGACACGCTGGAGAACTTCAGCGATCCGTCCCTGAAATAGCGCAGGGCCGCGGGAGCGGCCCGCGCAACTTCAGCGGTTTCCGGCTGAAATAGCGAAGGGCCGCCCGGAGGCGGCCCCTCGCAGCTACGCGGTCCGTCGCTAGCTAGTTCGAGTCTTCGGTACGATCGTCGACCACGTCGGAGACCTCGTTCGCCCCGTCCTCGATCGCCTCGCCGACATCCTCGGCGCCTTCCTCGACATCCTCGGTCCAGTCATCCTCGGAGTCCACGTCGCCTTCCACCGTCACGTCCTCGTCGTAGAGCGTGGCGTCGTCATTCTCGCCGATCTCCTCGGTCGTCTCACCGACCTCGTCGGCGTCGTCGGCGCAGGCGGTGAGGCCCATCGCACCGGCCAGGGCCAGGGCGCTGCAGAGCGTAACGAACCTTCGCATCGGATATCCTCCTCCAGAGTGGACGGAGAGCCCACGAAAGAGCTCCCGCTGGTAACGCGATTCATCGTACGCCGGCCTCAGAACCGTCTCCGTCAGGAATATGACGTTCCGACCGACCCTCAGAGGGAGTCGTCGTGGGCCTCCTCCTGGATCTGTTCGCCGAGCTCCTCGGTGGCCGCCCCGATGGCCTGAGCGCCTTCCCGGGCCGCGTCGCCCAGCGCCTCGCCCGCCTCCCGCGTCTCATCCCCCAGGTCCGAGTCCTCGTCCATCTCCACCGTGACGGTGTCGTCGGCGAAGGCGTCCGCTTCGTCGTCCCCGGCCTCTTCGCAGCCGGCCAGGCCGATCCCCGCCGCCAGCGTCATGACCGCCAGTGCTCTCGTCCACCGATCCATCGGTTCCTCCCGGGTGAGGGTAACTAGTCGACCCGGAAGGTACGTCTGACTCGGCTCGTGGTCAGTAAGCGAGCGAACGCCTCGCCGCCGGTTCTCAGAAGGCGAACGCCACGCCCGCGCCGATCGCCTCCTCGCGTCCCAGCGTGGCCGAGAAGCGCAGGAGGAGGCTCGACCGGATCTCCGCGTCGACGCCCAGGTCCACCGCGAATCCGAGATCCAGGTCCTCGTCCCAGCCGTCCCCGCGATCCTCGAAGTCCACGTCCAGGAGGACCCGCGGGTGGACGTACGGGATGTACGCCAGACCGTCGGCGTCGCGCCGGTGGCCCAGGACGATCCCGAACGGAAGGCGTGCCCGCAGGCGGTCGTCGTCGGGGGCCCAGGCCACGCCGAAGCCGCTGACGAACGCCGATGCGCCGCCGGACCCGTCCCGGTCGTCGGTGGAGCGGGCGACCTCGACGCCCAGCATGTACGCCGACTGGTCGGCGACGTTCAGATAGCCGCCCCGGAGTCCCACGTCGGTGCGGTCGCCGGCCTGCCGCCAGGTGGCCATGCCGCCGTACTCGTCCGAGCTGGGGCTGAAGGCGTAGACCCCGACGGCGTTCTCGGCGAACGGGGTGCGGAACGAGGGGACGTCGAAGGACTGGGCCGGGAGCCGGGCGGCGCACGCGAGGAGGAGCGTGATGGCGATCAGGACCGACGCGGAACGGTGCATGGACGGCATCCTTTCGTGAGGGGTGGAATGGATACCGTGTGATACGCCGGGAGGGGCCGCCGGGTTTCCAGGGCACGAAAAAGGCCCCGGGAGCGCCCCGGGGCCGTTCGTTCGCGCAGGCCGGTCCGGCCGGCTCAGTCGGGCTTGCCGAGCCCCAGCTGGTCCTCGACCGGCTTCAGGTACGAGATCACGTTCTCGATGTGCTTGTCGAGCGGCACGCCCAGGTCGTCGGCGCCCCGCTGGATGTCCTCGCGCGAGCACGCGGCGGCGAACCCCTTGTCCTTCAGCTTCTTCTTCACCGACGCCACGGTCAGGTCCTTGAAGCTCCGGCTGGGGCGGACCAGCGCGCACGCCACCAGGAACCCGGACAGCTCGTCGCAGGCGTAGAGGGCCTTCTCGGCCAGGCTCTCGCGGGGAACGCCGGTGTAGTCGGCGTGCGACAGGATGGCGCGGCGGAACTCCCGCGGGAAACCCTTCTTGTCGAGGATCTGGACTCCCACGAACGGATGCCCGTTCTCGCCCTGATGCTTCTCGTAGTCGAAGTCGTGGACCAGCCCCAGGATTCCCCACCAGTCCTCGTCCTCGCCGAACTTCTTCGCGTAGCCCCGCATGGCGGCCTCGACCGCGAGCATGTGCGCCCGCAGGCCCTCGCCGTCGGTGTACTCCGTGACCAGTTCCCAGGCGTCGTCCCGCGTCTTCCCGTCGACAGGCATCGATGTCCTCGTATGGAGTGATGGCGGTTGGGGCTTCGTCGAACGGGTTCAATATACCCCTTCGGGCCGGGTGCGGCCCGGTCCGGCGTGGCGCCCGGCGCGGCGGTGCGGTTAAGATTTCGCCGATGCAGCCCTCCGACACGCAAGCCGCCCCCTCCATCGAGGGGATCTCCGCCGGGACCCTGCTCGACATGTATCGCCACATGTACGCGGCGCGGCGGATCGACGACAAGGAGATCCAGCTCAAGCGGCAGAACAAGATCTTCTTCCAGATCAGCGGGGCCGGGCACGAGGCAGTGCTGGCGGCCGCCGGCGTCCTCCTGAGGCCGGGCGACGACTGGCTCTACCTCTACTACCGGGACCGGGCCCTCTGCCTGGCGCTCGGGATGTCGTACGAGGACATGTTCCTGCAGGCGGTCGGCGCCGAGGCGGACCCCCAGTCGGGCGGGCGGCAGATGCCGTCCCACTGGAGCTCCAAGGCGCTCAACATCGTCTCCACCTCGAGCCCCACCGGGACCCAGTTCCTGAACGCGGTCGGCTGCGCCGAGGCGGGCTGGCGGAAGGCGGCGATCCCCGAGCTGGCCGACGATCCGGACGTGAAGGGGGACGACGTGGTGCTGGTCACCTCCGGCGACGGCACCACGTCGGAGGGCGAGTTCTGGGAGTCTCTGAACACCGCCTGCAACCTGGCCCTGCCGGTCGTCTACCTGATCGAGGACAACGGATACGCGATCAGCGTGCCGGTCGAGGTCCAGACGGCGGGCGGCTCCATCTCGAAGCTGGTCCGCTCGTTCCCCGGCCTCCACGTGGTGGAGGTGGACGGCTGCGACCCGGTCGCGTCCCACGCGGCCATGGCGGAGGCGATCGGCTACGCCCGGAGCCGGAAGGGGCCGGCGTTCGTCCACGCGAAGGTGATCCGCCCCTACAGCCACTCGCTCTCGGACGATGAGCGGATGTACAAGCCCGACCGCCAGCGCGAGGAGGAGGGGGAGCGTGATCCCCTCGACACCTTCCCGCGCCGGCTGGTGGAGGAAGGGGTCGCCACGGAGGAGGAGCTGGAAGCCCTCCGGAGTGAGATCGACACGGAGATCAACGCCGCCTCCGACCGGGCGGCCGACTCGCCCCAGCCGGGGCCCGACACGGTACTCCGCCACGTCTACTCCGAAGACGTGGACCCGACCTCCGACGACTTCTCCACCGAGCCCGCCTTCGAGGGCGAGCCGACCACCATGGTGGACCTCCTGAACGCGTGCATGTCCGACGAGATGGCGCGCGACCCCCGGATCGTCATGTTCGGCGAGGACGTGGCCGACGCCTCGCGGGAG
>CAZUIY010000086.1:0-12042 GCA_964619975.1 uncultured Gemmatimonadales bacterium
TCCGACGGCCCGCTCGGCCGCCTGCACGCAGGCGATCGCGGCAACGTTGACGATGTCTTCCACGGAGGCCCCGCGGGACAGGTCGTGCATCGGGGCGGCCAGTCCCTGGAGGAGCGGCCCCAGGGCGGTCATCCGCGCCAAACGTTGTGCCAGTTTATAACCGATGTTACCGGCATTCAAGTCGGGGAAGACGAGGACGTTCGCCCGGCCCTCGAGCGGGCTGCCCGGCGCCTTGGTCGCGGCCACCTCGGGAACGAGGGCGGCGTCGAGCTGAAGCTCCCCGTCCACCGGAAAGCCAGGGCTCCGCCCGCGGAGGATGCGGGCGGCCTCGGCGACCCGCTCCACGCTGGCATGGACCGCGCTCCCCTTCGTCGAGAACGACAGGAGCGCCACCCGCGGCTCCGCCCCGGTCAGGGCGCGGTGGGTGGCCGCGCTGGCGAAGGCGATGTCGACCAGCTGTTCGGCGGTCGGCTCCGGCACTACGCCGCAGTCGGCGAAGGTGAAGGCGCCGGGCGCGCCGGTCAGGAGGAAGCAGGAGGACACCGTCCGGATGCCGGGGGTGGTCCCGATCCCGCGGATCGCGGCGCGGACGGTGACGGCGGTGGTGGAGACGTTCCCGGCCACGCAGGCGTCGGCCTCGCCGGTCCGGACCATGAAGGCGCCGAAGGCGGGGCCGCTCTCGAGCTCGCTCCGGGCGGCGGCGAAGTCGAGCGGGCGGCCGAGGCCGGTGCGCCACGCGCGGTACGCCTCGGCGTGGTCGTCCAGCCGCGGGCTCCGGGACGGCGCGATCGTGTCGATCCCGTCCAGCGACACGCGCGCGGTGTCGGCGGCCTCGCGGAGCGAGATCGCCCCGCCCAGGAGGACCGGCCGGGCCAGCCCCTCGTCCTCGAGAATCCGCGCGGCGGCGACCGCCCGCGGGTCCTCACCGTCGGCCAGGACCACGCGCAGGCAGGCGCGGCGGGCTCGGGCGCGGATCGATTCGAGGATCGCGTCGCCCGCGCTCACGGGCCGAGCCGCTCCAGCACCCGCCGGGCGATCTCCCGCACCTGGGCCGGGTCGGCGCCGGGAACGCGCTGGCGGACGCGCTCGACGATCCGCTCCACGTCGTCGGGGTCGCAGGTGGCGACGTGGGGTCGGGCGTCGGTCGTGGCCGCGGGCGGTCCACCCGGCCGGACAGAGCCACCCGACCTGGGGGAACTCCCCGCCGCGCCGCTCTCCTCCACCAGCTCGATCCCCCACCGCGCCGCCTCGTCCCGCGCCAGCGGGGTCACGATCGCCCCGGCCGGGACCGGCACGCGGGTCTCCTTCCGGCGGTGGGCCGCCCGCACGTCGTCGGCGGAGAAGACCGGCCGGCTCACGCGGCCTCCCCCGCCGCGCCGGGCCGGCGGGCGCGCATCCGCCGGACGATCTCGGCGCTGGCGGAGTAGTAGGCGGCCGCGCCGGCCGAGTCGGGGGCTGTCTCGTACAGGAGCCGGCCCTCGCGCGCCGCCTCGGCCAGCGCCACGTTGACCGGGATCATCGACTCCAGAAAGGCGTCACCGAACTCCTCCTCCATCCGCTCCACGCACTCCCGCGCCACCCGGGTCCGGCGGTCGTAGAGCGTGGCCAGGTAGCCGATCACCGCCAGCCGCGGGTTCAGCCGGCGGCGCACTTTGTCCACCATCTCGAGCGTCCGCGGCACCGTGGCCAGCGCGAAGGGGTGGGTCTGGACCGGTACCACCACGGCGTCGGCCGCGCGGAGCGCGTTCACCGTGTAGAGCGAGAGCGCCGGGGGCACGTCGATCACGATCGTCCGCCAGGGGGTCGCCTCGCCCGCGCTGAGCGCCTCGGACAGGAGCCCCTCGCGGCCGGGCAGGCTGGAGAGCTCCGACTCCATCTCTCCCAGGCTCTCGTGGGCGCGGACGCACGCGAGCCGCGGGTAGCGGGTCTCCACCGCGGCCCGGCCGATCCCTCCCGAGGGGTCGATCAGGATGTCGGTGACGGTGGCGCCGGGTTCGTCGGGGTCCAGCCCCAGGTGCCGGGTGGCCGAGGCCTGCGGGTCCAGATCGATCAGGAGCGTCTCGACGCCGCTCTCGGCGAAGGCGCCCGCCACGTGGACCGCCGTGGTCGTCTTCCCCACGCCGCCCTTGGCGTTGGCGAAGACGAGCGCGTAGGGAGCGGCCACCGTCAGCCGGCCGGGTAGTACCGGCTCTCGACCTTCTCGACCTCGCCCTGGTCGAGGAGCGCCTTGACCGGCGCGATCAGCCGCCGCCACTCGACGTCCAGGGCCTGCCCCAGGTCGGTGAGGCCGATCCCCTCCTCGCCGGCGCGGCGGATCCCCTGGAGCGCTCGGGCCTGGAGGTCGCCGTTGCCGCCGCCGGTGGACTCCGCCGCGGCCGCGGACGCGCGCCCCGCCCCCGCCTTCCGCCCCGGCCGCCCGCCCAGCGAGTGGCCCACCGGGAACGTGCCGATCCGCCGGTCGCCCGGAAGCGCGTCCAGCAGGAGCCCCGTGGCGTCGTGGGGCCGCGGGATCACGTGGACCGCTACCAGCTCCCCCACCCGCGCCGCGGCCACGGCGCCGGCGTCGGTGGCGGCCTTGACCGCCGCCACGTCGCCCACCACCAGGACCGCGCAGAGCCCGCCCGCCACGAACTCCTTCGTCACGATCCGGACGGCCGCTGCCTTGACCATGGCGTCGGTCGCCTCGGTCAGCCCGATGAACCCTTTCGTCTCGACGAGTCCCAGCGCCATCAGTACACCACCGGATCGCGATGGACGGACAGGACCGCCTGCTCGAACGCATCGCAGGCGGCGCGACAGTCGGCCTCGGAGCCGGTCACCAGCGCGCCCGCCATGTTGGTGGGCGTCGGCGGCTCCATCCACTCCACCAGCTCGACCGCGGCCTGCTTGAGCGCCTGGTCGAGGCCGTAGATCGCCTCCAGCGGGGTGGCCTTCAGGTACCCCAGCGGCTCCCCCGGCGGAATCCCTGCCCGGTCGGCCAGCCACGCGCCGGTCCGCGCGACCATGTGGGCGAAGTACGGCCGCCGGCCCTCGCCGTCGGCCGAACGGAAGCTCACGCGAGACTCGAGGTGCGCTATCGCAGCGTCCAGTCCCGCATCGACTTCCGCGATGTGGCCGCTGGCCAGGATCGCGACCGTCTCCCCGGACGTGGGGCCGCTCGCGTGACGAGCTCCGCCGTAGAAGGAGCGGGCGTACACCACCTCCACGTCGGCCTTCTTCGTCGCCTCGTCGATCGCCACGTAGGTCGGGTCGTCCTGGTCCACCGTCAGGAAGCCGAGCGCGACCTGCGCGTCGGACAGCCCCAGGGCCTCGGCCAGGGCGCCCGCCACGTTGGGGATCGTGCGGACCGCGAGGACGCGGGGTCGGATATCGGCCATGGTGTCGTGGGCTCGGTTGAGGAGGCGTCGCTGAGTGCGGAAACGTAGGGAGCGCGGGGGAACGGGTCAAGAAACCGTCGCTCCGTCTCCGTGCAGGAATGATCGGCCTACAAATCTATTTGTAAGGCGTCAGAACCGCATCTCCGCCCGGGTCCACTGCGCCGTCCCGGAGCCGCTCCCCTCCGCCGGCATGTACCGCATGCGGCGGGCGGCGTCGAGCGCGGCCAGGTTCAGCGCTTCGATCCGGCTCCCCTTCTCGACCTCCACCCGGCCGACAGACCCGTCCGCCAGGACCTCCACCAGCAGGTGGACGCTCTCGCCGCGGGCGCGGCGCTTGTCGACGCCGCTCGGGACGCGCGGAACCACCAGGTGGAGCGGCCGCGGCGGGCTGACCGTGCCGCCTCCGCCGCCGGCGGGCTCGCCTTCCCCGGTGCTCTCGGGCACACCCTCCTCGGAGCCGACCGCCTCGGTCGGCACGCTCGTGACCTCCGCCACGGTGATCTCCTCGCTCGCGGTCTCGGTCGGCGTCGGCTCGACCTGCTCCTCCTCCTCGAGCGGCGGGGGCGGCGTCTCGGGGGGCGCTTCGGAGGGGCTGCGGTAGAGGATCGCCTCCATCGGACCCGTCGGGCCGGCCCGGACGAGAACGCTCGGGTCCGGGATCATCGCCTCGTGGAGCCGGTCGGTCAGCGCGCGCGGCATGAAGAAGAAGAGCCCCACGTGGAGGCCCACGGCGGCCGCCAGGCTGATCGCCCAGATCCGGCGGTAGCCGTCGCGCCAGCGGGTGTTCGTCGAGGTCGGACGGATATACACCACCCCCTAAACGGCCGTGGCGGCGTCAGGGGTTAGAGGACCAGGTTCACCAGGCGGTCGGGCACCACCACCACGCGCCTGGGCGGGCCGTCGATCAGACCCGGAATCCGGCCGTGGGCCAGCGCCCGCGACTCGAGATCCTCCTTCGGGAGCCCCCGCGGGACCCGCATCTCGTCCCGGACCTTGCCGTTCACCTGGATGACCACGGTGACCTCGGCGGTCTCCAGGATGGCGGGGTCCCATTCGGGCCAGGCCGCGTCCACCACCGAGGGCTCGCGGCCGATCGTCGACCACATCTCCTCCGCCAGGTGCGGCGCGATCGGCGCGATCAGCCGGATCAGCGTGTCGATCGCCTGCCGGACGAGCCCGGCGTCCATCGAGCCCGGCCCCTCCCCCTCCACCGGCGCGTACAGGTAGAGCGCGTTCACCAGCTCCATGATCCGCGCGATGGCGGTGTTGAACTGCCACTGCTCCAGGTCCTCGGTGGCCCCGCGGACCGAGCGGTGACGCGTCAGCTGGAGCGCGCGGCCGGCCTCGTCCAGGCCGTCCCACTGGTTCCACGCGCCCGGCCCGGCGCCGCCCTCGAACATGTCCCGGTGCCGGTCCACCATCCGCCAGACGCGCTGCAGCCACCCGGCGATCGCCCGGATCCCCTCGTCCTTCCAGTCCCCGCCCTCGGACCAGGTGAAGCCGAACATGAGGTACGCGCGGAAGGCATCGGCGCCGTACTCGGCCACGTACTCGTCGGGGCTGATCACGTTGCCGCGGGACTTGGACATCTTGGCGCCCTCGCTGGTGATCGTCCCCTGATGGAAGAGCCGCTGGAACGGCTCGCCGGCGTCCAGCAGCTTCAGGTCGCGGAGCGCCTTCACGAAGAACCGGGCGTAGAGCAGGTGGAGCACGGCGTGCTCGATCCCGCCGGAATACTGGAAGACGGGGATCCACTTCCGCGTAAGCTCCCGGTCCCACGGCTTCTCCTCGTCCCCCGGGTCCAGGTAGCGCAGGTAGTACCACGAGGAGTCGACGAACGTGTCCATCGTGTCGGCGTCCCGCCGGGCGTCCGCTCCGCACTTCGGGCAGGCGACCTGGATGAACGCGTCGCTCCGCTCCAGCGGGCTCTTCCCCGCCCCGAGCGAGAAGTCCACGTCGTAGGGCAGCTCGACCGGCAGGTCGGCCTCCGGCACCGGCACCTCGCCGCACTTCGCGCAGTGAATGACCGGGATCGGCGCGCCCCAGTACCGCTGGCGGCTGACCAGCCAGTCGCGGAGCCGGTAGTTGACGGTCTTCTTCCCCTGGCCCGAGAGCGCCATCTCGGCGATCACCTGGGGGATCATCTCCTCCGACCGGGTGCCGGTGTAGGGGCCGGAGTCGACGACGGTGCCGTGGCCGGTGTACGCGGCGTCCTCCGGCGCGTCGCCGTCGGGCTGGATCACCGTCCGGATCGGCAGGTCCATGGCGCGGGCGAACTCGTGATCCCGCTGGTCGTGCGCGGGCACCCCCTGGATGGCGCCGGTGCCGTAGGTCCCCAGGACGAAGTCGGCGACCCAGATCGGGATCGGCTCGCCGGTCAGCGGATGGATCGCGTGGGCGCCGGTGAAGACGCCGGTCTTCTCCTTCTCGGTGGACGTCCGCTCGATCTCGGACATGCGGCGGGCGCCGACCCGGTACTCCCCCGTGGCCTGGCGCTGTTCCGGCGCGGAGATCTCGTCCACCAGGGGATGCTCGGGGGCCAGCGCCAGGAACGTCACGCCGTACATCGTGTCCGGCCGGGTGGTGAAGGTCCGGATGACGGCGTCGTCCCGGCCCTCCACCGGCCAGTCGATCTCCACCCCTTCGGAGCGGCCGATCCAGTTCCGCTGGAGGGTCTTCGTCCGCTCCGGCCACTCCAGCTCGTCCAGGCCGTCGAGCAGCTCGTCGGCGTAGTCGGTGATCTTGAAGAACCACTGGGTCAGGTCCTTCTTGACGACCTCGGTCCCGCACCGGTCGCAGACGTTCCCCTCCCGCACCTGCTCGTTGGCGAGCACCGTCTGATCCGTCGGGCACCACCAGACCGGCGCGGCCCGGCGGTACGCGAGCCCGGCCTCGTAGAGCTTCAGGAAGATCCACTGGGTCCAGCGGTAGTAGGACGGATCGCTGGTCTTCAGCGTCCGCTCCCAGTCCCACATCGCGCCCATCCGCTTCAGCTGGGCGATCATGTTCGCGATGTTGGAGTCGGTCGAATCCTTCGGGTGGACCCCCGTCTTGACCGCGTAGTTCTCCGCCGGGAGCCCGAACGAGTCGAACCCCAGCGGCTCGAACGTGTCGTAGCCCCGCATCCGCATGAACCTGGCCCACGAGTCCGACGGCCCGTAGTGGTACCAGTGGCCGACGTGGAGCTTGTCGCCGGAGGGGTACGGCAGCATGACCAGCGTGTAGCACGGGCGCTCCGCCCCAGCGAGGTCGGCGTGGAAGAGCTCCCGCTCTTCCCACCACGCGCGCCACTTCGGCTCGATCTGGTGCGGGTCGTACCGGTTTTCGGCCATGGAAGGAATTTAGCGGGGGCGGGTTAGGTGACCAAACATCGGGCCGTCGGAGAGCGTTGACCGGCTCCCGCCCGGGCGGTACGGTACTCCGAGATGACGACGGAGATCGTGAGGGAAAGGATATCCCGGGAGCGGCTGGACGCGCTCGCGCGGGAACAGTTCGGGGACATGGTGAAGGGCGTGGTAGACGTCGGCCGCGGCCTGATCGCCCTCGGCGGTGAGCTCCACAGCGACCAGGAGGCGGCGCTCCTGAAGGACGGATCGAAACAGGAGGACCTGTGGGGCATCAACCTGTATCCCGAAGCGCCCGCCGAGGAGTGGCTCGAGTTCGACTCGATGATCAACATCCGGCCTTCGCAGGGGAACCGATCCCGCGACGTGGAAGATCCCTCCACCCGCGAGGCGATCCGGAGCATCGTGGACGCGCGTGTGGAACGGGACGCGTGACACGGCACCCCGGCCTGGCCGGAGGCCGCTGGGCCACCATGTCTGTAGTAGAACAGATGGCGAACGTGGGCAGCGAGGTCGAGCGCTCGATCCGTGCCCGGGAGGCCGGCAACGAGGCGCGGTTCGAGAGCGCCTTCGAGCGGGCGATGGAGCTCTTCGACCTGACCGTGGCGGACCCCCGGTGGCAGGGACCGCGGCTGCGCGAGCTCACACGGGCCCGGGAGGAGTTCCGGGCGCTATTGTTCGGGGACGAAGGAGTCTGGCCCACGACGGAGACGGTGCGGCGCTACTACCTGCAGTTCGGGGTCGCCGCGCGGAACGCACACGCGAGGGGAGGGGGCACATGAGGCGGATGACGTGGATCCCGGTGGCGCTGGTGGCGGCGGGCTGCGCGAGCGGCGGCGGCGCCGTCGGCATGGTCGCGCTGGATCAGCCGGAGCCGGTCAGCGGAGACGAGACGTCGATGGCGTGGCCGTTCGTGGTCACCCACGGCGGTCAGACCGAGACCTTCGCCGACTTCCACCTGCGGATCGAGTCGGGGGGTACTCTGCTCGGCGTCCGGCCCGACGCGCAGAACCCCGACCCGGACGCCCGATTCCAGTGGACGGGCCGCGTGGCCGCGGACAACGAGGGGTACTGGATCGGCAACCCGCTCGTCCCGGGCGGCGCGGTGCGGCTGTGGCTCCTGGTGCGGCCGACCGGGAACGGCGAGCCCCGGATCCGGGTCGTCCACTGGCCGACCAACGGCCGGGACGAGCCCGTGGGACCGGAGACGTGTGAGGTGTGGAGCTGGGTGCGGGACCGGGGAACGGCCCACCAGGAGCCCTGCTGAGACCTCAGACCTCGTCGATCCTCCCGCGGTAGGCGACCCGGGTCTCCCCGGTCAGCCGAGGGTTCTCCGGGAGGGCCCCGGGGGCCGGCGGCGGGTCGAAGTCCACCACCAGCGGGATCTTCCCCGTCGTCCGGACGGTGACCGGCGGCTCCGTCAGCCCCCACAGGTGGCTGAGGATCGCGCTGGCCGTCCCGCCGGTCCCGCAGGAGAGCGTCTCCGCCTCCACGCCCCGCTCGTACGTCCGCATCCGCAGGGTCGAGCGGTCGATCACGCCGATGAAGTTCACGTTCGTGCCCGGGGGCTCCCAATCCGGGTTCTGCCGGAGCCGCTTCCCTTCCCGCGCCACGTCAATGGCCTCCACCGCCTCGACGGAGTCCAGCAGGCATACCACGTGTGGAGTCGAAGTGTCGATGTAGCCGATCCGGCGGTAGGGCGGCTCCGCCAGGTCCGGGTGGTCCAGCGCCAGGTTCTTCGGCGGCACCAGCCAGAGCGTGACCTCGGGCCGGCCCGGGTCGGCCACCCGCGCCCGGAACTTCCCGCTCCCGGTCCAGAACTCCATGTCGGGGCCCTCCACCGCCCCGATCATCCGGGCGTAGCGGGCGATCGACAGGGCGCCGTTGCCGCACATGGGGGCCTCGCCGCCGTCGGCGTTGAAGTAGACCATGCGGAAGTCGGCGTCGTCCGCGTCCTGCAGGAGGAGCACGGCGTCGGATCCCACGCCGAGCCCGCGGCGGCAGAGGCACGCGATCAGCTCCGTCCGTCCCTCCTCCGGGAACCAGCGGCCGCGGTCGTCGAAGACCACGAAGTCGTTGCCTCCCCCCGACATCTTGACGAAGTCGCGGCCCCGGAGCGCGCCGGTATCGGCCCGGGGGCTCACGCTCCCTCCGCCATGGCCGCCCGGTTCTTCCCCTCGAGCGTCTCCCGCTCCAGCCGACCGGTGATGTGCCACCACCGCATCCGCCACACCATCCAGATCGCCTCCCAGACGATCCGCTTGCTCATCTTGCTCTCCCCAATGTTCCGGTCCACGAACACGATCGGGGTCTCGGTGACGCTGAAGCCGGCGTGGATGGCGCGGAAGACGGTCTCGATCTGGAAGGCGTACCCGTTCGAGCGGATGGCGCCCAGGTCCAGCGTCTCGAGGACCGCCCGCCGGTAGCACTTGTAGCCGCTGGTCAGGTCGTTGAGTGGAAGCCCGGTCACCACACGGGCGTAGCGGTTGGCGAGCCACGACAGGAGGAGCCGGCCCATCGGCCAGTTGACGACCGTGACGCCCCGCAGATACCGGGAGCCGACCACCGCGTCGTGCTCCTCCGCCAGGGCCAGGAAGTCCGGCAGGTGCCGCGGATCGTGGGAGAAGTCGGCGTCCATCTCGAAGACTAGCTCGTACCCGCGCTCCAGGGCCCAGCGGAAGCCGGCCAGGTAGGCGGTTCCCAGGCCCTGCTTCCCCGCCCGGTGGAGGACGTGGAGCCGGGGCTCGTCGGCGCCCATCCGCTCGGCCAGGTCGCCGGTGCCGTCGGGGGAGCCGTCGTCGACCACCAGGATCTCGATCCGGGGATCGACGCCCAGCACCGCCGGGACGAGGCTCGGGAGGTTCTCCCGCTCGTTGTACGTCGGGACGACGACGAGCACGTCAGACATGGTCGTTCCCCGGGATCGAGGCGGCTCCCGCGCGGAGATCCGCGGTCCCCCAGCGGGCGAGGAGAGCGCCGGCCACCAGAAGCTCGGCGACCGTCGACCAGATGCGGGCGAGGATCGCCGCGGCGACCGCGACGGACGGCGGAATATAGAGGCCCAGGAAGAGCGCGAACACGCCTTCCCGGACCCCCAGGCCGCCGGGCGTGAAGAACGCGAGGTACCCGGCCACGTATCCGGCGGCGTGGATGCCGACCAGGGCCGGGAGCGCGTCGGGCTCGACCCGCGTCACCGAGGTGAGGAAGAGCCAGAAGGCGACCCCCATCAGGATCCAGAGCCCGGTGTAGCCGGCGGCCAGCGCCACGCGCTCGGTCCAGGGGAGGCCGGCCGACTCCCCGTCCCGCCCGGACCACCGGAGCGCGAGCCTGAGGAGCGGGTCGAAGAGCGGGGTCAGGAGGACCGCCAGGATGGCGGCGGCCGCGACGCCGCCCAGCAGGTAGAGCCCGCCGGCGCCGTCCGCCGCGTCGGGCAGGGCGAGCGCGGCCACGAGCGCCGCGGCCCCCAGGACGAAGGCCTGCGCCACGAGCGCGGAAGTGACGCCGTGGACGGCGGATATCCCCTTGGACCTCACCATGTACGCGAGGCCCGCCAGCTGGAGCACCTTACCCGGCACGTAGCGTCCCAGGTTCGACAGGTACCAGACCCGGTGGGCGTCCACCACCGTCAGCCGGCCGCCGATTCTTCCCAGCACGTGGCGCCACAGGAGCACCATGCCGCTGTAGACCAGCGCGTGCAGGAGGACGCTGGCCACGAGCCGCGGCGGATCGAGCGTCCAGTCGTACTCGGCCACCCGCCGCCAGTGGGTGACCAGGTAGGCGGCGAGGAACGCGATGACCGCGAGGCCGGCGACGCGCTCCAGCCACCGGAGCCACGTCCGCCCGGCTCGGGTCAAGCGGGACCGTCCCCGGGAGTCGGGGCGCCGCGGCGGCGCCAGGTGAAGGCCAGGAACCCGATCAGGAGCGCCAGCCCCACCGCGCTCCCCCACGCGCCGTACGTGATGTACGGATCGGAGAAGGCGAGCTCCACCCGGTGGCTTCCGGCCGGGACGGGGATCCCGCGGAGCGCCACGTTCACCTGGAGGACCTCGGCCGGCTCCCCGTCGACGGTGGCGGACCAGTACGGGTGCCAGGTCTCGGAGAGGACCAGGATGCCGTCGGCGGGCGTCTCGACGTGGAGCGCCAGCCGGTCGGGCTCGCGCTCGCGCCACTCGATGGTGCCGGCCCCGGGCTCGGCCGTTCCAGTGGGCGGCGCGGCCTGTCCGGGCTCCAGGAGCGCCACGGCGGTCGGGTCGACCTCTTCCGGCCAGCCGACGGTGCCCGCCCGGCGCTCGGCGGTTTCGTACACCATCCAGGCCGATCGCGCCGGCCCGGCCCAGGCGTAGACCGTCTTCTCTCCCGGCAGGACCGCCGGCAGCTCCGGCATGTCGATCGCGGCGTTCCGCGAGACCACGTAGCGGACGTTCAGGAGCGCCCAGAGCCGTGTGTCGCCCATCCGCTCGCCCTGCTCCCCAACCAGGTCGTCCCACCACGCCATGCGGAACTTCTGGCTCCCCGTCACGGAGGGGACGCCCCACAGCATGAAGTCGTTCGGCCCGTACGCGTCGGGCAGCGGGAACGCGCGGAGGGGACCCGGCTGGGACTGGATGAAGCGGACGTCGGGCCCCGGCTCCTCCACCTGCGCCACGGGGATCGTCTCGTTGAACTTCTGGTCCACCCGCCACAGGTCGACGGTGGTGATGACCGCCAGGATCGCGCACGCGGCGAGCGGCGCCATCCGGCCGCGGGCCGCCGCCCAGAGCGCTGCCACCCCGAGCGCCCACCAGAGCGCGAAGAGCCCCAGGCCCCGGCCGAACGCGTCCATCGCCGCCGCCACCGCCGGGGCGCGCTCGGCCGGCACGCCGCCGTACAGGAACCCCGCCGCCGAGCGGACGAACGAGTCGGGAGAGCCGGCCACCCAGAACCAGAGAAGGATCCAGAGCGCCCCCAGGCCGCCCAGGATCTTCCACGCCGGGTGGGCCCCGTCGGCCAGCGCCTCCCGCCGGTCGTACAACGCCTGCGCGCCGTACGCCGCCAGGACCGCCACCGCCAGGGCGGTGACCGAGTACATCATGGCCGGCGCGCGGAACGCCTTCATCATCGGGAGGATCCACCAGGCCAGCCGGTGGAGCGGCGTGGCCGCGCCCCACGCGAAGAGGAGCGAGCCGGCGGCCAGCGCGGCGAAGAACCAGACGTGGGCCGTCCGCCGGGCCGAGAGCGCCAGCACCGCCAGCAGGACCGGCACCGCGCCCAGGTACTCCGTGTGGAGCTTGAACGGGTTCGTCCCCCAGTAGGTGGCGAGGTACCCCTGGAAGTCCGGCCAG
>CAZUIY010000087.1:0-1476 GCA_964619975.1 uncultured Gemmatimonadales bacterium
CTGCACTTTCTGAGAACTTGGCGGTAACTGATATCCAATAAAAAAGGCTCTTCCATCATGCTGCGGTTGTTAAAGCAGCCGCACAATGGAGGAGCCAAGGATGGCAAATTCGAAATGTCGTTGGGAGTCTCCGAGCGAATGGTCCGAGTGGAGCAAGTGGCTGGCGGCCGGACTCGACGCCCGCCATCGCTGGCGGTTGCCGGTGCTGCTGGTGGGCATTCTGTTTGCCCGCGGACGCCGCACGGTGACCACCTGGTTGCGGGCCGCCGGCATCAGCGCCGACTTCGCCGACTATTATTACTTCCTGGAGCCTGTCGGACGCAAGAGCGAATCGATCGCCACGCGGCTGCTGGTGCTGGTGCTGCGAACGTTGCCCTTGCCCGAGCGGCTGCTCTGTGCGATCGACGATTCGCCCACGAAGCGCTACGGGCCGCAGGTCGAGGGGGCGGACATCCATCGCAATCCGACACCCGGCCCAGCGGACCAGAAGTATTTGTATGGCCACATCTGGGTCACGCTGTCGCTCTCCGTGCGTCATCCGCTGTGGGGCACGCTGGCGTTGCCGCTGCGGGCGATGCTCTACGTTCGCCAGAAGACAATGCCGACCATTCCCAGGAAGCGTGGCTGGAAGTTCCGCACCAAGCTCGACTTGGCGGCGCGGCTGGTGGAGTGGATCGCTCCGATCGCCAAAACAGCGGGCAAAACGCTGTGGGTGGTCGTCGATGGCTTCTACACCAAGCTTCCCTTTTTGAAGCGGGCCTTGGTAGAGGGCGTGGTCGTGGTCGGGCGGTTGCGCAAAGACGCGGCGCTCTGCGACCTGCCGCCAACGCTGCGGCCGGACCAGCGTCGCCGTCGGGGCCGTCCACGCAAGTATGGCAAGCACAAGATCCGTTTGGCCAAGCGGGCCGGACAACGACGCGGTTGGCACTCGGTCGAGTGCACGCTGTATGGCCAGCGGGAGACCAAGACCTACAAAACGTTCCTGGCCACCTAC
Source organism: uncultured Gemmatimonadales bacterium (assembly GCA_964619975.1). Taxonomy (GTDB): domain Bacteria; phylum Gemmatimonadota; class Gemmatimonadetes; order JACCXV01; family JAHWKZ01; genus DATLFF01. The sequence goes on from CAZUIY010000087.1 coordinate 995, forward strand.
CGTCCGGCGGGCGGTGTGATCCGCGTCGTGCTGGTGAAACAGGAACATGGTTGGTTGGCCCTGTTCGCGACCGATCCGATGGCGAGCGTCGGGGAGATTCTCGAAGCGTTCGCCGACCGGGCGGCCATCGAACAGGACTTTCACGATGTGAAGGAAGTGTGGGGCGCGGGCCAGCAACAGGTCCGCAACATCTGGACCAACGTAGCCGTGTTTCAACTCTGTTTGTGGATGCATACGTTGGTGGAGTTGTGGGCCTGGAACCGCAGTCGCGACGACTTGGTCGACCGGAACGACTCGCCCTGGGACGACCCGCAGCGTCGGCCTTCTCACGCCAACCGCTGCAAAGCCCTACGCCAACAAATCATCGAACACGAATTATCGACGATCACCGCCGCCTGGCGGCTACCACAACAAATCCTCCAACTGGCCGAACGCCTCATGGCGCTGGCCGCCTAACGTAACTCGGATCTCGTAAAGTGCAG
>CAZUIY010000088.1:0-3926 GCA_964619975.1 uncultured Gemmatimonadales bacterium
CGCCCGGGTGACCGCCTACGTCCGCGCCGCGCCGGACGGGCGGGCGCTGGTCCTGGTGCCGCCGGGTGAGCCGTACGAGGCCGAGTGCGCCGGCGACCCCGCGTGCCGGGCGGTCGGCGTCTTCGCCTGGGGCGACACCGCGATCGTGGACCTGGCCGCCGGCGAGGTCGAGGTGGTGCGGGAGGCCCCCCGGACCGACCCGGTCCGCCGGCCGGCGCCGTTCGAGCCGCTGGGCGTGGAGGATCCGACCGGGCTGCCCCGCCTGCGGGCGGGCGTGGGGGCGGGCTACGGGATCTGGCCGAACCTGGAGAACGCCTGCGCGCGCGAGGGCGATCCGGCCCAGAGCACCTGCGACGTCAGCGACGCCCGGCCCCTGTTCCAGGCCGTGCTGGAGTACCGCGTCCGGCCGGCCGTGGGGATCGGCCTGGAGCTCGGGTACACGACGGGCCTCCAGGTGGAGCAGACGTTCGCGCCGTCGGAGGACCCGCTGGTTCCGGTGGCCCACGCGGTCGACCTGAGCGTGCTGACGGTCGGCCCCTACGGGGTCACCGGCGCGCCGCTCGGCGCCGACGCGCAGCTCTTCGCGGCGCTCGGCTTCCTCTGGGCGATCAACCAGGCGGACGCCGCCACGGCGTACGTGCTCCCGGCCCGCGAGGCGTCGGAGGAGCGGTCCGAGAGCGGGGGCCGCCTGGCGGCCCGTGCCGGCATCGACTGGTGGTCCCCCGGCCGCCGGTGGGGCTTCCGCTTCGAGGGCGGGGGCATGGCCGGCGGCTCGGACGACATGGACATGCAGTGGATGGGCGCGGTGAAGGTCCTGATCGCGCTGGACGGCCGATGATCGGGCGCGCCGGCCGCATGGTTCTGCTGGCGGGGATGGCCGCCCTGGCCGCGTGCGACCAGAAGGAGGCGGAGTTCTTCCGGCTGGTCGGAGAGGGTGGCGGGGCGCCGGGGGACGAGACGGCGCCGGTCTTCTCCAGCGCCCAGCCCCCGCCCTCGTCCACCGTGGTGAACGTCGAGCAGTTCTCGGTCACGGTGACCGATCCCCCCGAGGAGAACGGCGCCCCCGGCTCCGGCGTCGACCCCGAGACGGTGCAGGCCTCCCTGGTCGGGGGCGGCGCGCTGCCGGTCACGCTGAACCTCCCCACGGTGGTGATCGACGTTTCAGGCGTCCCCGACGGGCCGGTCCAGGTAGTGGTGAGCGCCCGCGACCGGGCGGGGAACCAGAGCGTCACCACGCTGAGCCACGTGCTGGACCGCGCGCCCCCCACCGTGGAGATCACCGGCGCGCCGCCGGCCGACGACACCACGAGCGAGGCGACGTACGAGGCGGTGGTCGAGGTCGAGGTGGGCGCCGATCCGAACTTCGCCTCCGGCATGGTCGAGGCGCGGACTCCGGGTACCGACGGGCTCTGCGGGACCGCCGACGATGGCGCCCTCCCGTCGGAGATCCTGACGAACCCGACCCGCCCGCTCCCCACGCCGGGCACGGCCACGGTCGAGTTCGTTCTGATGAATCCCGTCCCGGTCGGCGGTCCCTCACAGACGGTCGAGATCTGCTGGGTGGCCACGGCGCGGGACGCGGCGGTAGGGCCGGGGGGCGAGGCGGGTGTCAACGAGTCGACGGCCTCGGCCCGCTCCACGATCGTGTTCCAGGGCGCCGCGCCGACCACGGGAGCGGTGGAGGGGGTCGTTTCGGACGACGGGGCCCCGGTCGCGGGGGCGACGGTGGAGCTCCTGACCCCCACCGGCGGGGTCGTCGAGACCACCACCACCGACGCGACCGGCTTCTACCGGTTCTCCGAGGTGGATCCGGGCTCCTACCGCGTCCGCGCCACGATCGGCACCCGCCTCTGCGGCGACCTGGGAGTCAGCGTCGAGGCCGGTGTGACCGATCGGGTCGACCTGGCCTGTCCGCCCCCCGGCGGCACGCTCGCCGGCCAGGTCACCTCACAGGGCGAGGGGTTGCCGGGGGCCACGGTCACGGTCCGGCGGGAGGGCATCGTGGTGGCGACGGACGTCACCGGCGAGACGGGCTCCTACAGCATCGGCGGCCTGGCCCCGGGCCCCTACACCGCGGCCGTGACGGCGCCGGCGGGTCACACCTGCCCGGACGAGCCGGTCGACACCGGGGTCGCCGCCAACCAGACCACCGTTCTCAACTTCTCGTGCGAGCCGGTGGCCACGGGGACGCCGTCGGGCGACGAGGTGGCCGGGGACTGGACCTACCAGCGGACCCTCACCGACGCGACCGGGACGTGTCCCGCGCCTCTGCCGAGCGAAGGCTCGGGCCCCATCGCTCACGACGTGGGGACCAGCCGCCTGTTCGTGCTCGGGCTCCACCCCCCGATCGAGATGACCTGCGACTACGACCCGGCGACCGGGGAGTGCTCCGGCGGCGGGCAGGTCTCAGACGGCGCCGGCAACACCACGCGGGTCACCTTCGACGCGGTCTTCAGCCGGGCCGATGGGGGGATCGTGTTCACCGATCAGATGGTGGTCGAGCACGTGGACTCCATGGACGTCACGTTCTGCACCGAGACGTACAGCGTGGAGGGCGTCCAGGACTGACCCCGGACGTGACGCCGGCCACCCGGCCGACTATATTGTGTCGCTCGCCACGGATCCGGACGGTCTTATGGCTTGACGGCCCGTCGGAACACGATATATTTCTCAGTCTGTCGATTTTCGCGGCCGGGGCACGCGCTTCGGCCGCAATTCACGGATACGCTCGAATCACCGCAGGAAGAACGGAGTTCACGTGCCCACGATCAACCAGCTCGTCCGGAAGGGTCGCAAGCCCGTCCGCCAGAAGACCACCGCCCCGGCCCTGGCGGACTGCCCGCAGCGCCGCGGCGTGTGCACGCGCGTCTATACGACGACGCCGAAGAAGCCGAACTCGGCGCTCCGCAAGGTGGCCCGCGTCCGGCTCACGAACGGCTTCGAGGTGACGGCCTATATCCCGGGCGAGGGGCACAACCTGCAGGAGCACTCGATCGTCCTGATCCGCGGCGGCCGTGTGAAGGATCTGCCGGGTGTGCGCTACCACATCATCCGCGGGACGCTGGACGCCTCGGGCGTCGAGTCCCGCAAGCAGGGGCGCTCCAAGTACGGCGCCAAGAGGCCGAAGTAGCGTGCCGCGCAGGAATCGTCCCGAACGCCGCGAGACCGTCGGCGACCCCAAGTACGGGGACAAGGCGGCCTCGAAGTTCATCAACTGCCTGATGGACGGCGGCAAGAAGAGCGTCGCCGAGCGGATCTTCTACGGCGCGCTGGAGAACATCGAGGCGAAGACCGGCCAGCCGGGGATGCAGGTGTTCCGGCAGGCGGTGAACAACGCGCGGCCTCAGCTCGAGGTGAAGTCGCGGCGGGTCGGCGGGGCCACGTACCAGGTCCCCACGGAAGTCCGGCCCGAGCGTCAGACGGCGCTGGCGATGCGCTGGCTGATCAGCTTCGCCCGCGGACGTGGTGAGAAGACGATGGCCGAGCGGCTGGCGAACGAGCTCATGTCGGCGGCCAAGAGCGACGGTGCGACGATCCGTCGGAAGGAAGAGGTCCTGCGGATGGCCGAGGCGAACAAGGCCTTCGCGCACTATCGCTGGTAGGTAGCACCGGAAGGCGCTATCGGCCCCGGCCCGGATGGTCCGGCGGCCCGCTGGCGCGATAACCGAATCTTCAGCCCCGGGCCGGGTGGCATCACGGTTTCCGCCCCGGGTCCCAATCGATAGCCGGATGAAGCCATCGCCCGGAGGGTCGCGGCCCCATGCCGCGGACCGGCTCCGGAACGTGCCCTGTGCGCGTGGCCGACATACGAACGCGAACGGAAGAGAAGCGAGCGAGATATGCCCAGACGGACGCCACTGAAGGATCTCCGGAATATCGGCATCATGGCGCACATCGATGCCGGTAAGACCACGACCACGGAGCGC
>CAZUIY010000089.1:0-6409 GCA_964619975.1 uncultured Gemmatimonadales bacterium
GGTAGAGCGGCACGTGCCACCAGTGGTTGACCGGCGGCGACTTCGCCATCCGCACCTTGCCCACCACCTGGCTCCACATGTGGATCGTGGCGTACGTGTCCTCCCACGCCTCGAGCGGCAGCTCCGGCCAGTCGTTCACGACCGCGCCTCCCGGTGGTAGCGGACCCACTCGCCGAACGCCACCAGGAACCGCGCCAGGTGCTCGCGCGTGGGCTCGTCGGTCAGCCGCCCCTCCGCGTCGAACAACTCCCGCGCCCCGGCCACCAGCACCTCGGGCTGCGGCATGCAGAAGGAGTTGGTGAAGCCGAACGCCTGTCGCAACTGGGTCTGGGCGCGGGCCGTTCCCATGCGACCCGGAGTCGCCCCCATCGTCGCCACCGGCAGCCGGTCGAGGACCGACTCCCGGGGCGGCCGGCTGGCCCAGTCGATCACGTTCTTGGTGACGCCGGGCACTCCGTGGTTGTACTCCGGGGTGGCGATCAGGAGGCCCGCGGCCGCCGCGACGCCCCGTTTGAAGTCGGCAACGGCCGGGGGGTCGCCCGCGGCCTCGACGTCGGCGTCGTAGAGCGGGATCTCCCGGATCGGGAGCACCTCGATCTCCATGCCGGACGGCGCCAGCTCCACGGCCGCTCGGAGGAGCGCCCGGTTGTACGATCCCTCCCTGAGGCTCCCGGCGAAGGCCGCCACGCGGAGCGTCCCCGGACCGGTGCCGCTCACGACCGGACCAGCCGGGCGAGGTACGCGCCGGCGTCCTCGTGCGCGATCGAACCCGTCCAGCCGGCGCGGGCGGCGCGGCGGAGCAGCGTGTCGGCGTCCACGTAGAGCTCGCGGAACGGGCCGCCCTCCAGGTCCCCGTACGACAGCCGGATCCACGCCTCGCCGGGGTAGCGGTCGGGCGTGGGCGCGGGCCAGCCATCCTGCCCGGCATCGGGAGATGGATCCGTCGCGGCCGAGTCCACCAGGATCTGCCCGCCCGGCGCGACCAGCCGGTCGGCCTCCGCCAGGAACCGGTCGAGGCCGGCGAGGGTCCCCACCGGCCCGATTCCGTTCATCATCATGAGGACGGTGTCGAAGGGGCCCGGCCCGGCCTCCAGCATGTCGGCCTCGATCACGTTCCGTACGCCGCGCTCCCGCATGATCCGGGCGCCTTCGGTCAGCCGCTCCACCGCCGTCACGTCGAAGCCGCGCTCCTGCAGGGGCAGGGCGTGGACGCCGGTCCCGGCCCCGAGGTCGGCGACGCGGCCCTGGCAGAGCTCCATCGCGAACGTCTCGAAGGGAAAGAACTCCTCCGGCGGCCGGAAGAAGATCGACACCGGAATCTCGTCGTCCTCGCCGAGGCTGGAGCGGAGACGGATCGTCGCGTCCCGGGCTCCGGCGTGCCAATCGGCCAGGGCCCGGGCGAGCGGGAGGTGGGGGTCGGTCTCTACCACTCCACCACTTCGATGTCCCAAGCCCCGTCCGAGTGGGTGTAGAGGAGACACGGCTCCTCGGACACGCAGGCCGTCACGTGGGGCACCCCGCCCGGCACGTACCAGTAGTCTCCGACCTCCATGCGGGGCGGATCCGTCTCGCCCTCGTATGGATTCGTGGCCGTCCCCTGCAGGACGACCCCGTGGTACGGCCCCGTGTGCGTGTGCGGCGGCGAGGCCAGGCCGGGAGCGAACCGGACCAGCTTGCCGTGGCCGCCCTCGGTGAAGACCCCGTAGACGTTGCCGAAATCCACGCCCGGCACGATCTCGACCCACTCCACCTGGTCCATGTCGAGCGCCACGGGCTCGGCCGACTGGGCCCGGGCGGTGACGGGAACGAGCATCGCCACCAGCACCAGCGCGAACGCACGAAAACCGCGTGCCGTCATTGTTCTCTCCTCTGCCTGGATGGGTCGCGGCCCTCGCGGTGCCGCGATCGGACTGTGCGCGATCACTCGAAGGCCTGCGCCGCCTGGCGGGCCGCCACGTCGCTCGCCGGACGGTCGGCCGGCATCAGGAACGCGCCCGCCTGGAGCACCGTGGTGAACCCGTTGCCCTCCGGCACCAGGTCGCCGTGGTCGAACGCCGGAAACGGCGGAGGGTACCCCCACGGGACCGGGTTCACAAGCCCCTGGTTGTCGATCGGACCGAAAGTGTTCCGCACGACCTCGTTGCCGGCCACGTCGTACCCGATCAGGGTCGCCGACTGGGACGAGTTGAGGGCCGTCTTGTACTCCCGGATCACCGCCAGGAGCTCGTTATGGAGCTCGATGTCGCCGTAGAACACCCGCAGGGTGCCGTCCTGCGTGCCGATGTGATCGACCGGGTTCGTCCCCATGAACCAGGTGCCGGTCAGCTGGCCGCTCACCGCGATCTCGGGCGTCCAGCTCACCGGATCGTACGCGTCGTACTGGTAGGTGGCGGACGGCAGGGTCCCGTTCCCGGTCACGATGTCGCCGAAGGCGACCGTCAGCTTCGTGGTGGGGATCAACTGCTCACTCCAGCGTGGGCTCGGATCGTCGTATTCGAACCGGAGCTGTCCGCCGGACCGCTGGGCGACCAGGACGCCGGTGTGCGTGAATGGCTCGGCGGACCCCGCCTCGAAGTTTCCGGTGAAGGTGTAGGTGCGGTCCGACGTGATCGGGCCCCCCAGCTCGAAGGCGCCGAAGCGGTCGAACGTCCCCTCCAGCGTGTAGAGGCCGTTCACCGTCCCCGTGAGCGTCCCGGTCCCCGCCGTCCGGTCGAAGGACGTCTCCTCCAGCGTGAAGTCGTTGGTCGTCCGGTACCCCACCGGCAGCCCGTTGAAGCTGTTCGACGTGATCGTGCCGATGCCGGCGAAGCTCCCCTGGAGGGGCGGGACGTGGAACTCGACCCCCGCCCGCTGAGCGGTCTGGTCCCCCACTTCGACCTCCACCGTGTGGGTGCCCGGCGGAATGTGAGCGGGAACCAGGAACGACATCTCCCGGAAATCGCGGACGTTGGCGGGCAGAGTCTCGGTCGCCTCGTCCGTGACGATCGAGACCGTGGCGCCGTTGGCCGGGGCCAGCGCGGTGACCGGCGCCAGGAACCCCTCCCCGTGGATCGTGACCTCCTCGCCGGCCCGGATCGAGGCCGGTTCGATCGACACGATGACGAGGGTGGACTGGGCCACGACGAGCTCCGCCTGCCCGGCCGCCGAGCCGCCGACGGTGACCGCCACGGTGGCCGGGCCGGGCGCGATCTCGGGGACGGTGACGGAGATCGCCGTGGCCGACACCGAGGCGACCGGGGCCGCGGTCCCGCGGATCGTCACGGCCACGGCCTGGGCGCTGGTGCCGAACCCCGAGCCCGAGATCGAGATCGACTCGCCGACCCGGGCCTCCGCGGGCGCGATGCCGGAGACGACGGGTGGATCGGGGGTCGTGGGTCCGCCGTTGCCTCCGCCGCTCCCCGAGCAGGCGAGGTTGGTCAGGGCCAGGACGGCGACGAAGCGGAGAGGAACACGGCGTTCGGTCATGGGAGCTCCAGGGACGGTGTTGGACGGCGTCCGGACAGTCGGACATTTTCCGTTATATCCGTGAATGCCTTCCGGGTCCAGCGGGATCCGGGAGCGGCCGCGCTCGGTCGGCGAGCTGGCCGCCGCGCTGCCGGTCACCCGGCCCGCGGTCTCCCAGCACCTCAAGGTGCTCCAGGAGGCGCGGCTCGCCGCGTTCCGCCGCGAGGGCACACGTCACGTCTACCGTCCCGATCCCGCCGGCCTGGCGCCGCTCCGCGACTACGTCGAGTCCCTGTGGACCGACGTCCTGAAGGCGTTCCGCGCGGGAGACTTCGAAGACGAACGAGGAGGCCCCCGATGAACGATTCCCGCGCCGAGACCACCGTTTCCCCGGTCGAGAAGTCGATCGACGTCCCGTGGGACCCCGCCACCGCCTTCGAGCGCTTCACCTCTCGCATGGCCGACTGGTGGCCGATCGAGACCCACTCGCTCTTCCAGGACCGCGCGGTCACGTGCGCGGTGGAGCCGCGCGTGGGGGGCCGGATCTACGAGAGCTCGACCGGCGGCGAGGAGGCCGACTGGGGGACCGTCACGGAGTGGGAGCCGCCCCGGCGGCTCGCGTTCACCTGGCATCCCGGCCGCTCCCGCGAGAGCCGGCAGGAGGTCGAGGTCACCTTCACCGCCGCGGCCGGCGGCACCCGGGTCCGCCTCGTCCACTCCGGCTGGGAGCGGATCGCCGTGATCGGCGAGGATCCCGGCGAGGTCCGCTCGCAGTACGACGGCGGGTGGGATCTCGTGCTGGGACGCTACCGGGGGGACTGAAGCTCAGGGAATCGGAGTGGCCGACCGGAGGATGGGGTAGATGGCGGTGCCTTCGAGCGCGGCGTCCAGCGCGTTCCACCGCACCAGGCCGTCGCTCGCGCGCGGCTCCAGCAGGTGGAAGGCGAGCCGGGCCAGCGGCTGATCGCCGTCCACGACGACCGTGCCGGCCGGGATCTCCCGCTCGACGGCGATCCACTCGCCCTCCAGCGAGCGCGCCCGGTGGCCCTCGTACTCCCGGTCCTCCTGCCGCGACGCGGAGATCCGGAACTCGTCCACCCGCCGGCGGACGGGCGCGGCCAGAGTTCGCGTCTCCACGCCGTGGGCCTCGAGCAGCTCCAGCGTGCCCTCCAGCTCCGCGGGCACCAGCCAGGCCGCCGGCGCGGCCGCCGTCCGTGTCGGGCGGAAAGAGACGTACGCCGGCATCGGCTCGACCCGCGTCGGATCGACCCTTCTCAGCATCGGCTCCCCGGTGTACGGGTGGCGCTCCCGCTCCACCGATCCCAGGAGGACGTCGGCGACCTCGATCGTCCGCTCGAAATCGGTGGCCAGGGCCAGCTCCGTGCCCGCCACCGGGCGCGCGTCCGCCGCCTCCACCCGCCGCCGGATCTCGCCGGCGTGAGCCGCGGCGAAGTCCAGGATCGCCTCCACGAAGCGGCCGGTCACCCGGACCCGCTCCTCGAACGGCAGATACGAATAGACCTCGGACAGGATGCCGAGCCGGTTGCGGATTCCCAGGTTGTTGGTCGAGTAGCGGGGCTCGGGACTGAACGAGTACCACGCGCGCGGCCCCTCCATCCCTTCGTCCTCGGCCAGGTTCCCGTAGTGCCACGTCTCCCAGCCGGGGTCGGCGCGGAGCGCCGCCGTGACGGCCGGCAGGAGCGAGTCCCGCAGGAAGCCGGCGATGGCGGGGTCGGTGTCCGGATGGAGCGGCGGGGCATACGTGAGGTGGTAGCCGTGGAGCGTTCCGTTCGTCGTGTGGAGGTCGACCACCAGGTGCGGGTCGGCCTCCCGGAAGAGCCGCACCAGCGCCCGCGACTCCGGCGCCTCCAGCTTCATGAAGTCGCGGTTCAGGTCGAGCCCCATGGCGTTCGCGCGCTGTCCCATGCCGCCGACCGGGCCGTGCTGGAGCGGCCGGTTGGTGAGCGCGATGCGCTCGTTGCCGTCCGCGTTGTAGATCGGCGCCACCATGAGGAGGAGCGAGTCCGCCCACTCCGGATGGGCCCCGCCCGCCAGCTCCCGCAGGAGCGCCAGCGCCGCCTCCTTCCCGGCCACCTCGCCAGCATGGATGTTGGCGAAGACGAGAACCCGCAGGCGGTCCTGCGAGCCGCGGCGGATGGCGTGGGCGCTGGCGAAACGGCCGGCGTCGGCCCACGGCGCCCACACGGCGAGCGGCAGCGACCGGCCTTCCTGGCTCCAGCCGAAGGGGAAGACGGTCAGGCCCGGAGTGCGGGCGGCCAGGGTGTCGAGGAAGCCGACCACGTCGGCGTAGCGGGAGGTCTCGGTGAAGCCCGTCCGTTCGGCGCGCGTCCGGGAAGCGTCCTGGCCCGCCGCCGCCGTCGTCAGCGCGAAGGTGGCCAGGAAGGCCAGGACCACCCCGAACCGGTCAACGCACACGCAGCTCCCCTTCGACGATCGTCATGGGTCCGAACCGGGGCTGGCCGTACGAGCCGGCGTCGATGCCGAAGCGGCCGTCCAGCCTGTAGTCGAGCGACCCGCCCAGGATCGCCGCCTCCGCGATCCTTCCCAGACGCGGAAGGTCGTCGAACCCGATCGACACGTCCAGCGGCACCACCGTGTCCTGGCGGGCGGTCAGCGGGAGGCCGAGCGGGAAATCGACGCGGATCGACTCCGCGTCCTCGACGAAGAGATCGCCGGCGATGTCGGTGAGGGTGAGGCCGAAACCGTTCGGGTTCTCGACACGGGTCCACAGCCGGAGCGCGGCGCCGCCGTAGGGCCGGCCCGCGGAGGGACCGAGCAACCGGAACTCCGAGCTATGGCTGGCGGATTCGGTGAAGCGGAGGGGCGTGATCCCCAGTGACTGGAGCGTGGCGCAACCGGCGGCCGCCGCCAGGCCCACGCCGGCCACCACGAGCAGAAAGCGCTTCATGTGTCCCCTCCCCCGGATGTGTGGCCCCTTCGGCCA
>CAZUIY010000090.1:0-7810 GCA_964619975.1 uncultured Gemmatimonadales bacterium
GCGGAACCCGAAGCCGAGCGCGGTGGACGTCTCCGGCTCGTACATGAGCGAGGAGTCGTTCAACTTCAGCCGCTCCAGCGCGTCCCTGAGGTCGGCGTACTGGTCGGCCTCGGTCGGGTAGAGGCCCGCGAACACCATCGGATGGACCTCCTGGTAGCCCGGGAGCTGCTCGGTCGCCCGCCGTCCCGCCTCGACGATCGTGTCGCCCACCTTGGTGTCCGAGATCTTCCGGACGCTGGCCACCAGGTACCCGACCTCGCCCGCCTCCAGCGCGTCGTCCGGCACCATCCCCAGCCGCAGCCGCCCCACCTCGGTCACCTCGTAGGTGGCGTCGTTGGCGAAGAAGCCGATGGTCGTCCCGGCCGCGACCCGGCCGTCCACAACCCGGACGTACGGCACCGCGCCCCGGTACTTGTCGAACTGGGAATCGAAGATGAGCGCCCTGAGCGGCGCGTCGACGTCGCCCGTCGGCGCCGGCACGCGGCGGACCACCGCCTCCAGCACCTCGTCGATCCCCGTCCCCATCTTCGCCGAGACGGTCAGGATCTCATCGGGGTCGACCCCCAGCAGGTGCACCAGCTCCTCGGTCACCAGCTCGGGCCGCGCGTTCGGCAGGTCGATCTTGTTGATGACCGGGATGATCTCGAGGTCGTTCTCCATCGCGAGGAACAGGTTCGACAGCGTCTGCGCCTCGATCCCCTGGGCGGCGTCCACCACCAGCAGCGCCCCCTCGGCGGCGGCCATGGAGCGCGACACCTCGTAGGTGAAGTCCACGTGGCCGGGGGTGTCGATCAGGTTCAGCTCGTAGGTCGCGCCGTCCGCCGCGCGGTACCCCATCGTGATCGCGTGCATCTTGATCGTGATGCCGCGCTCCCGCTCCAGGTCCATGGCGTCCAGGACCTGGGCCCGCATCTGCCGCACGCCCAGCGTGCCCGTCCGCTCCAGCAGGCGGTCGGCCAGCGTGGACTTGCCGTGGTCGATGTGGGCGATGATGACGAAATTGCGGATGTGTGAGGCGGCCATGGCCGGTCAATCTAGCCGTGGACAGAGGGTGCCGCGAACCTTTCCGCCGGATCGCACCTCCCGGCACGGACCTTGCTCTCTTCCGGGGGACCTCTCGCCCGGCCACGCCCGGGCCATCTCGTCCAACTCCTGACATGGAGTCATCCGTATGCGCTTCAACCTCCTGCTTCTCGCGCTCGTGGCGGTGCTCGCCGGCTGCTCCTCCTCCGACGGCAACGGCCTGGTGGACCCGCCTCCGGTCACGGAGGACCCGCTGGCCCTGTCCGCGGTCTCGACCGGCGACGAGCACACGTGCGGCCTGGCCCCGGGCGGAGCGGCCTTCTGCTGGGGGAACGGCGTCCACGGTGAGCTGGGGCAGGGGTTGCAGGCGAACGCCCGGGTCGGCATCGCTGTGGCCGGGGGCGTCCTCTTCTCGTCGATCTCCTCCGGCGACGACCACACTTGTGGTCGGGCCGTCTCCGGCGTGGTCCACTGCTGGGGCGGCAACAGCGACTCCCAGCTCGGCGACGGCACGACCGAGGCCCGCTCCGCTCCCGCGCCGCTGGAGGGCTCGCCCGTCTTCGAGTCTCTCTCAGCGGGGCGTCTGCACACCTGCGCCCTGGCCGCCGACGGCGCCGCCTTCTGCTGGGGCCGGAACGACGAGGGCCAGATCGGCGACGCGACCCTCATGGACCGCCGCCGCCCGACCGCCGTGGCCGGCGCTCCGGCGTTCACGTCCATCGACGCCGGCCAGGACCATACCTGCGCCCTGGACGCGGCCGGAGCCGCCTGGTGCTGGGGCGACAACGCCACCGGCGAGCTCGGGGACGGCACTCTCGTGGCCTCCCAGGTGCCCGTGGCCGTGGCCGGCGGCCACGTCTTCGACGAGATCCACGCCGGCTGGGGCCATACCTGCGCCCTGAAGGCCGACGGCTCCGCCTTCTGCTGGGGCAACAACGACCACGGCCAGCTCGGCGACGGCAGCATGGTCGGGCGGCCGCTCCCCACTCCGGCGGCGGCGGGCATCGTCCTCGCGACGCTGGACGCGGGCCGGAGCCACTCCTGCGGCCTCGACCTGGCCGGCGCCGCGTTCTGCTGGGGCAGCGGCGGCGACGGCGAGCTGGGCAACGGCGCCAACGCCGACACGGCCACTCCCGTCCCCGTCACCGGCGGCCGCGCGTACGTCGCGATCTCCACCGGCGACGACCACAGCTGCGGCGTTACGGCCACGAACGAAGGCTGGTGCTGGGGGCAGAACGACGAGGGGCAGTTGGCTGACGGAACCCAGACCCACCGCAACATCCCTGTGAGGGTGCTGGGCGGCTGAAGCTGGGCGGCTGAAAACGGCCCATCTGCGCCCGATCCCTCCTCGCGGCGTCCTGCGACGCACAATAGTGCGTCTCGGACGACACTCGTCGCGATCGGACGCATCTGGACCGTTTTGAGCCGCCTATCGACTGTCGGCCCCGGATGGGCCGCTTTCAGCCGCCCTTATAACAAATCCAGGGGATCGCGGTCGATTTCCAGCTGATTCGATCCAACCAGTTTGTCGGCGTTCTTCGCCAGGTCCCACAGGGACCGCTCCAGGTTGGCGGCGGATTCGGATTTGATCAGCAGGTGGTGGCGGGTGCGGCCTCGGAGGCGCTCCAGGGGGCAGGGGGCGGGGCCGATGACGTCGAAGCCGGGTTGGGGGCGGGCGCGGAGGCGCTCGGCGACGCGGGCGATGCCGTCGGCGACGGCGGCGGGGTCGGGGCCGCTGACGACCAGGTTCGCCAGGCGGCGCGCGGGCGGATAGGAGAGGGCGGCGCGGTCCTCGGACTCGCGGCGGCGGAAGGACTCGTAGTCGTGGCCGGCGGCGGCGACGATCACCGGGTGGCGCGGTAGCCAGGTCTGGACCAGCACCCGGCCGGGGCGGTCGCCGCGGCCGGCGCGGCCGGCCACCTGGACCAGGAGCTGGAACGTCCGCTCGGCCGAGCGGAAATCCGGGAAGTGGAGCGCGGTGTCGGCGGAGACGACGCCCACCAGCGCCACGCCGGGCAGATCGAACCCCTTGGCGATCATCTGCGTGCCGACCAGGACGTCCAGCTCGCGCGACTGCATGGCGCGGTAGATCCGGGCGTGGGCGTACTTGGCGCCGGTCGTGTCCAGGTCCATCCGCGCCACCCGCGCCCCCGGGAACCGCTGGACCACCGCCTCCTCCACCTTCTGCGTCCCCAGCCCCTTGTGGTCCAGCCCGCGGCCGCCGCACTCCGGGCAGGCCGCGGGCGGCACGGCCTCGTGGGCGCAGTAGTGGCAGAGGAGCCGGGGCCCGGCGCGGTGGTACGTCAGCGAGATCCCGCAGTCGGGGCACTCCGGCACCCAGCCGCAGTCGAGGCACTGGAGGAACGCGCTGAAGCCGCGGCGGTTCAGGAACAGGATCGCCTGGTCGCCCGCCGCCAGCGTCTCCCCCAGGGCCTCCGCCAGGGGCGCCGACAGGCCCGGCGCCACCGGCTCCACTTCGGAGAGATCCAGGATCTCGACCTTCGGCAGCGGCCGGTCGGCGATCCGGCGGGTCAGCCGGCGGCGCTCGTACTTGCCGGCGTCGGCGTTGGCGCGGCTCTCCAGCGACGGCGTGGCCGAGCCGAGGATCGCCACGGCGCCCTCCAGGGCCGCCCGGTACACGGCCACGTCCCGCGCCGAGTACCGGGGGGTGTCGTCCTGCTTGTAGGCGGACTCGTGCTCCTCGTCCACGATCACGAGCGCCGCCCGCCCCACCGGCGCGAAGAGCGCCGAGCGGGCGCCGATCACGACCGGCGCCTCGCCGTCGGCGACCCGGCGCCACGCCGCCTGCCGCTCGCCGTCGGAGAGGCCGCTGTGGAGGACCGCCACCCGGTCGCCGAAGCGGGAGCGGAACCGCGCCACGGTCGGGGCCGCCAGCCCGATCTCCGGCACCAGGACGATGGCGCGCCCGCCGGCCTCCAGCGCGGCCTCGACCGCGTCCACGTAGACCCGGGTCTTCCCGCTCCCGGTGATCCCCTCCAGGAGGAACGTGCCGCCGGCGCCGGCTTCCAGCGCCGCCACGATGCCGGCGATCGCCTCCGCCTGCTCCCCCGTGGCGGGACCCTCCGGGCCGGCCACGGGCAGCTCGCCCGCGCCGTACGAATCCCGCGCCACCGTGCGCGGCTCCACCCGGATCCACCCCCGCCGGGCCAGCGCCCGGACGGCGGCCGCCGACACCCCGGCCACACGGCAGAACACCGCCTGCTCCTCCGGCTCCGTCAGCGCCCGCGCCGCCTCCCAGACGGCGCGCTGCGCGGGGGCCCGGTCCAGCTCGGCAGGGTCGGCGTCCTCCGGCGGCTCACCGGCCGGCAGCACGTGGAGCCGCTCCGGCGCCTTCGCCGGCTCCGCGGCGTCCCCCTCGCGGACGTCGTAGGTGGCGCCGGGCGGAAAGAAGAGCCGGAGGACCATCCCGAGCGGCGCCACGTAGTAGCGGGCCATCCAGGCCGCCAGCGCGAGCTCGGTCGCCGACAGCGGCGGCTCCCGGTCCACCACCTCCAGCAGCGGCCGGACCCGCGCCCCCTTCGGCGCGGCCGCCGCCGGGCCGACCACGAAGCCGACCTTCCGCCGCCGGCCGAAGCCGACCACCACGCGCGCGCCGGGCGGCGGCATCGCGAGCTCCGGCGGCCGGCGGTAGACGAACGTGCGATGCAGGGGAAGGGGGAGCGCGACCTCGACCAGGTCGCCCCCGGGGGCGTCCGCGGTCTCGCTCTCCCGGCCGGCCGGCGGCCGACCGGCGGGGCTCAATAGAACAGCAGCGTTCCGGCCCCGGTGCCCGGGGTCGCCTTGTGGGCGAGGACGCGGATCGTGAAGCGGAACTCGATCTCGCCGAGGCCGGCCGCCTCCGACGTCGAGTCGAAGCGGATGTTGACCGCGTCGCTCTGCGTGGCGGTCACCAGGGGATCCTCGGGATCCGTCTGGACCACCGTGATCACGCGCTCCTCGAGCGGCGCCAGCGAGAACGACACCACCTCACGGAACGAGTTCGGCCGCTGCGAGTCGGCGGAGGAGAGCACCACGTCCACCGAGTTCTCCGCGTTCAGGTTGATCGCAGTCAGCTCCAGGGTCGAGCTCTCGATCGTCTTGTCGGTGCCGAGCTTGGACGGGAGCTCGATCAGCCCGGTGTCGATGGTGAACTCCGTCCGGGCGGTCCGCGGAACCCGCACCAGCCGCTCGTTCGTCATGATGTCGTAGACCACCTCGCGGCAGCCGACCATGGTCAGCGCGGCCAGCCCCACGGCCAGGACGATCCGGCGCGCCCTCACGAGCCCCCGAACCGGTAGTGGACCGAGATCGTGGGCGTCACGAAGAAGTCGGTCTCGTCGGTGGCCAGGTCCGTCTTCACGCCGGGGATCATGAGCCCGAACAGGAACCGCCAGCTCTCCGAGCCCGCGTCCAGCCCCGCGCCCAGCCGCGCCCGCTCCAGGGTGAAGGACCAGCCGGCCTCCAGCATGCCGACCAGCGTCCGCCCCATGATCTGATGGTCGACGCCCCACATGGCGCTGTAGTCCTCGCCTTCGAAGAACTCCACGCTGCCGCCGCCGCCCGCGACGCTGTCCGTCACCTCGAAGCGGTTCACGATCGGCTGGTGCGTCTGGAGCCCCAGGTGGAGGTGGGTGCGGTCGTCGGGCGTGCTCCACGAGGCCGTGCCGAACACGATCCATCCCTCCACGTTCACCTCGGAGTCGGTGACTTCGGCGAACGACTCGGCGACCGCCGTCACGCCGGCGTCGATCAGGCCGCCGTAGGAGCGGTAGTACTTCCCGCCCACCGCGAGCCCGATCGGGTGCTCGTCGGGATCCAGCACCCCGAGCTTGGCCGAGATCGTGCCGACCCCGAAGACGTCGCTGATCGTGTTCGTGATGACCTCGAGCCGGCGGTCCAGCACTCCGTAGCGGGTGTCCCCGAAGCCGACCTGTCCCCGGCCGCCCTCGAGGAGCCGCGCCGTCTCCACCGTCAGGAGCCGCGACGGGTACCGCCCGTCGAAGCCGTCCATGGCCCGCGTCGGCAGATCGATCCGATCCACCGGGACCGGCTCCTGGGCGAGCGCGCCGCCCGCGCCGGCCAGGACCGCCGCGGCCACGATCGCGCCGCCGATGCCGCGGGGGATCACTGGAAGATGATCAATCGGGAGGAGTCGAGAATGATGGCCCGTCCATCGACCTTGACCGTCAGGACCAGGAACCCCGGAGCGGAAGACCTGACTCTCGCTCTCCATTCCCCTGCCGCATTGGTCCGGAACCCGTCGAATCCCTGCAGCGGCTCCAGATCGAGCGACTCGTTCAGCACGACGCCCACTCCATTCGTCAGCTCCACGTAGCCCCCGACCACCGGACCACCACCGAGGGCTCCGATCTGCGTCGCCGTCACCGTGATGATGGCGGAATCCTGCCCGTCCGCACGGACCTCCAGCTTGTCCGCGGTCAACGTCCCCGATCCCGGACCCGGGAAGACCGTCGAGTTCCAGCGCACGAATTGACTGTCGATCTCCACGCCGTCGGCCTCCACCGTCAGCACCGCCGCGATGAACTCCCCCATCGGGAACTCGTTCGTCGCCTCGCTGCTGAGGACCCCGCTCTCCTCCAGGTGGAAGAACGACGAGGTGGTGGAGCGCACGGTGAAGGTCAGCCGCCCCTCGGCGTTTGTCTCCCACACGCCCCCGACCGGCTCCAGGATGTCCACGTTCGGATCCAGCCCCTGGTTCCGGGTGGAGCGCACCACGATCGGAGTGCGGGGCAGAGGATCGCCGCCCTGCCCCCGCACGACCACCGTCATCGAGTACGTGTCCGTCCCGTTGGCGAAGAGCAGCGTGCCGTTGGGATTCGGGTCCAGGAACTCGATCAGGCTGCCGCCCGGATTGACGCCAGGGGCGAACGCGACGCCGGCGGGCGCGGTCGCGTTGGCCACCACGCTTCCGTCCACCGTCACCGAGAGGTCGATGGCGCCGCTGAACGGAGCCCGGATGGCGCCGCTCACCTGACCCTGGGCGTTGGTGACGTCGGAGCCGGTCTCGGCGGCATCGGCGTACGTGGGATTCGAGGACTTCACGTCCACCACCGAGCCCGGCACCACCCGGCCCTCGCTGTTGCGGACGGTCACGGTATAGGGGATGGTCTCGCCCGCGACGGCCTGGACGGTCCCCGTGGTCCGGCCGTCCACCTCGACCGTGACCGTTCCCACTTCGGGCTCCATCTCGAGGGAGGCGTTCACCGTGTCGGCCAGCATCACCAGGGCCTCGGTCTCGTCCGTGAAGAGCAGCAGGTTGTCCTCCCCGAAGGCCGACGCCGTGATGAAGTACACGCCCGGCACCAGCGACAGGAAGGCCGCGTTCTGCGTGGGCGGGAGCGTCAGATGCTGGGGCGGCCCGGCCCCCTGCACCGTGATCTGCAGGCTCTGGACGTCCGAAGCGCGGAAGCCCGACGGCGCCAGGTCGCCCTGGGGGCCGTTGTAGGTCACGCTCAGGCGGATGGCGCCCTCGGTGGGATCGGGAGGACAGGTGGGACAGCCGCCCCCACCACCACCGCCGGAGTCGCTGCACGCCGCGGCGAAAGCGAGGGGCAGAAAAAGCGATAAGCCGCGGACGTAGCGCCGCAGTCGGGTATGGATCATGAATGGTCTCCCATGATTATGGAACGAAGGCATGAGCCTTGCAGTATATGGAAACCCGTCGCGGCCGCCGGCCGGCGGGCTGACGCAACGCGTTGTACGAGTTGATCCTATATATTACCGGTGCCCCTTCCCCCTGTCAACGAATGGAGCCATGCCTACGCGC
>CAZUIY010000091.1:0-1475 GCA_964619975.1 uncultured Gemmatimonadales bacterium
CGGAGATGGGATGAGAAGGCCAACCCCCTCACGCAGTACCGTATGAGGGTCTGCAATCTGGTACGAGCTCGAGGGCTCAGAAAGGAGGCTGGCCATGAAGGAGCATAGCAAGGTGGAGCAGGCGGTGGGTTTGGACATCAGCGACAAGTGGACCGTGGTGTGCGTGATCTCGATGGCGAGCGGTGAGCAGGTCGAGGAGGGCCGAGTCCGGACCCGACCGGAGGACCTGAGGCGACGGTTCAGCGGTCTGGCACCGATGCGCATCGCGCTCGAAGTCGGGGCTCACTCACCCTGGATGAGCCGGCTGCTCGAAGAGCTGGGCCACGAGGTCCTGGTCGCCAACGCGGGCAAGGTGGCGCTGATCTACCGCAACACGCGCAAGAGCGACCAGGTCGACGCGCGCCAACTCGCCCGCCTGGCCCGGCTCGATCCGCGCCTGCTCCACCCGCTGCGCCATCGCGGCGAAGAAGCGCAACAGGATCTCGCAGTCCTGCGCTCGCGGGATCAGATGGTCCAGGTCCGCACCGGTTTGATCAACCACGCGCGCGGCGTGCTCAAGGCTTCGGGGCACCGCCCTCCGAGCTGTACCGCCAATGTCTTCGCCCAACGTCTCGAGGGACAGATTCCCGAGGGGCTCGAACCGGCGCTCGGTCCGATCGTCGAGCTGATCACCCAGGTCACCGAGACCATCCGCCGCTACGAGCGCCAGCTCGACCAACTCGCCGAGCGTTACGAGATCACCCGGGTGCTGCGGCAGGTCCATGGTGTCGGGCCTGTCACGGCACTGGCCTACGTCCTCGTGCTCGAGGATCCGACGCGCTTCCGCACGAGCCGGGCCGTGGGCCCTTACCTGGGGCTGGTTCCGGGACTGGACGAGTCGGGCGAATCCAGCCCCCGCCAACGCATCACCCGCCAGGGGGACGTCCTGCTGAGACGACTGCTGGTCAACTGCGCCCACTACATCCTCGGGCCCTTCGGCCAGGACTGCGACCTGCGACGCTACGGCCAGCGCATCGAAGCCCGCGGAGGACCGAGGGCCAAGAAGACCGCTGCCGTCGCCGTCGCTCGCAAGCTCGCCGTGCTCCTGCACCGGCTCTGGATCACCGCAGAGGTCTACGACCCCTTCTACAGCTCGCGCCAGAACCGTCAAGCTCCCGAGCAGGAGGTCGCATGAGCTGACCAAGCGCCGGTCGCGCCCGCGCGCGATCGACGCATTTTGCATACAAATCAGGGATCGAAGCTGGACGTCCGGTCCGGGTGACTGCGAAGGCACCTACGATCGATACAGATCGAGCCGGAGACTGCAGCACCCGTGCTGGACGGACCCCACCCTGCACCGGGCCAACAGCGCCCCTCGTCGAGTGCGAATGGAAGGACGACGAACCAGCTTCGATAGGACGACCAGACAAGGACCGGCCGCCAAGTCGGCCGGCTTGACTTAGAGAGGCCTTCTCATGGAAAGGGGTCTGAGGCCG
>CAZUIY010000092.1:0-5801 GCA_964619975.1 uncultured Gemmatimonadales bacterium
GCTCATGATCGGGGCCCGCGACGTGGCGTTCCCCCGGCTGAACGCGTTCAGCTACTGGACCTTCCTGTTCGGCTCGATCCTCCTGAACCTGTCGTTCTTCATCGGCGGGGCCCCGGACACCGGCTGGTTCGGCTACGCCAATCTGACCTCCGAGCAGTACAGCCCGGGCATGGGCGTCGACTTCTGGCTCCTGTCGCTCCAGGTGATGGGGATCGCCTCGATCGCCGCCGGCGTCAACTTCACGGTGACGATCCTGAACATGCGGGCGCCGGGGATGTCGCTCATGCGGATGCCGCTGTTCGTCTGGATGGCGCTGGTCGTGCAGGTCCTGATCCTGCTGGCGTTCCCGCCCATCACGGTGGCGCTCGTGTTCCTCATGTTCGACCGGTTCTTCGGCACCCACTTCTACATTCCCGGCGCCGGCGGCACCCCGATCCTGTGGCAGCACCTGTTCTGGATCTTCGGCCACCCCGAGGTCTACATCCTGATCCTGCCGTCGTTCGGCATCGTGTCGGACGTCCTGCCGACGTTCGCCCGGAAGCCCCTGTTCGGCCGCCCGTTCGTCATCTTCTCCGGGATCGCGATCGGGTTCCTCGGCTTCGGCGTCTGGAGCCACCACATGTTCACGACCGGCATGGGGCCGGTGGCCGACACCGCCTTCGCGCTCGGCACGTTCCTGATCGCGATCCCGACGGGAGTCAAGATCTTCAACTGGATCGGCACGCTGTGGGGCGGCCACATCGTGTTCCGGACGCCGCTCCTGTTCGCCGTCGGCATGGTGGCGATGTTCATCATCGGCGGGCTCTCCGGGATCATGCACGGGTCGCCGCCCATCGACTGGCAGCAGCACGACACCTACTTCGTGGTGGCGCACCTGCACTACGTGTTCTTCGGCGGCACCGTGCTCGGGCTCTTCGCGGGGGTCTACTACTGGTGGCCCAAGGTCACCGGCCGGATGATGAGCGAGCGCCTGGGGGCGGCCCACTTCTGGCTCACCATGATCGGCATGAACGTGACGTTCTTCCCGATGCACTTCCTGGGGATGGACGGGATGCCCCGCCGGATCTACACCTACGCCGCCGGCACGGGATGGGACCAGTGGAACCTGGTGGCCACCGTCGGGGCCTTCACGATCGCGGTCGGGATGCTGATCTTCTTCGTGAACGCGATCCGCAGCCTGACCTCGGGCGAGCCGGCCCCGGCCGATCCGTGGGACGCAGCGACCCTCGAGTGGACGATGTCCTCGCCACCCCCCGAGTACAACTTCGCGGTGACCCCGGAGATCCACAGCGCCCGCCCGTACTGGCTGCACAAGTACGGGCCCACCAGCGACACGTCCACCCACACGATGGAGGAGGGGACGCCGCCGCAGCCGGACGACCCGCCGGAGCGGATCGACCTTCCGTCTCCCTCGTGGTGGCCGCCGGTCGCCTCGCTCGGGCTGGCGCTCATGATGGGCGGCATGCTGGCCGGCCTGGCCGTGGTTCTGCTGGGACTCGTGATCCTGGTGGTCGGGGTCTACCTGTGGCTGTTCCAGCCCCTCGAGCGGCCCGGCCATCCGGTCTTCGGCCCCACCGACCCGGACGCGGAGGCCTAGGATGCATCCTCACCGGACCTCGTTCGGCGTCGACAACCGGAAGATGGCGATGTGGGTGTTCATCGCATCCGAGTGCATGTTGTTCGGGTCGCTGATCGCGACCTATCTGGCGTACGAGGGCAGGAGCCTCCAGGGCCCCACGCCGGAGGAGATCCTGAACATCCCGCTGACCTCCGTCTCCACGTTCATCCTGCTCATGTCGTCGCTGGCGATGGTGCTGGCCCTGGACGCGGTGCAGCGGGACGCGCGCCGGCCGGCGCAGCTCTGGACGGGCGCGGTGATCGTCCTCGGGGGACTCTTCCTGGCGGGCCAGGTCTACGAGTTCACCCACTTCTACCACCTGGGGCTGACGCTCGAGTCGAACGTCTTCGGGGCCACGTTCTTCGTCCTGACCGGCTTCCACGGGGCCCACGTCACGGTGGGCGTGATCTGGCTGACCACACTTCTGGTCATGATGATGCGCGGGCGGCTCACCTCGGAGCGGTCTCTCGACGTGGAGGTGGCCGGGCTGTACTGGCACTTCGTGGACGTGGTGTGGATCGTGATCTTCACCCTCGTATATCTGATCCAGTGAGGCGCTGATGGCGGAGCCGACCGAGATGGCGGAGACCGGGGAGCACGCGGCCGACCACGAGGCGGGCCACGCCAGCCGCGGCACGTACTGGGTGATCGCGCTGATTCTCGCGATCATCACGCTGCTCGAGGTGGCGATCTTCTACGTGCCGGCGATCCGGCCCGTGATCGTCCCCACTCTGCTCGTCCTGTCGGCGGCCAAGTTCGTCCTGGTCGTCATGTTCTTCATGCACCTGAAGTACGACACGCCGGTGCTGACCCGCGTGTTCCTGGGGGGCCTGGTCGTGGCCACGATCATCGTCATCGCGATGATGCTGCTCTTCGGCGCGATCGGCCCGGGCTCCGGGAACGTCTGACCCGGACGCCGGCCCCGGGGGTTGATCCGCGCCCGCCCGGTCGACATCATTCCGGCACGGTGGCCGTCCCCACGCCGCGCCCGACCACTCCAGGACTGGAGGTGCCATGAACGACGCGCCCGCCCGACGCGCCCGATCCTCGTCCGCCCCTCCCCTCACCATGTCCACCGTCCTGATCGAGGGGTTCATCACGGGCATCATCGGCGCCGGCATCGTGGCCGCCTGGTTCCTCCTGCTGGATACGATCACGCACGAGCCCCTGTGGACCCCGTCGCTCCTCGGCACCGTGCTCTTCCAGGGCCCCGAGGCCGCCGTGGCGAACCATTCCACGGTGGATCCGGGCATGGTCGCCGCCTACACGATCGTCCACCACCTGGCGTTCATCGTGGTTGGACTCCTGGCCTCGTTCCTGGTGACCGAGATGGAGCGGGTGCCTCCGCTGGGGATCGCGCTCCTGTTCCTGTTCGTCTTCACCGAGACGGCGTTCCTGATCTTCATCCTGTCGATCGGCGGGCCGCTGCTGGAGGGGATCTCGCTGTGGGGCGTGGCGGTGGCGAACCTGCTGGCGGCCACCGGCATGGCGGGCTACCTGTGGTACCGGCACCCGCGCATCCTGGCGCACTTCGAGCGGATCTGGGAAGCGGCCTGAGCCGGCCCTAGTTCTGACTCACCACACTAGTCGTCGCTGTAGCCGAGCACGCGGGAGAGGTTCCACAGGTAGACGGTGAAGCCGACGGCGAAGGCGGCGAACACCGCGCCGAGCGCCCACATCCAGCCCCCGCCGCCCTCCCGCGAGGCGAGGGCGAAGGTGTAGGCGGCGAACCCCCCGCAGAAGAGGATCCCCGCGGCGATCAGCACGCGGTGGAACTGGATCAGCGACGACCGCGGCTTCACGGCCCCCCCGAGCGGCGCCGGTAGAGGACCACCGCCACGCCGATCCCGATCGCCAGCGGCACGGCGATCAGGAGCGCCCCGGCCCACAGCATGCCGGTCATCGCCCCGTCGCCCGCCATCGGCATCATTCGAGCCCTACCAGCCTTCCATCGTGACCAGGACCAGCGCCATCAGGATCGCCAGCGGCAGGGCCGACAGCACCATCACCACCAGCCGCGGCGGCTCGAACTTCAGGTGCATGTAGTACATCGCCACCAGCGCCGCCTTCCAGACCGCCAGCCCCAGCAATATCAGGATCAGCACGATATCCGGCAGTCCCGAAACGAACGCCACCAGCACCTCCGCCACCGTCAGCAATACCAGATACAGAAACACCAGCATGTACTTAGGCGAGTCGTGCGCCGCCTCAGCCATAAGCCCCTCCTTCAAAGAGATCCATGCCAATCCCAGAACCGCACCTGAAAAAGGAAAGGCGCGTCAGGGTGGTCCAGCCGGGGTCGATCCCGACGAGTGGGATCCCGAGGCGTACTGGTGTACGCCGCAGGGTTCCCCGAGGAGAGGATCGGCCCCGGATGGGCCGCCCTCACGCGCCGCTAAATCAAGTAGACGATCGTGAACAGGATGATCCAGACCAAATCCACGAAATGCCAGTAGAGTCCCATAATTTCCACGCCCGCATAATTGGACTCATCGTAGTCTCCGCGAAAAGCCTTCCATGCCGTGAACATCAGGCACAGCACCCCGATCGTGACGTGGGCGCCGTGGAAGCCGGTCATCGTGTAGAACGTCGTTCCGTACAGCGCCCCGCCCCCCGCCGAGTACTGCGCGGCCATCGGCACGAAGCCGTGGCCCCACAGCTCCTGGTACTCGAAGATCTGAATCCCGACGAAGGCGGCCCCGAGGACGATGGTGGCCAGAAGCCACTTCCTGAGACCCGCCTGGTCTCCGTGCTCGATGGCGGCGAACGCCTTCACCATCGTCACCGAGGAGCAGATCAGCATGAACGTGTTGAACGCCGTCAGCGGCACGTTCAGGACCGCGCCCGGCTCCGCGAAGTGATCCGGATGGGCGAAGCGGAGGACGATGTACGCGCCGATCAGGCTCGAGAAGAACATGATCTCGGACAGGAGGAACACCCACATGCCGAGCTTCACGTTGTAGACGGGCACGCCCTCCATCGGGCGGCCGGGAATCACCATCGCGGCACCGTCGGTGCGGCTCACGCGTCCACCTCCTCCCGCTCCGGCGGTTCGCGGCGGGCCGGGGCGTCGCCCGGCGGCTCGCTCTGCGGCCAGTAGTCCCGCTCCACCCCGGGGGCGCTGTACTCGTAGGGCCCGCGGTAGACGACGGGCATCTCGGCGAAGTTGCCGTGCGGCGGCGGCGACGGGACCGTCCACTCCAGCGAGTTGGCGTCCCACGGGTTCGCCGGCGCCGGCTCACCCCGCCACAGCGACCAGAAGATGTTCACCATGAACAACAGCTGGGCCGCTCCCAGGCAGAAGGCCGAGATCGAGATGAACTCGTTCATCGGCTGGATCTCCGCCAGGAACGCGTACTGCGTTGGGTCGTAGATCCGCCGCATGTGCCCGACCAGCCCGATGTTGTGCATCGGGAAGAAGGTCAGGTTGTAGAACACGAACGTGAGCGCGAAGTGGGCGTAGCCGAGCGGCCGGTTCAGCATCCGGCCCAGGAACTTCGGGAACCAGAAGTAGATCCCGGCGAAGATCGCGAACAGGCTGCCGCCGAAGAGCACGTAGTGGATGTGGGCCACGATGAAGTAGGTGTCGTGGAGGAAGATGTCGACCGGCGTCGACGCCATGAAGATCCCCGACAGCCCGCCGATCACGAACATCGAGACGAACGCCAGCGCGTTCAGCATCGGCACGGTGAAATGGATGCTCCCGCGCCAGAGGGTCCCCAACCAGTTGAACACCTTGATCGCGCTCGGAACCGCGATGACCATCGTCGACACCATGAAGGACGTGCCGAGGATGGGACTCATGCCGCTCTGGAACATGTGGTGGCCCCAGACGACCCAGCCCAGGAACGCGATCGCCACGATCGCCGCCACCATGAACTTGTAGCCGAAGATCGGCTTCCGCGCGCCGTTGGACAGGACCTCCGACGTCAGCCCCATGGCGGGCAGGATCAGGATGTAGACCTCGGGGTGTCCGAAGTACCAGAACAGGTGCTGCCAAAGGAGCGGCTGGCCGCCTCCCTCGGGCAGGAAGAAGGTGGTTCCGATCAGCTGGTCGAACAGGAGCATGATCAGCGCCCCCGTCAGGACCGGGATCGCCAGGAGCACCAGGATCGCCGTGATGAACAGCGACCAGATCGGCAGCGGCAGGCGCATCCAGGTCATGCCCGGCGCCCGCATGTTG
>CAZUIY010000093.1:0-1161 GCA_964619975.1 uncultured Gemmatimonadales bacterium
ACGACGGACTTTTTGAACCAGGCCGACTCGGGAACTTCGTCGTAGATGCCGCAAGCCCGCAGGGCGTCGGTCAGCTTGGCCTTATACACGCGGATCAACGTACCGTGATGAACCAGGAAGTTATCCGCCGTCGCCTGCCAGGCGAGAGCCTGTCCGGCTTCATCCACTTTCACTCCGCCGCCGGGAACGACGAAGTGAACGTGTGGATGATAGACCAGCGGATCGCGACCCCAAGTCTGCAACACGCCGAAGTAACCGAGCTGGCAACCGCGCAGCGCCCTCGTCGCGCTGGCCACGTCGCGCAGCGAATCGGCCGCCGCCGTGAACAACGCGCGGTAGCCATCACTTTGGCAACCGCGCAGCGGCATCCGCAACTCCTGGGGAACGGTGAAAGTCACCAGGAAGTGATGCACCGGCAGCAATCGAGACGTCTGCTTTTCCAACCATTCGGCCGTCTTGTCAATCTGACAATTGGGGCAATGGCGGTTGCCGCAGGAGCGGCCCACCCAGTGCTCGCGACCACAGTCACGGCACTTGTACATGACTCCACCCAGTTCACCCGTGCGGCAACGCGTAATCACGCTGAGCACTTTGCGGTGACCGGTTGGAACGTCGTCAGCAAACGTTTCGAGATACGCCGGTACGTGCTGCCTCAGGCAGTCCGCGACCGACGGCATCGATCAGTTCTTGCGCTTGCGCGGCGGTCGGCGGAAGGTCTTTTCGATCGCCTTGCGGGCGTCCGCTTCGGCCGTATCGGTCAGATGCAGATAGATCATCGTGGTCTGCAAGCTGCTGTGACCGAGATACTGCTGGATGATCTTTAAGCTGACACCCGCTTCCAGCAAGTGAGTGGCATAGGAATGTCTCAGCGTGTGGATCGAGACCTTTTTGCCGAAGTTCAGCTGGTTGACGATCGACTTCATCGCCTTCTGCACGGTACTGGGCCGGATCGGTGTCGTGGCAGTTGGCGACTGTTTGTGGTCTCGGCCATCGGCGGGAAAGAGGAACCGTGGGTGCGGGCACCGACTGAAGGTTGGTCGGAGTCGTCCAGTGTTCTCGCAGCCACTCCAGCGTGGCCGTTGGCAGCGGCACGTAACGGTCCTTGGCGCCTTTGCCTCGATGCACATGCACCCAACCCCGCGCGGAATCGATGTCACCCAC
>CAZUIY010000094.1:0-1910 GCA_964619975.1 uncultured Gemmatimonadales bacterium
CCCCCCTTATTCATGAGGGTGGCCTGAAAACGAAGATAGCGGATGGTATTCTCTTGAGAAATCAGAACGTTCCGGCAAGAACCTGATTCCAGAGGACCATCCGCTATGGGTGAAAGCGTATCCACCTGGACGCCCTCGTGCAACGGCTCTGTCCGTGTCGAGCTGAGCGGCCACCGCACCACCAGCGATAGCGGCGCTCTGCTGCTGCGTGAAGCCCTCGACAGCAGTGGCGTGATCGAGGCGCTCGAAGACAACCTTCTTGATCGACGCCATCCGCTACGCATCCGACACTCGCTGGCCAGCCAGCTGCGCACCGTGGTGCTGCAACGTGCCATGGGCTGGATCGATCTCAGCGATACCGACACGTTGCGCCGTGATCCGCTCTGGCAGCTGGCCTGCAGTGATGCGCGCGGCATGACGCCCCTGGCCCAGGACCGGCCGTCTCAAGCCACGCTGTCGAGGCTGCTGACCTGTCTGGGGCGCAACGACAACATCGATGCTGTGCACGAAGGCTTGCTGCGGCTGGTGGTCTGGCGCCTGACCGCGCTGAAGAACGGCGAACGTCCCAAGCAGCTGACGCTGGACATCGACGGCCTGCCGATCGAGGTCCATGGCCAGCAGGGCGGCTCGGCCTATCATGGTCTGTACGGCGCCCGGATCTATTCGCCGCTGGTCGCCTCGCTGGCCGAAACCGGTGACATGGTGGGCGGCCTGCTGCGCGAGGGCAACGCCGGCCCGGCCGAGAACGCCGACACCTGGATTCCGCACCTGGTGAAGCGGCTCAACGAGAGTACCGGGGCTCAGGTGCGGGTACGCATCGACGCCGGTTTCACCGACAACGCAACACTGGAGGCCCTGGAAGAGCGCGGTATCGAGTACCTGGGTCGACTGCGCAGTCATTCGGGTCTCCAGAAGCTGGCGGCGCCGTACCTGAAACGGCCTCAAGGCCGCCCGCCCGAGCAACCTCGGGAATGGTGCCATGACTTGGCGTACCAGGCCGGTTCCTGGCCCGAGCCTCGGCGCGTCGTACTGGTGGTGCAAGAGCGGCCCGATGACCTGCTGCTACATGCCTTCTTCCTGATCACCAACCTCGGCAAGTTCGACTGGCCGCCGGAGAAGGTTCTGGCGCTCTACCGCAAGCGCGGCAGCGCCGAAGCGCACATGGGCGAGGTAAAGTCGGCGCTCGACGTGCATCTCTCGTCGACCGATCGCGGCGCCTCCACCGTGCAGGACGTGATGGCGCGTAACGAGGTGAGCCTGCTACTCAGTCTCTATGCTTACCAAGTCTTACATGGTCTGCGCTGCCTGCTGGAGCGACAGACCCGGCAAGGCTGGAGCCTGAGTCGGATGCGCGAGCAGTTGCTCAAGGTTGCTGCCACGCTGAGGCTGCACGCTCGGCGAATCACCGTTCATCTCGGCGCCGCCGCCGACAAGTGGTGGCCGACGCTGCTGAAGGGGCTGCCGAAGTTGACCGCGCTGAGCTGACGCTCCTGCGAGACCACCAGAGCACGAGAGTCGAGCGACCGCGGCGGCGGCCGGCGATCACGGCTGCTTGGACGGTCACAATTGATTCCCAAGAGCTATAAGAAGGCGAAAGAAGTAACGCGCCCGGGCATTACTAGGCGGCCTCTCGCGTCGAAGATGCCGATCCTGATGGGCGACGCCGACAGATAGCACCTTCAGACTGCCCGATCAGCGCCCTCGTGAATGAGGCGGGGCAAGGGGAACTGCTGGGATAACGCGGTCATGGAGCGCTTTTTCGGCTCTCTGAAGAGTGAATGGCTGGATGGGCAGCGGTACTGGACCCGACAGTCAGCGAGGCGCGACGTCGTGACCTATATCGAGATGGAGTACAACAGCTGCCGGCTCCACTCGACCCTTGGCTACCACACGCCGAGGGAGATCGAGAA
>CAZUIY010000095.1:0-1186 GCA_964619975.1 uncultured Gemmatimonadales bacterium
CTCGCGTTCGACACCAGTAGGCAAACCGTCCACCTAACACACGTCTCCTGAGGGAGTTACAGAGAGCCCCGAAACCGGTAGTGTCTACGCCGCTTCGGCGCGGAGCCGGGCGGAGGAGACCGCCTTGGGCGGAGTAAGATCCAGTGATTTCAGTAGTTTACGCTGCCGATCGGTGAGCTTCGTGACGACTTGGAAATCTCCATCTTTTGTCCGGAGATCGACACGGTGGATCTGGTCGATCTCGTCACGCACGAGCTCCCAGCCTTCCCCGGTCTCGGTCTCGACCAGGCGCACCAAGAGCAGAGCCAGCCAGCACAGCAGCACGTGGGCCTCGATGCGCTCCGGCAGGCGGTGGTAAAGGGGACGCAGGTCGAGGGTGCTCTTGAGGGTGCGGAAGCTGCGCTCGACCTCGGCGAGTTGCTTGT
This sequence comes from uncultured Gemmatimonadales bacterium, assembly GCA_964619975.1. Taxonomy (GTDB): domain Bacteria; phylum Gemmatimonadota; class Gemmatimonadetes; order JACCXV01; family JAHWKZ01; genus DATLFF01. Next base: position 426 of record CAZUIY010000095.1, read on the forward strand.
ACCCGACGGCCACGTCCTCGGCCGAGAGGCTCGGATCGGTGGTCGAGAGCAGGTACTTGCCGTCCAGACGCTCTTCGGCCCGGACGCGGGCGCGGTCGATCCGCAGCTCGCCGTTCTTGAGCTCGCGTAAGTAGGGTCCGAGGCTGGGATGGGTCTTGAGACCGCAGACCCGCCGGCTGTGCTGGGCCTTCGAGCCACGCCGAGCGTTGAGGGCTTCGATCTCCGCCTCAAGGCGCTCGATCAGGCGTTCGCGCTCGGCCCGGTCTCTCTCGGCTTGCTTGGGATTGCGCACCAGGACGAAGCGGCGCGTCTCGCTGCCGTTCTCGAGGGTGATCTCCTTGACCTCGAGGTTCTCGCGCACCCGCTGGTAGCGGCCGGCCCGGGAGAGCGCCTCCTGGGCCTGCTTCGAGCCGCCGCGCAGCTTCTCGCCGACGATCACCTGACCGCCGCCGCGCTGGAGCGCGAGGCGCTGGTTCTCCCCCGCCATGCCCCGATCCACGACCCAGACCACCCGGGAGAGCTTCCATCCGGCCAGGTCCCGCTGGACCTGCTCGACGAGCGACGCATCGTTGCGGTTGCCCGGGAGCACCCAGCAGCGCACCGGCAGCCCCTCGCGGGTGACCGCCAGGCCGATGACCACCTGGGGCCGGTCGGGCCGGTGGTCCTTGGACTTGCCGTAGCGGCGCGGGCCCTCGCCGTCCTCGTCGGCCTCTTCGATCTCGAAGTAGGTCGAGGTGGTGTCGAAGAAGAGCAGATCGACC
>CAZUIY010000096.1:0-3814 GCA_964619975.1 uncultured Gemmatimonadales bacterium
GGGATCGTCGTGCAGCATGAGGAAGCCGACCGGGGTCTCGCCGGCGTAGATCGCGCGGAACCAGGCGTGGTCGGGCTCGAAGTGGGCCTGGGCGATCGACACCGGATTCGGCGCCACGAACCCCTCCTGGGCCGGCGCCACTGTCAGCCGCAGGACCGGGACCAGGGTCTCCCGCGTGACCTCGCGCAGCGAGACCTCCGCGTCCCGCGGCGGCAGCTCGGGTCCGGTCACGCCCCAGCCGGTGCCTCGAGAACGGGGAGCCGGGCCTCGATCTCCGCCCGGCTCTCCTCCAGCCATGGCGGCAGGACCAGCGTCTCGCCCAGCTTCGCGGCGGGCTCGTCGCGGTCGAACCCGGGACCGTCCGTGGCCAGCTCGAACAGCGTGCCGCCCGGCTCCCGGAAGTAGACGGAGCGGAACCAGAACCGGTCGATCGGCTCGGTCGGCCGGAGACCGGCCTGCAGGACGGCGGCGCGGAGCCCGGCCTGCTCCTCGTCGTCCTTGACCCGCCACGCCACGTGGTGAACGGTGCCCGCCCCCCACCGGCCCTCCGGCCGATCGGGCGCCTCGGCGATCTCGGCGTAGGCGCCGGAGCCCTCTCCGGCGGCGTAGCGCCGCCAGCCGCCGTCCTCCGCGACCGGCTGGAACCCCATGACGGCCGTCAGCAGCTCCACCGTCGGCCTCAGCTCCCGCTCCGGGATCCGGACGGCGTGGACGCCGCGGATCTGCCACTCGGCGGGCACACCGCTCGCCTCCCACGGAGCGAATTCCCGATCCTCCTCGATCTCGACCAGGGCCAGGGCCAGCCCGTCCGGGTCCTCGAAGGGCAGCGTCCGCTCGCCGAACCGGGTCGTCTCCTCCGCCATGCCCACGTCATGCTCCGCCAGGCGCTCGATCCAGTACCCGTCCAGGCTGCCCGCCGGCACCGCCAGCGTGGTCTCCACAACCTGGCCCGTTCCCTTCCGCCCCGGGACCAGGCCCCGCGTGGGGAAGAACGTGACGTCGGTGCCGGGGGTCCCCGCGGCGTCGGCGTAGAACAGGTGATAGGTCCCGGGATCGTCCTGGTTGACGCTCTTCTTCACCATCCTCAGGCCGAGCGCCCCGACGTAGAAGTCGAGATTCGCCTGCGCGTCGCTGGCCAGGGCGGTGACGTGGTGGATGCCGTGGGCGGCGGGGGTCTGGCTCATCGGGGTCACCTCCGGATCGTTTGGTCGGACGGGTGGGCTCCCACGTTATCACGCGGTCCTCCGGCGGGCATCCGGCGGGCGCCGTCACGTGGCTGTTAACGCACGCCCGCCGTTCCGCGTTCGGAAATTCATGCGGCGCTCGCTCCCCCTCGTGGCGCTCCTTCTGGCCGCCGGTCCGCTGACGGCCCAGGAGGGGCGGCCCATCGGGCTTCCCCCCGGTGTGGTGATGGATCCGGCCGCGGCACGGCTCTCCACGGACGACCTCGACCACTTCGCCGGCCTCCTCGACCTCCTCGGCTCGACCGCCGACCCCACCGCGCTGGTCGACTCCCTGTACCTGCGTCCGGCCACGCCGGGACTCCAGGCGTACGCGCGGGTCTACGGTGTGGACGCGGCGGGGTTGGCCGAGGCGGTGGCGCAGGATGAAGCGCTCTACCGCCGCGTGGCCCGGGATGCGCCCGCGGCTGTCCGCGCGTTGGAGCCACGGGTCCGCGAGGCGTTCGCCCGGCTGGCGGAGCTCCACCCGGCCGCCGTCTTCCCGCCGGTCTGGTACCTGGTCGGCCCCGCCCGGGCCGGAGGCGCCGTCCAGCCCGAGGGTGTCCTGATCGCGGTCGAGGTGTACACGCCGCGGACGGGGGAGCCCGTGGACTCGCTGGACAACGACCTGGACGACCTGGTCCACCTGGTCGCCCACGAGCTGGTCCACTACCAGCAGGCCGCCGCCGACCTGGAGGCGTACATGCGCGAGCCGACGCTCCTCGGCCGCGCGATCCGCGAGGGCGTGGCCGACTTCGTGGCGGAGCGGATCTCGGGCGATCACATCAATCGCCGGGGCCACGCCTGGGCGGCCGGGCGCGAGCGGGAGATCTGGGCGGAGTTCCGCTGCGAGATGGGAGACACGGCGACCGGGGACTGGTTTTTCACCCGGCCCGGCCGCGAAGGGTGGCCGCGGGACCTGGGGTACGTGGTCGGCTACGGGATCGCGGCGGCGTACGCGGAGCGGCATCCGGACACCGCCGTGCCCGACCTGATCCGCCTCACCACAGATCCGGCGGCCCTTCTGGAAGCGAGCGGCTACGGGGCCTCACCGGGCGACGCCTTCCCGTCCTGCGGCGGCTGACTCCCGCGGCCGTTGCGGCCGCGGCCATGGCCCGATCACATTCCCGCGGTGTCCGATCTCGACCCCATCGTGGTCGTCGGCGCGGGGGCGGCCGGCACCATGGCGGCGATCTTCGCGGCCGGGGGCGAGCGCCCGGTACTGCTCCTGGAGCGAACCCACAACGGCGGCCGCAAGATCGTCATCAGCGGCGGCGGCCGCTGCAACGTGCTCCCCTCCCGCGCCCGGCCTTCCCAGTTCGTCACCGAGTCCTCACCCAACACACTGAAGTTGATGCTCCTCTCCTGGCCGCTGGCCGCGCAGCGCGCCTTCTTCGAGGAGACGCTGGGGATCCCGCTGGCGGTGGAGGAGGAGACCGGCAAGCTGTTCCCCGTCTCCAACCGATCGATGGATGTCCGGGAGGGTCTCTTCGACCACGCCCGCGGCCGGGGAGTCGAGATCCGCTTCGACACCCGGGCAACCGGCCTCATGCCGCCGGTGGGCGACCGGCCGTGGCGGGTGACGATCGAGGACGAGGCTCCGCTCCGCGCGGCGGCGGTGGTGCTGGCGACGGGCGGCCTGTCCGTGCCGGCCAGCGGGAGCGACGGGGCGGGGCTCCGGATCGCGGAGCGGCTCGGCCACGTCGTCCATCCGACCTACCCCGCGCTGACGCCGCTGACCGCCGACCCGCCGGTCCACGCGGAGCTCTCCGGCATCTCGCTGGAGGTCCGGCTCGAAGCGCCGCTGGCGAGGGGCTGCTTCGTCACACGGGACGGCTTCCTGTTCACCCACCGGGGCTACAGCGGTCCAGCCGTGCTCGACGTCTCGCACCTGGCCGTCCGCTCCCGCCTGGAGGGCGACGGGAGCCAGGAGATCCGGGTCCAGTGGACGGAGGCCGATCGGCAGGAGTGGGACCGCCGGTTGATCGACGCGAGCGGCGGCGCGGTGGGCGCGCTGGTCCGGCGGCACCTTCCGACCCGGCTGGCCGACGCGCTCGTGGCGGAGACCGGAGTGGATCCGGCGCGTTCGCTGGCCGAGCTCCGGCGCGAGGAGCGGGCGGCGCTGGTCGAAGCGCTGGCGGGCTACTGGCTGCCGTGGAACGGCGACGAGGGGTACCGGAAGGCCGAGGTCACCGGCGGGGGCGTGGCGCTCTCGGAGGTCGACCCGCGGACCCTCGAGAGCCGACGCCGGCCGGGGCTCTACCTCTGCGGCGAGATGCTGGACGCGTTCGGCCCGATCGGCGGCTACAACTTCCTGTGGGGGTGGGCGACCGGGAGGGCCGCCGGGCGCGGCGCGGCGGCGCGCGGGACGGGCGCCGGGGACGGGACAGTCCGCCCCGACGGGGCCTCAGACGATCCTTCGGCCTGACCTACGGTCCCATGCCGCCGGCGGGCCGCACCACCCAGTCTCCCGGACGCTCCCCCGGCGCGACCTCCCATCCCTCGGCCAGCCGGAGAGTCCACCCGTCGCCCTCCACCGGGGGACCCGCCGCGCCGGCCGGGACCGGGACGACCCCCCCGGTGAAGTGGCCGAC
>CAZUIY010000097.1:0-3223 GCA_964619975.1 uncultured Gemmatimonadales bacterium
CCGGGTCGTCCTGATCAACTCGAACCCCGCCACCATCATGACCGACCCCGCCTCGGCGGACGAAGTGTACCTGGAGCCACTCACCGTCGAGTCGTGCCGCCGGGTGATCGAGATCGAGCGGCCGCAGGCGCTCCTGCCCACCCTGGGCGGGCAGACCGCGCTGAACCTGGCGCGCGAGCTGGCCCTGGCCGGCATCCTGGACGAGTTCGGCGTGGAGCTGATCGGCGCGCGGCTGGAGGCGATCGAGGCGGCCGAGGACCGGGAGCGGTTCCACGCGCTGATGCAGGACCACGGCCTGGGCGTTCCCCGCGGCGGCTTCGCCCGCACGTGGGAGGAGGCGCGGCAGGTCCAGGCGATCACGGGCTTCCCGGTCATCGTCCGGCCGGCCTACACGCTGGGCGGGGCGGGCGGCGGCGTGGCGCACTCGATGGAGGAGTTCGAGGCGCTGGCTGGACGTGGCCTCCGCGCCAGCCCGATCGGCGAGATCCTGGTCGAGGAGTCGGTGATCGGCTGGAAGGAGTTCGAGCTCGAGGTGATGCGGGACCGGGCCGACAACTGCGTGGTCGTCTGCTCGATCGAGAACCTGGATCCGATGGGCGTCCACACCGGCGACTCGATGACCGTGGCGCCCCAGCAGACCCTGTCGGACCGGGAGTATCAGGACATGCGGGACGCCGCCTTCCGCGTGATCCGCGCCGTCGGCGTCGAGACCGGCGGGTCCAACATCCAGTTCGCCGTCGATCCGACGACCGGCAAGCAGCTCGTGATCGAGATGAACCCCCGGGTCTCGCGCTCCAGCGCCCTGGCGTCGAAGGCCACCGGGTTTCCGATCGCCAAGATCGCCGCCCGCCTGGCGGTGGGGTACACGCTGGACGAGATCCCCAACGACATCACCGGCGTCACCCCCGCCTCCTTCGAGCCGACGATCGACTACGTGGTAGTGAAGATCCCGCGCTTCGACTTCGAGAAGTTTCCCGGCACCGATGACCGGCTGACGACCGCGATGAAGTCGGTGGGGGAGACGATGGCGATCGGCCGGACGTTCGGCGAGGCCCTCCAGAAAGGGCTCCGCGGTCTGGAGACGGGCGCCACCGGCGCGTTCGATCCGCGGCTGGTCCCCATGCCGGACGGCGAGCTCTCGGACCGGCTGGAGACCGCCACCCCGGGCCGGATCCACCTGGTGGTCGAGGCGCTGCGCCGGGGCTGGCCGGTCGAGCGGGTCCGGGTCGCAACCGGCATCGACCCGTGGTTCCTCCACCAGCTCGACGGCCTGATCCACGAGGCGGCGCGCCACGCGGAGCTCGATCCGGAGACGCTGGACGGCCCCGGCTGGCGGCGGATCAAGTCCGCCGGCTTCTCCGACGTGGACCTGGCGCGGACCTGGGGGCTGCCGGAGACGCGCGTCCGGGAGCTTCGCGGCGCGGCGGGGGTGGAGCCGGCCTACAAGATCGTCGACACCTGCGCCGGCGAGTTCGCCGCGCGGACCCCCTACTTCTACTCCTCGTACGACCCCCACGACGAGGCGGACACGCTGACCGGGCCGACGATCGCCATCCTGGGCGGCGGGCCCAACCGGATCGGGCAGGGGATCGAGTTCGACTACTGCTGCGTGCAGGCGGCGCTCGCGCTGCGCGAGACCGGCCGCCGCGTGATCATGATCAACTGCAACCCCGAAACGGTCTCCACCGACTACGACATCTCCGACCATCTCTACTTCGAGCCCCTCACGTTCGAGGACGTGATGGCGGTCCTCGAGCGCGAGCAGCCGGACGGCGTGCTGGTCCAGTACGGCGGCCAGACGCCGCTGAAGCTGGCCGGGCCGCTCCACGCGGCGGGGATCCCGATCATCGGCACCTCACCGGAGGCGATCGACGCGTGCGAGGACCGCGACCTGTTCGCGCGGCTCCTGCGGTCGCTGGACATCCGGCAGCCCCGGTCGGGGATCGCGTTCACGGCGGAGGAGGCCCGCGCGGAGGCCGCCCGACTGGGGTACCCGGTGCTGCTCCGCCCGTCGTACGTCCTGGGGGGGCGCGGCATGGCGGTGATCCGCGACGACGCGGCCCTGGAGCGGTATCTGGAAGACACCCTGCGGGTGTCCGGACGGAGGTCGCTCCTGATCGACGAGTACCTGGAGGACGCGGTCGAGTTCGACGTGGACGCGATCGCGGACGGGGAGCGCGTGGTGATCGGCGGCGTGATGCGCCACGTCGAGGAGGCCGGCGTCCACAGCGGCGACTCGACGTGCATCCTGCCGGCGGTCGGCGTCGATCCGGCGGTGGAGGCGGAGCTCCGCGCGATCACCCGGCGGATCGGCCTCGCGGTCGGCGTGCGGGGGCTCATGAACGTCCAGTACGCGGTGAAGGAGGGACGGGTGTACGTCCTCGAGGTGAACCCGCGGGCCTCGCGCACGATCCCGTTCGTCAGCAAGGCCGTCGGGGTGCCGCTGGCCCGGCTCGGGGCGCGGGTGATGGTGGGGGAGACCCTGGCGGAGCTCGGCCTGGTCGAGGACCCGGTCCCGCTGGCGGTCGCGGTCAAGGCGCCGGTCTTCCCGTTCGACCGCTTCCCCGGCGCCGACCCGGTGCTGGGTCCGGAGATGCACTCGACCGGCGAGGTGATCGGGATGGCGGCCGACGGGGCCACCGCCTACCTGAAGGCGGCGCTCGGCGCGGGGATGGACCTGGTCCGGGCCGTGGAGCGGCCGGCGCTCCTGGCCTTCGCCGACCGGGACCGGGAAGCCGGCGCCGCGGTCGCCGCAGCTCTGGTGGAGCTGGGCGCGGGAGTGGTGACCGCCACGGGCCGCGAGGGGGAGGACCTGCCCGCCCGGATCCGGGGCGGCGAGTTCGGCCTGGTGATCGTGACCGCGGGCCCGCGGGCCGAGCCGGTGGACGACCGCGCGCTCCGCCAGGCGGCGCTTGCGGCCGGCGAGCCGCTCCTCGTCAGCGTGGCGGCGGCGCGCTTCGCGGTGGAAGCGCTCGACGCGGCCGCTCCCGATCCGGTCGTCAGCCTCCAGCACCGGATGCGCGAGGCCCCCGCATCGAGTTGACAAGTCCTTGCACCCGTTTATCTTAGCCTCGCCCCTAACGCCCATCGCAGAGAGACGCCGTCCCGCAGGGATCACGGACAGGAGGGTCCATTGACCAAAGCAGACCTGGTGGAACAGATCGCGGAGGCCACCGGCCTCACCAAGAAGGACACCGCGGTCGTGGTGGACGGATTCCTGGAA
>CAZUIY010000098.1:0-1587 GCA_964619975.1 uncultured Gemmatimonadales bacterium
CACCTACGAGCGGCTGCGCCTGGAGCTGGGCGACGTGCTGTTCCAGGTGGTCCTGCACGCCGCGATCGCCACGGGCGCCGGGGGCTTCGACCTCGACGGCGCCGCCGAGGCCATCACCGCCAAGATGATCCGCCGCAACCCACACGTCTTCCATCCCGACGGCACGCTGCGGGATCCGGAGGACCTGGCCGCGGCCACCATTGCGGACATCGAGCGCAACTGGGAGCGGATCAAGCGCGCCGAACGCGAGGCCGCCGGGCCCGCGGTGCGGTCACCGGACGGCACGACGCCGGCTTCCACCGGTCCCGGGTCCGGACAGCCCGATACCGGGTCCGGCTCCGCCGACGCCGCCGCCTTCGCCGACCTGCCGGCGGCCCTGCCGGCGCTCGCGGCTGCCGCGAAGGTCGTCGACCGGGCCGCCCGGCAGCCGGTGGACCCGCTCCCGGACCCGGGCCCGCCGCCGTCGGGAGCGGGACCGGACCCGCTGGCAGACGAGGACGGCCTGGGCGCCGAGCTGTTCCGGCTCGTCCAGCTCGCCCGCGCCGCCGGCCTGGACCCCGAGCGCGCCCTGCGCCGCCACCTGGCCACGGTGCGCGCCGACCTGGCGGCCGGTCGTCACGCCGGCCGCTGAACCCGGCCGAGCGGCTAGGCTGAACCCGCGTTGCACCCCGGAACCACCCGCCTTCAAAGGAGACCGCACATGGCCTTGATCGACGCCATCCATTCCCGTGAGATCCTCGACTCCCGCGGCAACCCCACCGTCGAGGTGGAGGTGCTGCTGACCGACGGTGCGCTCGGTCGCGCCGCGGTGCCCTCGGGAGCCTCCACGGGTGAGTTCGAGGCGGTCGAGCGCCGGGACGGCGACAAGGACCGGTACCTGGGCAAGGGCGTGCTGAACGCCGTGAACGCCGTGATCGACGACATCGCCGACGAGCTCGAGGGCCTGGACGCCACCGACCAGCGTCTCGTCGACACCCTGATGATCGACCTCGACGGCACGGAGAACAAGGGCAAGCTGGGCGCCAACGCCATCCTCGGGGTCTCCCTGGCCGTGGCCGACGCCGCCGCCGCCTCCGCAGACCTGTCCCTGTTCAAGTACCTGGGCGGACCGAACGCCCACCTGCTGCCGGTGCCGATGATGAACATCCTCAACGGCGGCGCGCACGCGGACTCCAACGTGGACATCCAGGAGTTCATGATCGCCCCGATCGGGGCCCCGAGCTTCTCCGAGGCGCTGCGCTGGGGCGCCGAGGTCTACCACACGCTCAAGAAGGTCCTGCAGGAGCGCGAACTGGGCACCGGCCTGGGCGACGAGGGCGGCTTCGCCCCGTCCCTGCCCTCCAACCGCGCCGCACTGGACCTCATCACGGAGGCCATCACCCGGGCCGGCTACACCCCCGGCGAGGACATCGCCCTGGCCCTGGACGTGGCCTCCTCCGAGTTCTGCGAGAACGGCAGCTACACCTTCGAGGGCGAGCAGAAGTCCGCGGCGGACATGATCGCCTACTACACGTCCCTGGTGGACTCCTACCCGCTGGTGTCCATCGAGGACCCGCTGGACGAGAACGACTGGGAGGGCTGGAAGCA
>CAZUIY010000099.1:0-1877 GCA_964619975.1 uncultured Gemmatimonadales bacterium
CCTCCTCTACGACGAGATCTACGAGATGCTGCCGGACGAGGTGGTGAGCCTGCCGGACGAGCTCGACGAGATCTACGTCGCGTTCTCCGACCACGGCATCGAGGTCATCGACCGCCCCGAGCGCTACCAGAACCGCGACGACTTCGACAGCGGAACCGACCGCGACTTCGACAAGAAGGACGAGGACGGCAACGACTTCACCCTCGCCGCCCACGAGAAGACCAACGACCCGGTGCGCATGTACCTGCGCGAGATGGGCACCGTGCCGCTGCTCGACCGCGAGGGCGAGGTGGAGATCGCGCAGCGCATCGAGAAGGGCGAGTGGCTGATCTACGAGGCGCTGTGCGAGAACAAGGTGGTGCTGCGCGAGCTGCTGCGCCTCAACGAGCTGGCGCAGAAGGACTCGACCGTGCTGCGCGAGCTGATGGCCAGCGACCCGGACGACAACCTCGACGCCAAGGCCACCGACCGCATCAAGAGGAACCTCAAGATCTTCGAGTCGATTTCCGAGAACGACGACGAGATCGGCAAGCTCCGCAAGCGGCAGAACCGCTGCAAGGAGGGGTCGGAGAAGTACCTGCAGATCGAGCGCGAGATCGACCGCATGGTGGCGAAGATCGCCAAGGACATCCGCTCGGTGGACTTCGGCCTGCAGGCGCGCAACCGGATGGTCGACTTCCTCAAGGACATCGACCGCCAGTTCTCGCGCCACGAACGCGACATCCGGCGCGCCCAGACGGCTTTGAAGCGCGAGGAGAACGAGCAGCTCCAGGCGCTGCACCGGCGCCGCATCGAGAAGTACCGCGGCAAGCTCAAGGAGCTCGAGGAGCGCTACGGCACCACCCACGCGGAGATCTCGGCGACCATCGAGAAGATCCGCGAGGGCGAGGCGGTGTGCGAGCGCGCCAAGGAGGAGCTGATCGTCGCCAACCTGCGCCTGGTGGTGTCGATCGCCAAGAAGTACACCAACCGCGGGCTGCAGTTCCTCGACCTCATCCAGGAGGGCAACATCGGCCTGATGAAGGCGGTCGAGAAGTTCGAGTACCGCCGCGGCTACAAGTTCTCGACCTACGCCACGTGGTGGATCCGGCAGGCGATCACCCGCGCCATCGCCGACCAGGCGCGCACCATCCGCATCCCGGTGCACATGATCGAGACGATCAACAAGCTCACCCGCACCAGCCGCTCGCTGGTGCAGGAGCTCGGCCGCGAGCCCACCGCCGAGGAGATCGGCGCGCGCATGGACCTGCCGGCCTCGAAGGTGCGCAAGATCATGAAGATCGCGCAGGAGCCGATCTCGCTGGAGACGCCGATCGGCGAGGAGGAGGACTCCCACCTCGGCGACTTCATCGAGGACAAGAACGCCACCTCGCCGATCGACTCGGTGATCTTCACCAACCTCAAGGACTCGACGCGCTCGGTGCTCAAGACGCTGACGCCGCGCGAGGAGCTGGTGCTGCGCATGCGCTTCGGCGTCGGCGAGGACAGCGAGCACACGCTGGAGGAGGTGGGCCGCAGCTTCAACGTCACCCGCGAGCGCATCCGCCAGATCGAGTCCAAGGCGCTGCGCAAGCTGCGCCACCCGACGCGGGCGACGAAGCTCAAGCCGTTCCTCGAGACGACGTAGGGGAGGGGGGACCGTCGTTGACGGTCCCATCCTCCTCCCCTAGAATGTCCCGTCCGGGGCCGCGCGCCCCGACCCGTTCCTGGGTAGCTCAGTGGTAGAGCGGTCGGCTGTTAACCGATTGGTCGGGGGTTCGAATCCCTCCCCAGGAGCCATCTGAGGCCCGTCCGGGAAACCGGGCGGGCCTCTTCCTTTCGCGCGCACGGCGGAGGGTAGACTTCCCGCCATGACTCCGCGCGCCCTCATCGCCACT
>CAZUIY010000100.1:0-8500 GCA_964619975.1 uncultured Gemmatimonadales bacterium
CGGGTACCTCTCGGAGCACCACTCCCACGGCCAGAAGGAGGACATCTCCGGGGACTACGCCGAGGACCTCGCGGCGCAGATGCTGGCCACGGTGCTGGGCGTCGACTTCGACCCCGACGCCGCCTGGGACGCCCGCAAGGAGGTGTGGCGGATCTCCGACGAGATCGTCTCGACCCGCAGCATCACGCAGTCCGCTGTGGGGGACAAGAAGGGTCTCTGGACCACGACCGTGGCGGCGGCCGTCCTGATCGACTGAGATGCGGGACGAGGCCGACCGCACGCCGCTCTTCCTGGGGCTGCCCGAGGAGGAGGCGCGCTACGAGGAGTGCCGGGGGGTCGTGGTGCCGGTTCCGGTGGAGGCGACCGTCTCCTACGGCGGCGGCACCGCGCGCGGTCCCCGCGCCATCCTCGAGGCGTCGGCGTACGTGGAGCTGTGGGACGAGGTGCTGGGCGAGGAGCCGTACCGGACCGGCGGCATCCACACGGCGGCCCCGGTGGACGTCTCCTCCGGCGACCCCGCGGCGGTGGTGGACGAGCTGGAGCGGTTGGCCGGCCGGCTGTTCGCGGACGGCAGGTTTCCGGTCTTCCTTGGCGGCGAACACTCCCTGACCACCGGCCCCGTGCGGGCGGCGCAGGCCGCCTTCCCGGACGTCACCGTGCTCCAGCTCGACGCCCACGCCGATCTGCGCGACACCTACCACGACACGCCCTGGTCGCACGCCTGCGTGATGCGGCGGGTGCACGAGCTCGGCGTCCACGCCGTGGCGGTCGGCATCCGGGCGATCTCGGTCGAGGAAGTCCAGTACGCGCGGGAGCACGACCTGCCGATCTTCTGGTCCCACCGGATCGCCTACGGCGACGAGTGGATGCAGACGGTTCTGGGCGGGCTGTCCGACGACGTCTACATCACGTTCGACGTGGACTTCCTGGACCCGTCGCTGATGCCGGCCACCGGCACCCCCGAGCCCGGGGGCGGCAACTGGCACGACACGATGCGGTTTCTGGAGCTGGTGTTCCGCGAGCGGAACGTGGTGGGGATGGACGCGGTGGAGCTGGCCCCGATCGATGGGTTCCCAGCCCCCGACTTCGTCGTGGCCCGGCTGGTCCACCGGTGCCTCGGGTACCGCTTTCACGACTGGGGGTAGCCTCCCCTCAGGGGACGGCCGGCCCGCCGGTGTGATACACGAAGACGTCCGGGCCCCGAACCTCGACCGCCAGGATGTCCCGGATCGCCACTCCGCGATCCGCCAGGACCCGCTCGAGCGTACGAGCGCCGTCCACCCCGCCCGCCCCCACGACGTCCAGCGGCGAGAGATCCACGGCGGCCTGGACGCGGTCGATCCCGTCGGCCCGTTCGGCGGCGAGCCGCGCCACTTCCGCGCGGTCGCCGGGATCGCTCCATTCCGTCACGTCGACGGTCACGAGGCGGTCGGCGGGCAGCTCGATCATCCGCTCCAGCTCGACGGCGTGGGACGAGGCGCTGGCCAGGGCCGCGACCAGGTCCGTCACGCCCCGGGCGGTGGCGGGCGACTGGGCGGCGGCCGGGGCCGCCAGAAGGATCAGAGCCACCATGTTCATGGTCAATCGTTTCATGTGTCGTACCTCCCGGATCAGAGTCTAATGGAGGGGGATACGGCTGCCGTCAGGGCCGTTACAACGGGTGACGGCAGTGCCGCGGACGCGGGGCCGTTCCCCGGTGGCCGTTGCCGTTCCGGGCGGCGGCGGGCATCTTGAACCCGTGGCCGCGGCCCGGCCGCGCCCGGACCCCGACCGTTCCTTCCGATCTCATACCTCCGGTGGAGCCATGACTCACCCCCGATCCCGCCCCGCGCCGGCGCTTCTGACCGCTCTGGCGCTCGCCTTCGCGGGCTGCGGCGGCGACGCGGCGGAGCCCGATCCCGCGGCCGGAACCGGCTCGGCGGAGGTGACCTCGCGGCCGGCCCCGGCGTTCGCGCTCGAAACCCTCGACGGGGACTCCCTCCACCTGGCCGACCTGGACGGCTTCGATGTCGTCTTCATGAACTTCTGGGCTTCCTGGTGCGCCCCCTGCAAGGCCGAGATCCCGGACCTGATGGCGCTCCACGAGACGTACGGGCCGGACGGGTTCACCGTCCTCGGCGTCACGGTGAACGACATCCCCCGCGACTCCCGCGAGTTCGCCGAGGACATCGGGATGACCTACCCCTCGGCGATCGGTACGCCCGAGATGCTGGAGGCGTACGGCCTCTCGCCGTGGCTGCCGACCTCGCTTCTGGTGGTGGATGGGGAGATCACGCGGGAGTGGGTGGGGCCCCGGCCCCGCGACGAGTTCGAGTACGCCATCCGGGTGGGGCTGGGGAAGGCCCCGCCGATGGCGGAGGTGCTGGGAGATCCTTCCGGCGAGGACCCCGGTGGGGAGTGAGCTCTCGTTCGCGGTGGCGTTCGGCGCGGGCGTCGTATCGTTCCTGAGCCCCTGCGTGCTGCCGCTCTTCCCGTCGTACCTCTCGTTCGTGACGGGGCTGACGTTCGACGAGCTGGCCGAGCCGCACCCGGACGCGCGCGCGCGGGTCCGCCGGGCGACGGTGATCCACTCGCTCCTGTTCATCCTGGGATTCATGCTGGTGTTCATGGCGCTGGGGGCTTCGGCCTCGGCGATCGGCCAGTTCATGCGGGCCAACCAGCAGTGGATCCGGCGCGTGGCGGGCATCGTGATCGCGCTCTTCGGGCTCCACATCGCGGGCGTGTTCCGGCTGACGTTCCTCCAGCGGGAGCGCCGGGTGCACCTGCAGGAACGGCCGGCCGGCATGCTCGGATCGGTCGTGGTCGGCTTCGCCTTCGGGGCCGGCTGGACCCCCTGCATCGGTCCCATCCTGGGGGCGATCCTGACGATGGCGGGGAGCTCGGGAGAGCTGGGGACGGGGGTGGCGTTGCTGGCCGCCTACGGGCTCGGCCTGGGCGTGCCGTTCTTCCTGGCGGCGGTCGGCTTCAGCGCGTTCCTCACGACCTTCAAGCGGATCCGCGGCTGGATGCGGCCGATCGAGATCGTCAGCGGCGTGATCCTGGTGGTGGTGGGAATCCTGATCGCCACCAACTACTTCGCGATCCTGGCATCGTATCTGAACCGGTGGTTGTTGCCTTTGTTCCCGTTCGTGGCTGAGAATATCTAGTTCTGGCTGGTCTGGGGGGGGCGGCTCGACCGGTCGAGGTGGTCCACGGGGGCGCCGAATTCCGTGCATGACACCCTGGTTCCCGGTGATTCTCCAGCGACGTCTGTGCGATTCCACCGTCCGGCGGGAAGTCCCCCGCGGCCCACCTCGACCGGCCGCGCCGCCCCCCGAGCGCGAGGCAGATCTGCCGAGCCGCATCGGAGCGGCACAGCCACCCGTCTGGGTGCGCTTCGGACCTTGAGCGTGACGGCGGTGGAGGTCTTCGGCCGTCCGCCGTTGACCCCTCTCACCACCCAAGCGCCGTGGTCGGGCCCCGGGCCCCTCCATAGATTGCGGATCGAGCATCGAACTCCCATGCATCACTGGAGGCGCGAGTGGACTGGTTCTATATCTATTTCATCGGGTTCCTCGTCGTGATCGCCGCCGTGGGGCTGGCGATGTCCCGCCTGGGGATCGGCGCCGAGTGGGTCTTCATCGTCTGCCTGGGGCTCTTCGGCATGGCCGTGATGAGCGCCGTCAAGCACTCCCGCGGAGGGGACGGCTGACCGGTTGGAGCCGCCCGCGTCCGCCCTGCGCCACTTCTTCACGCAGAACATCGGCTACAAGCTGATCGCCCTCCTGCTGGCCCTTCTCCTGTGGTTCGACGTGGCCACCGAGGAGACGACGGTCATCGAGTACCCGGTCCCCCTCCGGATCGCCGTGGAAGGCCGCGACATGATCGTGACGAACGAAGTGCCGGGCGAGGTGGAGATGCGCTTCTCGGGCACCGGCAGCGACCTGCTGCGGCTCGACAAGGACGACCTGGTGATCCAGAAGGACATCCAGGGGGGAGAGAACGACACCACCCTCCTGTCGATCGACCCGCAGGACGTGCAGCGGCCGGCGGACCTGAACCTGACGCCGGTGTCGGTGACGCCCTCCAGGGTGGTCGTCGTGACGGACCGGTTCGTCGAGAAGACGGTGCCGCTCGAGCCGATCGGGTCGCCGCAGGCCGAGCGGGGGTATCAGCTCCTCGACGTCACGGTCGAGCCGCGGCGGGTGAAAGTGCGGGGCGTGACGGCGGAGGTGAACCCGATCGGCTCGCTCGGGCTGGACCTGTCCCAGCTCGACCCCGTGGCTGGCTCGTTCGACCAGAACCTGGAGATCGCGGTGCCGGAGTCTCTGCGGACCGTGACCGTCGCCCCCGACAGCGTCCGGATCACGGGCCGCGCGGTGCGGGTCGAGGCGATCGAGGAGCGGGAGGCGCCCGAGCAGGAGTCGGAGTGACCCCGCGGTGCTGACGCTGGGAATCGAGACCTCCTGCGACGACACCTCGATCGCCGTCCTCGAGGGCGAGAACGATCTCCGCTCGACCATCGTCAGCGGCCAGATCCAGCACGCAGAGTTCGGCGGGATCGTCCCCGAGCTGGCGAGCCGGGCGCACGTGTCGAACGTGGTGCCGGTGTTCCGCCGCGCGCTGGCGGAGGCGTCGGTGGCGCCCGGCGACCTGGGCCGGATCGGCGTCACCCACGCGCCGGGGCTGGCCGGAGCGCTCCTGGTCGGGGGCGCGTTCGCCCAGGGCCTCGCCGCCTCCCTGAACCTGCCGCTGGTCCCGGTCCACCACCTCGAAGCCCACATCGTGGCCAACCTGCTGGACCATCCCGATCTGGAGCTGCCCGCCGTGGCGCTGGTGGTCTCCGGCGGACACACGCTGCTGGTGGAGGTGGCTGCGTGGAAGCGGTACCGGACCCTCGGCCGGACGCGGGACGACGCCGCGGGCGAGGCGTTCGACAAGGTGGCCAAGCTGCTGGGGCTGGGGTTTCCGGGAGGGCCGGCCGTCGAGGCCCGGGCCCGCTCAGGCGATCCGGCGGCGATCGCGTTCCCGCGCCCGATGATCCACTCGGGCGACCTGGACTTCTCGTTCTCCGGCCT
The DNA here is from genome assembly GCA_964619975.1 of uncultured Gemmatimonadales bacterium. Lineage (GTDB taxonomy): Bacteria > Gemmatimonadota > Gemmatimonadetes > JACCXV01 > JAHWKZ01 > DATLFF01. Next base: position 5,058 of record CAZUIY010000100.1, read on the forward strand.
CAAGACGGCGGTGCTCCAGTGGGTCGAGGGGCGGCCCGCCACGGAGGTGGCCGAGCGGCTGCCGGACGTGTGCGCCTCGTTCCAGGCGGCGGTGGTGGAGGTCCTGGTCGAGAAGACGGCTCGGGCGGCCGCGGCGGCGGACGTGCCGACGGTTCTCCTGGCGGGCGGCGTGGCCGCCAACGGGCCGCTCCGAGCGGCGCTCCGGGCCCGCGTGCCGGACTCCCGCGCGGTCCTGTGGCCGCGCCCCCTCCACTGCACCGACAACGGCGCCATGATCGCCCGGACGGCGGTGCTGCGCGCCGATCGGGCGGTGCGGCCAGGCGGCTTCGAGATCCATCCGAGCCTGCCGCTGGACTGACACCGGTGTCGGCCACCCGACGATTGCCGCGCGGGTGGGACGCCGCGGGGCGGACTTTCCCGGGGCGGAGCGGCCTGGCCCGGCGGTTGCTTCTACAGCCCCCCGGATTTGACGGGGGACGGTGGGATGGGGTAGAAGGAAAGGGGGGGCGGGTCGTCCCCCACTCCTGAATCATGCGCACTCGCAGCCACGGGGAGCGTCGTGCCGCCAGCCCATCGCCTTTCCCTGGACGCCGACACCGCGATCGCCCTCGAACCGTTCCGTCCGGCGAACGGGACCGGCGACGGCCCGAACGCGGCCAGCCAGCGGGCGGCGGCCCTCCGGCTGTACGACCGGGGACTCCATCCGGAGGCCGAGGTCGGTCTGCGGAGCGCGTACGCAAGCGCCCGCGTGGAGAGGCACCCGGAGGCGGCGGCGGCGATCGTCATCGACCTGGCCCGGATCGTGTTCCACCGCTCGCCGGGCGAGGCGGCCGGGGTGCTCCGGGGCCAGCTCGAAGCGCCGATGCCCGCGGCCAGCCGGGCCCGGCTCCACAACCTGCTCGGCATGATCCTCTTCGAGCTCTGCGCCCCGGAGCTGGCCGAGCGGCACTTCCGGCGGGCCCTGGAGGCGTCGGAGGGCCCAGGCGATGGACGGGCCACGGGATGGGCGCTCGCGAACCGGGCCGGAAACCTGCTCGAGATGGGCCGGGACCGGGAGGCGCGGGCGCTCCATCGCCAGGCGCACGACCGGCTGGCGGAGGAGGGCGACGAGGTCGGGTGCGGCTTCGTGATCTGCAACGTCGCGATCGTGGACATGCTGGAGGGGAGGTACGACCGGGCGCTGGACGGGTTGGAGCGCGCCCGCCGACGCGGCGCCGGGGGCGAGAACGACCGGCTCTTCGCGCTGCTGGACCTGACGGAAGGCGAGCTGGAGCTCCTGACGGGGGAGCGCGGCCGGGCCGCCGCGAGCTTCGCCTCGGCCGCCCGCCGAGCCGGCCGCGGCGGCCTGCCCGCGATCCAGGCGAAGGCGCTGGTGTGGCGGGCGGTGGCGGAGGCGTCGGGGCCGATCCAGCGCGACGCCGAGGCGGCCGCGCGGGACCTCCACGGCCGGGGGCTCCGGATCGACGGCGGCGCGCTGTACCTGGCGGCCGCGGCCTGCGCCGAGCGGGGGGACGGCCCGGCCGGGCGGCTCCGCGCCACGGCCGCCGGCATCCTCTCGGCCGATGGCCTCGCCCGCCGGCTGCCCGACCACTTCGGCCGGCTCATGGCGGCCGCCCGGCAGCCGATCAAGGGAGAGCGCGAGCCGCTGGGCCGGTTCATCACCCGCTCGCCCGCCGTCCGGCGGATCAAGCGGACGCTGCACCGGCTGGGCGACACCGAGGTGCGGATCCTGATCGAGGGCGAGTCGGGCACGGGCAAATCGTTCCTGGCCCGTCTCCAGCACGAGGAGTCCCCCCGCCGCGAGGCCCCGTTCGTGGTCGTCGACTGCACCAATCTGGAGGAGTCGCTTTTCGAATCCAAGCTGTTCGGGCACGTCCGGGGGGCGTTCACGGGGGCGGTCTCCGACGCCACCGGGCTGGTGGAACAGGCGAACCGCGGCACGCTGTTCCTGGACGAGGTGGGCGAGATGCCGGTGGAGATCCAGGCCAAGCTCCTCTACACGATCGAGGAGCAGCGATTCCGGCCGGTGGGGGCCCGGGCGGAGAAGCAGGCCGAGTTCCGCGTGGTCGCGGCTACCAACCGGGACGTGGACCGGATGGTGCGCGAGGGGACGCTCCGCTCCGATCTGTTCTACCGGATCGCCGGCCTTCGCGTCCGGCTTCCCGCCCTGCGCGAGCGCCGAGAGGACGTGGTGCCGCTGGTCGAGCGGCGCCTGGCGGAGCTCAACCGGCGCTACGGGCGCCGGAAGGCGCTTCGACCGGGCGTCTGGGAGGCGCTGGCGTGCCACGACTGGCCGGGCAACGTCCGCGAGCTGAACGCCGCGGTGGAGCGGGGCTTCCACCTGGCGCAGGGGCGGCGGATCGCGCTCGAGGACCTGGGGCTGGATCCGTCGGAAGCCGGCCAGAAGCCGGCGGAGCTGACGTGGCACGCGGTACGGCGGGACCACCTCCTGCGGGTCCTGCGCCTCTGCCAGGGGAACGTGAGCCGGGCGGCGCGCCTCCTGGGGATGAACCGGACGACCCTGATCTACAAGCTGAAGCTGCTCGACATCGAGCGCTCCGACTACGATCCCGACAGCCGCCCGGCCGCCTTCTCTCCACGGATCCGTTCCGTGGCCGAGCCGGCGGCAGACCCCGGCGGCTGACCGGCCGAACGCCGGCTCGCCCCGGGCTCGCGGGACCGGCGAATTGATCCCCTCCGCCGCCCGCCCTATCCTTGCCGCGTTCCCAACCGAGGAGGACGATGGTGGAGTACGGGTGGATCGTGGCCAGCGGGGTGCTGGGCCTCCTGATCGGATCGTTCCTGAACGTGGTGATCCTGCGGGTCCCCGCGGAGGAGTCGATCGTGGCGCCGGGCTCCCGCTGCCCCCGGTGCGGGACGCCGCTGCGCTGGTACCACAACGTGCCGGTCGTCTCGTGGGTGGCGCTTCGGGGCCGTTGCGCGACGTGCCGCGAGCCGATCTCGTGGCAGTACCCGCTGGTGGAGGCGGCGACCGCGGCGATCTGGGCCGGGCACGTGGCGGTGCTGGGGCCGGGACCGGAGGCGGCCCGGGCGATCGCGTTCCTGACGATCCTGCTGGCGATCGCCGTCACGGACGCCCGCTTCTACGTCATTCCGGACGAGCTGTCGCTCGGCGGGGCCGTGACCGGAATCGTGCTGGCGGGCCTGTTTCAGCTCCGCGGCGTGGAGCCGGGCGGGATCGGGCTGCAGGACGCGGTGCTGGGGGCGATCGTGGGGAGCGGCGTTCTGTGGATCGTGGCGATCGTGGGGGAGAAGGCGCTCGGGCGCGAGGCGATGGGCGGGGGCGACATCAAGATGATGGCGCTGATCGGCGCCTTCCTCGGCTGGAAGGGCGCCCTGCTCACGATCTTCATCGGGGCCTTGGCCGGGACGATCGTGTTCGTGCCGATCTCGATGCGGTCCGACCGCCTGGTCCCGTTCGG
>CAZUIY010000101.1:0-3140 GCA_964619975.1 uncultured Gemmatimonadales bacterium
ACACCGATCTGCAGGCGATCCACGACGCCGTCGAGGCCGCCCGCGCCGAAACCGCGCGGCCATCCCTGATCGCGGTGGAGACGACGATCGGCTACGGCAGCCCCAACAAGGCCGACAGCTCCGCCGCCCACGGCGAGCCGCTGGGGGAGGAAGAGGTCGTGAAGACCAAGGCCGCCCTGGGATGGCCCGAGCCCGGAAAGGCTTTCCACGTCCCCGACGAGGTGCGGCAGGCGATGGGCGCGGGGGAGCGCGGCGCCGCCGCCCACGCAGAGTGGCGCGAGCGGCTCGAAGCCTGGGCGGACGAGAACCCGGAGCGGGCCGGTGAGTGGCGCCGCTCCTGGGCCGGCGAGCTCCCCGAAGATTGGGACCGCGCCCTCCCGGAGTGGAAGGCGGGCGAGAAGCTGGCCACCCGCGTGGGGGCGGGGACGGCGCTGAACGCGATCGCGGAGACGGTGCCGTGGCTGATCGGCGGGGACGCCGACCTCGGCACCTCCACCAAGAACACGATCGAGGGCGCGGAGCCGTTCGACGGCCGGACCGGCGAGGGCCGGAACTTCCACTACGGCGTGCGCGAGCACGGGATGGGCTCCGTCACCAACGGGATGGCGTATCACGGGGGGATTCGCCCCTTCTGCGCCACCTTCTTCGTTTTCAGCGACTACATGCGCCCGGCGGTCCGGCTGGCCGCGCTGTCGGAGCTGCCGGTCGTCTACCAGTGGACCCACGACTCGATCGGGCTCGGCGAGGACGGCCCCACGCATCAGCCGGTGGAGCACCTGATGTCGCTCCGCGCCATGCCGAACATCCACGTGATGCGCCCCTGCGACGCCAACGAGGCCGCCGAGGCGTGGCGCGCCGCCATGGTCCGGACGGGCGGCCCGACGGCCATCGTCTGCAGCCGGCAGAAGCTGCCGGTCCTGGACCGCTCCCGGATGGGCCCGGCGGCCGGGCTCCGGCGCGGCGCGTACGTGCTGGCCGACCCCGAGGACGGCGCGCCGGATGTGATCGTGATCGCCACCGGCAGCGAGGTGTGGAAGGCGCTGGAGGCCCGGGACACGCTGGCCGAGGAGGGGATCGCCGCCCGGGTCGTGTCGATGCCGTGCTGGGAGCTCTTCGCCGCGGAAGACGCGGCCTACCGCGACCGGGTCCTGCCACCGGACGTCACCGCCCGGATCGCCATCGAGGCCGGCGCCACGCTCGGCTGGGAGCGGTGGACCGGCGGCCGCGGCGTCGCCATCGGCGTCGACCGCTTCGGCTCGAGCGCGCCCGGCGAGCGGAACATGGACGAGTACGGCATCACCGCCGCCGCCGTGGTGGAGGCCGCCCGGCGGCTGACCGGCGACCGCGCCACCGCCGGCTAGGCCGGCCGCCCCCTGGACCTCGACCTCGCCCGCGCGCTCGGCCTCGCCGTCGGCGCCGGCATCAACCTCTACGCCACCGTGCTCGTCCTGGGGCTCGCCGTCCGCTTCGGCTGGGTGGAGCTGCCGGGGGCGTTCGACCCCCTGGCCTCGGTCTGGGTGCTGGGGATCGCCGGCGGCATGTACGCGATCGAGTTCCTGGCCGACAAGATCCCGTGGGTCGACTCGGTGTGGGACGGGGTCCACTCCCTGATCCGCCCGATCGGGGCGGCCGGCGTGGCGGTCGTGGCCCTGGGGCCGGCCGACCCGTCGGTCCAGATCGCCGCCGCGCTCCTCGGCGGCACCATCGGCGCCTCGGCGCACGCCGCCAAGGCCGGCACCCGCCTGGCCGTCAACACCTCCCCCGAGCCCGCCACCAACGTCTTCGCCAGCCTGGCCGAGGACGGGTTCGTGATCGGCCTGGTGGTCCTCCTGATCACGCACCCCTGGATCGGGGTCGCGGTGGCGGGCGTGGCGCTGGCGGGGATGGTGACGGTGGGGGTGATCCTGGTGCGGCTGTGGCGGCGGAGGCGGCGCCCCGCCCGGCCTCACTCGTAGAAGCCGAGCAGCTTCCGCTCCACCAGCTCGAAGTCGTGGAAATCGCGGAGCTTCCGCCGGTCGCGCCAGCGCCGGCCCAGGATCCCCATCCGCAGGAGGAACCCGATCGGGTTCCCCGACCGGGCGTGGAACGGGATCAGGTTGAAGTCGAAGAGCCGGGGCCACGGCTCCCCGCCTGGGCCGTCCACGACCATCACGTTCATCGAGTGGAGGTCCACGTCGTAGAGACCGGCCGCGTGGGCCAGCTCCACGATCCGCTCGATCTTCGCGAAGAGCTCCGGGGCCACGCGCCCCTCCCGCTCCCGGTGGTAGAAGTAGTAGAGCTGGCCCTCGAGGCGCTCCTGCAGGAACGCCTGGCCGCGCGGCCCCACTCCGCGGGCGAGGGGCTCGGCCACGAACGGCGCCAGGCCCGGCGCGCCGTGGTACCGCTCGTTCTGCCGGTGCTCGAACTCGGCCAGGGGCAGGGGGTGGCGGCGGGCGTGCTTGGCGATCGCGCGGGGCTTGTACACCTTGAGCGCGGCGTCCCGGCCACGCCACCGGACGGCGTACACGAGGCTCCGCCGGCCCTCGCCGAGTCGACCCGCCACCTCCACGCCCTCGATGCCGATCTCCTCCAGGAGATCCTCCGGCGCGGGCGGCGGCGGGTCAGGCTCCGTCCGGCTCACCCAGCACGATCCACTTGTCGGAAAAGAGCGGCGTCCCCACGCGGACGATCCGCCGCGCGGCGATCCCGGCCGCGGCCAGCTCTGCCCGCATCTGGGCGCTCGAGACCCGCGGCATCTCGCGGCGGCTGAGTCCCAGCCGACGCAACGTCCACCGCTTGGCCCAGCGCCAGGTGTAGCGGTGCCGGTAGTCGAGGATCAGCCAGCGCCCGGAGACCCGCCGCATCTCCCGCAGGATCCGCACGCGCGTCTCGGGGTCGACGTGGAACAGGAACCGGATCGACATCACGCAGTCCACCGCCCCGTCGGCGAACGGCAGCCGCTCGGCGTCGGCCTGGACGTAGCCGAGGACCCCCTCGCGCGCGCCGTCCGGCGCCTCGAGCGCCTTCCGCATCATCTCGATCGAGATGTCGCCGCCAACCACGCGGTACCCCTCCGCCGCCAGGCTGCCGGTGAACCGGCCCGTCCCGCACGGCAGGTCCAGCACCGACTCGACTCCGGAGGCATCCGCCAGGGCCTTCCC
>CAZUIY010000102.1:0-1172 GCA_964619975.1 uncultured Gemmatimonadales bacterium
GCGCATCATCGCTTCGGCCTGCGCCACATCGCCCGCGCATTGCACCTGGTAACCGGCGTTCTGCAAATTGCCAGCGAGCAACTGGCGCGCCGGTTCTTCATCTTCAACGACCAACACTGAGCCTGCCATGTTTCTCACCCCTTAGTAGCCGGCAGTGTGTGCCGCGAATCGCGGCGCTTCTGTACGCTGTCGAACAATAAGGGGGGCGATTCCCCCTAGTCGGGCGCCGGCTGCGGCGCAATCGGCAGGGGAATGGACAGGGCGACCGTGGTGCCGCGGCCGGGACGGCCACGGATGCTGACCTCGCCGCCGAACAGTTGCGCCCGTTCCTGCATTCCCAGCAGCCCGAGGGACTCGCGCGCGTGCACGGCGTCCTCGGCAATGCCGCCGCCGTCGTCCACCACTTCGAGCGTCAGCAGCCGCGGCGAGATCCCCAGCCGCACGCTGACCCCGCTCGCCTTCGCGTGACGCGCGATGTTGGTGAGGATCTCCTGGAAGATGCGGAACACCGCCGTCGACAACGCACTGTCCAGATCGGGTTGGGCGGCCGGCAGCTCGACCCGGCAACGGATGCCCATGCGCTTCTGGAACTCCTTCGCCTGCCAGCCGATGGCTGCCACCAGGCCCATGTCGTCGAGAATCTCCGGCCGCATGCCGGTCGCGATCCTGCGTACCACCTTGATGGTGGAGTCGATCAGCTGGCGCATGGCCGCGGTCTTCTCGAGCAGCGGCGCCTGGTCCTTGCCGAGGTGCTTGCGCAGCCAGGTCACGTCCATCTTCAGGCCGGTCAGGAACTGCCCCAGCTCATCGTGGACCTCGCGCGCGATGCGTGCGCGCTCGTCTTCGCGGATCGAAATCAGTCGCGCCGCGAGCGCGCGCAGCTGCGCCTGCGCCCCGGCCAGCGCCGCGTTCTTGCGGTGCAGCTCGACGAACACGGCCACCTTGGCGCGCAACATTTCCGGCACCACCGGCTTCATCAGGAAGTCCACTGCGCCGACCTCGTAGCCGCGAAACGCCGATGCCGCCTCCAGCGGCATGCCGGTGAGGAAGATGATCGGAACGTGCCTGGAGCGCTCGCGTGCGTGGATCCGCCGCGCGGCCTCGAAGCCATCCATGCCCGGCATGCGCACGTCGAGCACGATCACCGAGGGATCGTGATCGAGCACCAGCTT
>CAZUIY010000103.1:0-4440 GCA_964619975.1 uncultured Gemmatimonadales bacterium
CCCGTCCGCGCCGCGCCCACGGTGGCGCGCTCGAAGTCCCCCATCCGCCACCAGAGGATCGCCCGCAGGATGCGGCCGCCGTCCAGCGGGAAGCCGGGAATCAGGTTGAAGATCGCCAGCGCGAGGTTGATCCAGCCGAGCCACTGGAGCGCGACCATGGCGGCCGGGGGCGCGACCCCGGCGACCGTGCCGGCCGTCACCAGGAACGCGGCGCCCAGCGCGATCGACAGGAGCGGTCCGGCGGCGGAGATCAGGAACTCGGAGCGGGCGTCCTCGGGCTCCTCCTTCAGCTTGGCCACGCCGCCGAAGATGAAGAGCATGATCTCGTCGACCTCGCCGCCCCGGCTTCGCGCCACCAGGGCGTGCGAGAACTCGTGCGCCAGCACGCTCCCGAACAGCGCCAGCGACAGCCCGGCGCCCAGGCCCCAGATGACCAGGGAGGGCGAGTCCGGCAGCTGGGCGGGGAGGTACCCGGAGGCGAGGGTCCACGCCACCAGGAGGAAGATCAGGAACCAGCTCGGGTCGAGCGTGACCCGGATCCCGAGCAGGCGGAACAGCGGGACCGCGCTCGCAGGCATGGGGAAGGAGTCTATCGGGCGGCCCCGGCCTTTGCCATCGGGGGCCCGGCTCCTAGATTCGATCCTCCCGTGACCGCTCTCCCTCCGCCCGACATCACCGTACACGGCGCGCGCCAGAACAACCTGCGGAACGTGGACGTGCGCTTTCCACGCTCGCGGGTGACGGTGGTGACGGGCGTGAGCGGCTCCGGCAAGTCGTCGCTGGCGATCGAGACCCTCTACGCCGAGGGCCAGCGGCGCTACGTCGCCTCGCTCTCGACCTACGCCCGGCAGTTCCTGGACCGGCTGCCGCGGGCCGAGGTGGATTCGATCCACGGGCTCCCCCCCGCCATCGCCATCGAGCAGGCCAACCAGACCGTCAGCCGCCGCTCCACCGTGGGGACCGCCACCGAGGTGTACGACTACCTGCGGCTCCTGTTCGCGCGCGCCGGATCGCTGGCCTGCCCCGACTGCGACCGGCCCGTGCGGGCGCGGACGCCGGGCTCGGTGGCCGACGAGCTGGCCGCCGGGGGCGGCGCCTGGTACGTGACGTTCTCGCTCCCGATCTCCGACGCCCTGAAGCACGCGGTCCTGGTCGAGAACCTGCGGGCGCTCGGGTTCGTGCGGGTGCTGGCGGGGGGGAGCGAGGTCCACTTGGACGACCTCGAGGAGGGGCGGGACCTGACGCGCGAGACCCCGATCTTCGTGGTGGTCGACCGGGTGGCGATCGGCTCCACCGAGCCGGCGCGGGTGGCCGAGGCGGTGGAGCGGGCGTACGAGGAGGGCGACGGCGAGGCGGTGGGGTTCCGCCGCGAGGCGATCGAGCCGGCCGACGCGCTCCGATTCAGCCGCCACGAGCGGTGCGACGAGTGCGGCCGGAGCTTCCCGGCGCCGCGGCCGACCCTCTTCTCGTTCAACAACCCGTACGGCGCCTGCCCCGAGTGCAACGGGTTCGGCAACCTGCTCGAGTTCGATCCGGCGCTGATCGTGCCGGACCCGTCCCTCTCGCTGAAGGACGGGGCGCTCGACCCCTGGACCAAGCCGCGCTACTCCAAGCGGCGGGACTCGCTGAAGGCATTCGCGAAGGCCGCCGGGATCGCCTGGACGGCGCCATGGGCGGATCTCCCCGAAGATTCCCGGCGGACGCTCCTCCACGGCGGCCGCGCCGGCGGCACCCGGTTCCAGGGGATGATCCCGTTCCTCGAGGACCTGACGCGGAAGAAGTACAAGGCGTACGTCCGGTTCTTCCTGCGGCAGTACCAGTCGTACCGGGAGTGTCCCGGCTGCGGCGGCTCGCGGCTCCGGCCCGAGGCCGGCTGGGTAAGGGTGGCCGGCCGGACGCTGCCGGACACCGTCACCCGGCCGCTGCCGGAGGTCGCCGACTGGGTCGCCGGCCTCGGCGACGAGGCGGGCCCTCCGGAGATCGTGCGGCCGATCGTCCGCGAGCTGGACCGCCGCCTGGGCCTCCTGCTGGCGGTGGGGCTGGACTACCTGACGCTGGACCGGCTGACCCGCAGCCTGTCAGGCGGCGAGGCCCAGCGGATCGCCATCGCCAACGCGCTCGGGAGCCCGCTGACGGACGGTCTGTACGTGCTGGACGAGCCCTCCGTCGGCCTCCACGCGCGGGACACCGGCCGGGTGATCGAGCTCCTGGCCGACCTGTCGGAGCGGGGGAACACGGTCGTGGTGGTGGAGCACGACCTGGACGTGGTGCGGGCCGCCGACCGGGTGGTGGAGCTGGGGCCGGGCTCGGGCGACCGGGGCGGCGAGCTGGTGTTCGCCGGCTCCCCGGCCGCGCTGGCCGAAGCGGACACCACCACCGGCGCCTGGCTCCGCGGCGAGGCCACCCTGCCCCCGCGCCGCCGCCGGCCGCTGGACGGGCCGTGGTTCGCGGTGGAGGGCGCCCGGCACCACAACCTGGACGGGGTCGACGCCCGCTTCCCGCTCCGCGCCATGAGCGCCGTGACCGGCGTGTCGGGCTCGGGCAAGTCGTCGCTCGTCCACGACGTCCTGGCGCGCGCCCTGGAGCGGCGGTTCACCGGCTCCGGGGGCAGCCCTCACCTCGGCGAGGACGTGGGCGCCTGCGACGCGATCCTCGGCGCCGAGTGGCTGGAAGGGGTGACGGTGGTGGACCAGTCGCCGATCGGCCGCTCGCCGCGCTCGAACCCGGTCACCTACGTCCAGGCGTTCGACGGCATCCGGAAGCTCTATGCGGACACCCCGAGCGCCCGGCGTCGCGGCTTCGGCGCCGGCCACTTCTCGTTCAACACGGCGGACGGCCGTTGTCCCGAGTGCGGGGGGGACGGCCACCAGCGGATCGAGATGCACTTCCTGCCCGACGTCTTCGTCCCCTGCGACGCGTGCGGCGGCCGCCGCTACCGCCCGGAGGTGCTGAAGGTGGAGTGGAGCGGCCGCTCGATCGCGCGGACGCTGGAGCTGACGGTGGACGAGGCGATCGAGTTCTTCGCCGGCGCGCCGGCCGCCTCGCGCGGGCTCCGCGTGCTGCAGTCGGTGGGCCTCGGGTATCTGCGGCTGGGCCAGCCGGCCAACACGCTCTCGGGCGGCGAGGCCCAGCGGCTGAAGATCGCGCGGGAGCTGGCCCGGGCCCCCGCGCGGCGGGCGGGCGCCCGCGCCCGGCCCGCGGCGCGGGGCACGCTCTACCTGCTGGACGAGCCGACCACCGGGCTCCACGAGGAGGACGTGAGGACGCTGCTCCGGGTGCTGGACCAGCTCGTCGAGCGCGGCCACACGGTGATCCTGATCGAGCACCACCTGGGCGTGGTGGCGCGGGCCGACTGGGTGGTCGACCTGGGGCCCGACGGCGGGCGCGGCGGCGGGCGGGTGGTGGCCGAGGGCCGGCCGGAGGAGGTCGCCGGCGCGGACACGCACACCGGCCGGGCGCTGGCGGCCCGCGCCGAACGGGCGGAGGAGGCGGCGCTTGTCCGGGCGTAGGCCGTGGTCCGCCCGGGCCCTCGCGGGCGCCCTGCTGGCCCTAGGGCTGGCGGCCTGCGACGACGGTGGCGAGGGCCCCATCGGTGCCCCCGGCGGCCGGGACGGCGTTCAGCTCACGTACGCCAGCCCGGGGGTGCGGGTGGTGGAGACGGGCGAGACGTCCCGGGTGCGGCTGGCGGTCCGGGTCCGCCGGGCTCAGCCGGACGGCGCCCTCGCGCCGTGGGAGGGAGTCTCGGTCGCCGTCTCGCGCGAGGACGGGTCGGGCACGCTCCTGTCCACCCGCGCCACGACCGGCGCCGACGGGGTGGCCTCGGTGGAGCTCCTGGCGCTCGGCTCTCCCGACCGGACCCGCGTCTCGTTCGTCCTGGAGGAAGACCGCGGATCGCACCTGCCGTTCGAGGTGGTGACCGCGCCGGTCGTCCCGGTGAACCTGGCGCCGGGCGCGGTGCTGGATCTGGATCCGCCGCGGAACGGGGCGATCCTGCGGTTCGCCGTGGCGCCCGGCACCGCCTGGGTGTTCGTGCCGGTCCACCTCGATCCCCAGCGATCGGCCGCGCCGTACCGGTTCCTCCACGCCGGCCCGGAAGACGACACCGCCGCCCTGGGCGTGCCCTCGCGGCGGGCCGCCGCCGGATCGCGCCCGAACGTGATCGCGGAGGACCGGGGCCACGTGGTGGCCGGTGAGGTGGACGCCGGCCTCCTCGCGCCCTCTTCGGACATCTTCGAAAGCGTGAACATCCGCTCGTGTCTGGTCGCGGCGAACCGCCAGGCGCCGCTTCGCTACCTGGGCCGGCACGTGGCGATCTACGTGGACGGGCCCGTCGACGAGGGGCAGGCCCGCATCGACTCGCTGGGGAAGGCGTTCGACGAGGTGATCTTCCCCACCAACTCGGGGCTCTTCGGTCCCACCACCGATCTCGACGGCAACGGC